>DAOTZS010000089.1:0-12062 GCA_034434335.1 Anaerolineae bacterium
CTGCCCATACGAAACACAGAAACGAGTTGGAAACCTTGTTATCATGGAATTTCCAGTCATTTGAAAAAGTCCAAATCTCAACCGTTTAGAGTATACTATATGGTGCCCACGGAAGATTTTGTCCGTTTCCACGTTGAGATGATGCTGAACCGCATCCGTGAAGGGGTCTATGGGATTGAATACGATGAACCGGAGTTCTTCCATCGGGCGGGTTACAGCGAGGGGTTCAAACGAGAGTGGCGTAAGTTCTACGGTGATGAGTGGGTAGACCCTGAGTCGAGCCACGATGCGCGCTTCCGCGCGGAGAAGTTGAAGTCCTTTCTCTTATTTCGTATGGTCCAGGAGGTGTTCAGGGCTGTCAAGAAGCGGTACCCAGGCATGTACTGCATGGTGAACCCCCACAGCCCTTTGAACTACGCCGAGCTATTCGGGATTCGCTCGGTGGAAGGGGGGATCACCAGCATCCAGGGCGCGCTGGTGCACATGCCAGAAGTGGATGGTGTCTTGGGCGAGGTCTGGTCAGATACGATTCGGGCACCCATCATCTACCTGGGCCGGCCCACCGTGGAACCATTTCTTCATTCCTATGCCGAGCGCTCCTATTTCCGTATGCTCTGCATGGATTCACCACGGCGCCTGGTCCACCTGCTCGATCCCAAGTCCGACGATCCCAAGTACCCATGGGCTGTCTACAGACAGTGGTTCGAAGAGGATACGCTGGCCGCCTGGCTGCTGGGGGGACAGCATTTCATGGTGGCCTGGCCCGACCGGCTATATATCGGCGACCAACCTCCCGCTGGCCCGGCTCCAGACGAGTACAAAACCGTTTTCACGACCTTTATGAATGTTTGCCGTGAGCTGGAGAAGTACCCTTACGACACGCTGTGCGGCATTGGCGTACCCATCACCGACACGGTCATGTGGCAACGGGGAAGCCCTGGCCGCAATTACCTCGATGCCCTGTACGCCCTGACCCTCCCGCTCATTGATCAGGGCGTAGAGGTTCAGATCTTGCCACTGGAGCGCGGGCCAGAGACGGCCTTCATGGACAAGTTCAAGGTCCTCCTCACCTCCTTCGACTTCTGGCAGCCGCACGAGCAGACTTACGCGGATGGTCTGATAGAGTGGGTCAAACGCGGTGGGGTGATGGTCTACTTTGGCACCTCGGAGTTCGATGATGTGCCCTCTGCCTGGTGGCGACGGGCCGGCTATGACAGCAACTTCGCCTATCTGATGA
The DNA here is from genome assembly GCA_034434335.1 of Anaerolineae bacterium. GTDB lineage: Bacteria > Chloroflexota > Anaerolineae > CG2-30-64-16 > CG2-30-64-16 > DAOTZS01. The sequence goes on from DAOTZS010000089.1 coordinate 1,238, forward strand.
AACAGGTGGGATGTGATGGCTTCATGCCCACTCCCCACCCCCTGGAGGCAATAGAGGTCTCAGCTCCCCTACAAGGGGATTTGCCGGCGGTGCTGTTCGGCGAAGATAAGGCGCCGGAAACGTGGAACTGCCTGCGGTTTCCACACTTCTACGAGCCTCCCCAACTGCTTTTGGGCATGCCGGAGGGATCCGAGCCCTTGATGACAACAAAGCACGGAGAGGTAGTGGCGTGGCAGAGGCGATATGGCAAGGGATGGGTGATCTACGTTGGCATCTCTCCCTGGCACCTGGCCTATGGCATCGAGGGTGCACAGATCCTGCGCGCTTTCACACGCCATGCCGCGGCCGTGGCAGGCATACCCTACAGCCCTACCGGGGTGCTGGATGTCTCACGAGGGCCGTTCCGATTTGTTTACACGTTTCGGGAATACTCCGTTCCCGGACATTACCTGGATCTGGATGATCATACACTGAAATCGGTGAGCGATCTCAGGCTCAAGGCTAGAGGGTATGCCATGCTCTACCGCCTGCCAGAAGGTCTCCAGGAACCAACGCTGCTCTTTTCCTCGGCCAGGTGCGCATCGCAGGTGAGAGAAGGGAAGAGGTTGAGCCTTGTCACCGAGGGGCCAATGGGCACCATCCTGGTAACCGCGCTCTTTTGGCCGGGCGAGCCGCCCAGCCTGATAGAGGCCGTTGACGAGGTCACCGGAGGAAACCGGCTGGTATGGCACTCCTACGAACCTCAACGGCAGATCTTGCGCATCGCCCACCGTGGTGGGGAGAAGTCTGTGATGCTGAGGCTCGAATAGGAGAAATGAGATGCCCAGAGCCTGGATACCTCCTCTCTTGCTCATTTTACTGGCTGTGGCGGCATGCATCCCTGCCACCCTGACCCCCGCGGTAACCCCTTTGGCTCCTACCGCGGCCCCGGCTGAGCCAACCGTTGCGCAGATCCCGCCGACAGCCACTTCCGCCCCTGAGGAGCCTATCTACCTGGCCCTGATCTGGCATCAACACCAACCCCTTTACTATAAGGACCCAGCCACAGGGGTCTACATCAGGCCCTGGGTGCGCGTCCACGCGGCCAAAGACTACCTGGACATGGCCACCACCCTGGCCAGGTATCCCCAGGTCAAGGCCACCTTCAACCTCACCCCCAGCCTGATCCGTCAGCTCGACGACCTGGCCGCGGGCGCCAAGGACCTCTACCAGGTGCTGGCCGAAAAGCCAGCCGACCAGTTGACCCCCGAAGATAAGGCGTTCATCGGCGAGCGCTTTTTCGATATCAACCCTAAGATCATTGCCCGCTTCCCACGCTATCAGGAGCTGGCCAACTTGCGCCCCAACCAGGCCGCCTGGGGCGAAGCAGAGTGGCGCGACCTGCAGGTGCTCTTCAACCTGGCCTGGACTGACCCCGATTGGTTGGCCGCAGAGCCTTTGAAGGGGCTGGTACAGAAGAGGCGAGGGTTCAGCGAGGCTGACAAAGAAGTGCTCTTCGCGCGGCACCTGGAGATCGTGCGCCAGGTAATCCCCGAACACAGGAAGCTGCAGGACGCTGGCCAGATCGAGGTCACCATGACCCCTTACGCCCATCCCATCCTTCCGCTGCTCGTCTCCACCCGGCTGGCCCGGCAGTCCGCGCCAGGCCTGGAGCTGCCTGAGGAGGAGTTCAGCTATGCTCAGGATGCCATCGCCCAGCTCCAAAAAGGGGTGGCGTTCTACGAGCAGCACTTTGGCCGTCCACCCAGGGGGATGTGGCCAGCCGAAGGCGCGGTGGCCCAGGAGATAGTGGGCATGGTCAGCCAGGCTGGGATCAGGTGGATGGCCTCCGATGAGGAGGTGCTGGCCAGGTCGCTCGGCCTGGCCAAATTCAAGCGGGATGCTCAGGAGACGGTGGTCGAAGCCAGCACGCTCTACCGGCCGTACTACGTCAGCAGTAACGAGGACCCGCCCGTAGCGATTATCTTCCGGGATAAGCTCATCAGCGACAAAGTCGGGTTTGCCTATGCGTTCGAGCCCGGGGACCAGGCCGCGCGCGACTTCATCCGCCGCATCCACGCCATTCGGGAGAGGTTGCAGGCCCAGGGCCAGGCCGGCGCCCACCTTGTCAGCGTGATCCTGGATGGCGAGAACGCCTGGGAGTATTACGATAACGACGGCAAGCTCTTCCTCAATACTCTTTACCGGCTGTTGGCAGAGGACCCGCTTATTGTCACGGTCACCCCTGCCGAATTCCTGGCTCGCTTCCCCGCCCAGCCGGCCCTTGAGAACCTGTGGGCCGGCTCGTGGGTTTCGCCCGACTTCAAGACCTGGATCGGCGAGGAGGAGGAGAACATCGCCTGGGACTATCTGGCACGCACGCGTGCGGTGGTGAGCCTCTACGAGCGGGGCGAGCGCACCATCGCGGCTGACAGGCTGGCGCGCGCCATGGAGCTGATCTACGCAGCCGAAGGGTCAGACTGGTTCTGGTGGTACGGGGCCGATCAGAACTCGGGCAACGACGAATCTTTTGACGAGCAGTTCCGCGCTATCTTGGGCGACATCTTCGATACGCTAGGGTTGGAGCGGCCACATTGGCTCAGTGTGCCGATCATTGCATCAAGTCGCGCGCCGACCCCCGTCCCCACCCTGGGGCCGAGCACCCCTGTGCTGGTAGTTGAAGACCCGGCGGGGGACGACACCGGCCCCGGCACATACACCTACCCCCTCGACCCCGTCTTCCCCAAAGCTGCCTATGACCTGAAGACGTTCGAAGTGCTCCATAACGACACCCATGTGCTGTTCAGGTTCACCTTCTATGGCAAGCTGAACAACGCCTGGGGCGCTCCCAATGGCATGGGTGTGCACACGGTAGACGTATACATTGACCAGGACGGAAAGGAAGGCTCGGGGCTGCGCAAGCTGCTGCCAGGACGCAATGCGGCCGTCTCGGCCAGGGACGCCTGGGACTTTGCCATCTGGGCCGAGGGGTGGTATCCGGCCATGTATCGGGCTGGCCCTCAGGGCCCGGAGGAGGTCGAAGGTGAGCTGCAGATCATCAGCGATGCCGGCCGGCAGCAGATTACCCTGAAAGTGCCCAAGGCGGTGATTGGCAACGACCCACAGAAGTGGAAATACCTGGCGGTCGTCCTGAGCCAGGAGGGCTATCCGGCAGCTGGGGTTTGGCTGGTGCGCGATGTGCTGCCTCAGGCGCAACAATGGCGATTGGGCGGCGCGCCGTCCGACACGAATCATACTCGTATTCTGGACGTAGCCCTGCCGGCTGACTTCACCCCGGACCAGGCAACGCTGCTGCGGACCTATCCCCCATCGCAAGAAACGGATATGGATCGTCTCGGCCCGGACGACTTTGCCCAATTGCCCATGATCAAGCCTTAGCCTGCCGCAAGTTGTGGGCCACTACAACAGGGTGAACAGCCGTAGGGTGCCACCTCTGAGATGGCTGCGAAAAGTAAAGGTACGCAATCTTTCTCTCTCTGGCTGACCCTGGCTATCACCCTGTTGGCGTTTGGCCTGCGGACCTGGCACCTGGGAGCGCAGAGCGTCTGGTATGATGAGGGGCTGAGCTGGCACTATGCCAGCCAGTCCCTGCCTGGCCTCCTGGCATCGGTCGCGGGCAGCGAGCATCCTCCCCTTTATTTCCTTTTCCTGCACTTCTGGCTGCGATTGACAGCTCTGGCCGCCGGCCGGCCAGGGTCGGAGTTCCTCCTGCGTTTCCTTTCGCTGCTGACCGGGACCTTGCTGGTGCCGCTCGTCTACGGGGTGGGCTGTCGCCTGTTGGGCCGGCGAGCCGCCACGCTGGCTGCTCTGCTGAGCGCGCTTTCCCCTTTTCAAATCTGGTACGCCCAGGAGGCGCGTGGCTATACGTTGATGGTGTTGCTGGCCTGGGGAGCCAGTTACCAGTTGCTGACCCTCCTGAAGCGTGGGGAGGCAGCAGGAGCTGAAAGTGTACTATCACGGACACGAACTGAAGTTCGCGGCACGGGTGGGGTTTTCAGGGGTGGCCGGTGGGGCCTCTATGCCCTGCTGCTGGGACTGAGCCTCTACACCCATCTTTATGCGGCCTTCACCTTGCTGGCCCATGCGGCCTTCATGGCCTGGTGGGCATGGCGACGCAGAGAGTGGGACCTCTGGTGGACGTGGCTTGCCTGGGCGGCTGTGGCTGGGATTGCCTTCCTGCCTTATGGCCTGAAGGTGGCTGGCGCACTGGGGGCTAATGACACTTACTGGCGGGGTGTGTTGGGGTTGCGCCGTGCGGTGGCCCAGGTGGTCCACGCCTGCGCGGTGGGCGAAGCCTGGCATGGCCCGGCTGCCACCGCGGCGACGGGGCTTTATCTGCTGCTGGCTGGCCTGGGGTTGGTCTGGCTGGCCATGGCCCCCCACCGCGCCGGCCGATCGGGAGAAGGAATCAATCACAGCCGGGGCATGGCAGCCGTCTTCCTGGCAGTCAGCATCTTCGTTCCCCTGGCTGTCCTGCTCGTCATCGCCTATGGCCGGCCCAAGTTTGCCCCGCGCTATCTGCTGACGTTGGCCCCGGGTATGGCGCTGCTGGCCGGCCAGGGCTGCGCAGCCCTGCTGTATCAAAGGCGGCGCGCAGCAGAGCGGGCCCTGGGCTGGCTGTCATTGGCAGCCATGGTGGGGGGAAGCTGTCTGGGGCTGGCAGGTAATGTCAGCAATTCGGAGTTTGCCAAACCGGACTGGCGCAGCGTGGGCTGGTATCTGGCCGCCCACGCGACCCCCGACGACGCCGTAGTGATCGTGGCCGGGCACACGTGGCCGGCCTTCGCCTTCTACAACCAGCTCGGCCTGGCGATATATCCCATCCCCCCGGACCTGCTGCCGAGGGTCACCCACCCGGTCGTCACGGCCGATGTGACGGCCACCCTAAACCGGATGCTGGCCGAGGGGCATCGGCGGGCCTGGCTGGTCTTGTGGCAGGAACCGCTGGCCGATCCCCGGCGGATCACGCTGGAGCAATTCTTCGACCACGGGCAGCGTCAGGAAGTATTCACGGAGTTCGAGGGGCTGGCCGTCTTGCAGTTTGAGTTCCCGCCGGGCACCCACTTCGGGCCGCCCGTGCCCCAGCACGTGTTGGGCATTGCCTTCGCTGGGGCGATAAGGCTGGAGGGCTACGACCTCTGGCCCGAGAGGGTGCGGCCTGGCGAAGACCTCACGGTTCGCCTATATTGGCGTGCCGATGCGCCCATCATGCGGAACTATACCGCCTTCAATCAGCTTCTCAGCCCTGAGGATAAGATTGTGGCCCAGGAGGATCGCCTGCTGGGCGGCGACCTGTATCCTACCTCGCGTTGGCCGGTAGGAGAGCCGGTGCGCGAGACATATCGGCTGACCGTGGCTCCCAATACGCCGGCGGGAACGTATCGGCTGATCAGCGGAGTCTATCTGCGAGGGACGGGGCAACGGTTGCCTATTCTGGACACCGGGTAGGCTGGAGGCCACCGTGCGCAACCTGGAGCGGACTTGGTGCTGCTTGCAGAGGTGATGGTGGAAAGTCCCTGAGGGCCAGACGCGTGGCGTACCTTGCCTGCGGCCAGGGCAGCGGGCAGGCTTCACCTTGCGGGCGAAGAAAAAGGCCGAGCCCCTTGCAGAGGCTCGGCCTTTTTCACCTTCTACTCAGCCCTTAGTACTCAGGCGGAGGGGTCGCGGCCGGCTTCTCCTTCTCCGGGATCTCGGTGATCAGGGCCTCGGTGGTCAGGATCATAGCCGCAATGGAGGCAGCGTTCTCCAGGCCACCGCGGGTGACCTTGGCCGGGTCAATGATCTTCTTCTCAACCATGTCACCGTAGTCTTCAGCCATCACGTCGAAACCGATGCGCTTGTTGTTACGCAGCTTCTGCTCGCGCTTGACATTCTCGACCACGACCGCGCCGTCGTAGCCGGCATTCTCGGCCAGCATGCGCATCGGTTCGGGCAACGCGTGACGCAGGATGCGGACGCCGGTCAGGACATCCCCTTCCAGCCCCTTCTCGACCTCGTCCAGGGCCTCAATCGCATTCAGCAGAGCCACACCGCCACCGGGCACAATACCCTCTTCCACCGCCGCGCGGGTCGCGCTCAGAGCATCCTCAACCCGATGCTTCTTCTCCTTCAGCTCAACCTCGGTGCCCGCGCCCACGCGGATGATGGCCACACCGCCGGCCAGCCGCGCCAGCCGCTCTTGCAGCTTCTCCTTATCGTAGTCGCTGGTGGAGTTCTCGATCTCCACCCGGATCTGCTCGATGCGGCCCTTGATGGCAGCCGGGTCACCTTTGCCGCCGACGATGGTGGTGTCGTCCTTGGTGGCGATGACCTTGTCGGCCTGGCCCAGGTCGCTGATCATAGCAGACTCGAGCTTCTTGCCCAGTTCATCGCTGATGACCGTGCCGCCGGTGAGGATGGCGATGTCCTGCAGCATCGCCTTGCGCCGATCACCGAAGCCAGGCGCCTTGACGGCCAGGCAGTTGAACATGCCCCGCAGCTTGTTCAGCACCAGGGTGGCCAGCGCTTCACCGTCCACGTCCTCGGCGATGATGACGATGTCGCGCTTGCCAAGCTGGACCAGCTTCTCCAGGATCGGGACGATATCGGTGGCGGCCGACACCTTCTTGTCGGTGATCAGGATGTAGGGGTTCTCCAGGACCGCCTCCATCGCCTCGGGGTTGGTGATGAAGTACGGGCTGATGTAGCCACGGTCGAACTGCATACCTTCGACATACTCGGTCTCGAACTGCAGGCCCTTAGCCTCTTCGACCGTGATAACCCCGTCCTTGCCAACCTTCTCCATCACCTCGGCGATCAGGTCGCCGATCTCCTGGTCCTGGGCCGAGATGGCGGCCACGGCGGCGATCTCCTGCTTGGTGGTGATCGGGATAGCCTGCTTCTTGATCGCCTCGGACAAGGCCAGGACACCCTTCTCGATGCCCCGCTTCAGCAACATGGGATTGGCACCGGCCGCCACGTTCTTCAGGCCTTCGTTGACGATGGCCTGGGCCAGCACGGTGGCGGTGGTGGTGCCGTCACCGGCGATGTCGTTGGTCTTGGTAGCGGCCTCTTTGAGCAACTGGGCCCCCATGTTCTGGAACGGTTCCTGAAGTTCGATCTCTTTGGCGACGGTCACACCATCATGGGTGATGGTCGGCGCGCCCCATTTCTTGTCCAGGGCCACGTTGCGGCCCTTGGGACCCAAAGTAGCCTTGACGGCGCTTGCCAGGGTATCCACACCGATCTTCAGGTTGCGGCGTGCTTCTTCTGAGAAAACAATCTGCTTTGCTGCCATAGTAACTAAACTCCTTCTTCCAGAGAATAGTGCGCTTTACTTGACGAAGGACGAAGGACCGACGGCCAAGGAGGTCTTCGTCATTCGTCGCCTACCCCTCGTTGTCACTCGATAATAGCCAGGACGTCGGACTCGCGCAGGATCAGCAACTTCTTGCCGTCCAGCTTCACCTCGGTGCCGGAGTACTTGGCATAGAGCACGCGGTCCCCCACCTTGACTTCCATGGGGATGCGTTCGCCTTCATCATCTGTGCGGCCGGGGCCGACAGCGATCACTTTGCCCTGTTGGGGCTTTTCCTTGGCGGTCTCCGGCAGGATGATACCACCAGCGGTTACCTCTTCCTGTTCGATCGGCTCGACCACCAGACGATCAGCAAGCGGCTTCAGGTTCATAGTCCAACAGCCTCCTTCGTAGTGTAGGATGGTGTGCCCGGTTGCCCGAACACGGATTGTTTAGACGCGGTTTTAGCACTCTCGACCCTTGAGTGCTAACCGGGCCGCATTCTACACTATTTGGGCCAAGTCGTCAAATTCGCAGGGGGACTTTGTAAAGGGGAGGGGCGAGCAGAGTTCAGGTCTCGGCTGAGCGCGGCGAGCCCCGCCGTGAGCCGCGGCCGCGGACGGCCCTGGCTGCCTCGCTGCCGAGATAGGCAGGCGCCTCGATCAGCACGAAGGTGCAGCGGGTGTGGTCCAACATGCGGCTCCGCAGCCGCGGTTCGATCTTGTCAATGTTGTCCGGGGTGGTGATGACGGTGGGCAGGCGGGCCACATGCCGGTAGTTAAGGAGCTGGAACAACTTTTCTTTTGCCCAAGGGGTGGCGCTTTCGGTGGTCAGGTCGTCCAGGATCAGCAGCGAGGCCGTTTTGACCTGTTCGAAAAGCTTGTCCAGGGTGGTGGTGCTGGTAGGGCTGAAGGTGGCCCGCAAGTGGTCAAGCAGGTCCGAGACCACCACGAAGAGGGGGGTTAGCCGGCCTTCTGCCACCTGGTAGTTGGCGATGGCAGCCGCCAGGTGGGTTTTGCCACAGCCGAAGGTGCCGCTGAGCACCAGCCACCCTTCGGGCTGGCGCGCGAAGTTGAACGCCCGCGTTTTGGCCTTAATGAGGCTTTCTTGTTGGTCGGCCGGCAGTTCAGGCCGCGGCAGGAAGGTGTCGAAGGTCTGGTCTCGGTGCCAGGCCAGGGTGTTGAGGTTGGTACCACCGCGTTCGACGCCCGGCTGGCGGAAATCGGGGGCCAGGATCTCGTAGACCTGGCTCAGGTCGGGGTCCACCAGCCGCGAGGTGATGCGGGGATCCATATCCTCCAGGCGCTGGTTGGAGGTGATCACCGTGGGCAGGCGGTGGTTGTAGCGATAGTTGAGGATTTGGAAAAGTTTCTCCTGGGCCCATGGAGTGCCGTAGTGGGCGCCCAGGTCATCCAGGATCAGCAGCGGCGCGTCGCGGATCGCCTCCAGACGCTCGTCGAAGGTGGTGTTGCTGCCAGGGGCATAGGTAGCGCGCAGGTGGTCCAGCAGGTCAGCCACCACGACAAACAGCGCGCTGTGGCCGAGGGCGAGGCGGTAGTTGGCGATAGCCGCCGCCAGGTGCGTTTTGCCGCAGCCATAGCCGCCGAGCAGCACCAGCCAACCTTTGGGCTCCAGGGCAAAGTTGTAGCTCAGATCATAGGCGGCGTGGAGGTTGAAGCGCAGGGCCGGGGGCAGGCCAACGCCATCGGGCAGGAAGGTGTCGAAGGTCATGCGGCTGAGCGGGCCCAGGTTGCTAAGGGTGTGCAAGGCGCGCGCCCGCTCCTCAGCCAGCCGCGCCTGGGTGCAACGGCAGGGCACCACCTTGCTGAAGTCAGGGTGCCCGGGCGGCACGTCGTAGGTGAGGAAACCTTTGCCCTTGCAGATGGGGCAGGTCGCGCCGGGTTTGCCTTCCTGACCCGCCGCGCCAGTCGCTGGCCGCGCGGCAGCGGCCTCAGCACGGGTTGAGGCGGCCTGTTGCCGATAACTCTCCAGGATGTCACCAACCTGTTTCATGGTCGGAGTTCCAGGCTCAAGCTGGCCAGAGCTCTTGGGGTGATTGGGCTCAGTGCTCGATGAGTTCTTCATATCCTTCGGGCACCCGGTAAGCTTTAAGGGGATCAGGAACCCCCTCGGCTGCTCTGGCCCGGCCGCTGTCTTTGCCCTGCGTGCGCCAGCGCTCGAGGATGGCCAGCACGTATTTCCAGTTGCGCTTGTTCATGGCCGCCGCTTCCCGGAAGGCATCGGCGATCCAGTCCGCAGGATAGTGGCGCTCGGCATCGCGTAGCTCCTCGGCGATCATGGGGGTCAGCAGGCCAATGTTCTGTTCATAGAGCACGAAGATGGGAGGCCGCTCCACCTGGAGCTGGACATCCTCAGCCACATCGGCCATCAGGTCGAGCTCGCCAGCCCGCAACTTGGCCACCACCTCGCGGCCGTGGGCGCTGTTGACCATGTACCATTCCTCGCTCACACCGTTGCGCTGGACGGTCAGGTGCAGCAGGGTGCCCCGGGCCACCGCGCGCTCCAGGCCGGCCCGCAGGGCTTCCTGGCCCGTGCGCTGCGGGGTCGCCAGACCTGCCAGCAAGCGCTCGTCCTTCAGCAACTCATCCAGGCGCGCATAGCGGAGCGCGCCGCGCTTACGGCCGATCAGCCAGAAGAGATGGAGGGTGACCTTCAGCTCGGCCAGGTCGTCTATCAGCGGCAACAGCTCGCTGAAAAACAGGTTGGGGATAGAGGTGGTGGGCAACTTACCGGCCGGAAAGCCGGTAAAGCCCCGCATTGCATCGCTCATATACTACCCTTTACCAATTATGCCTCATTCCACAACGAATTAGCACACATCCCATCTTCTCTAACTCGCGTATCAAAGCTATTCGTTTCATGCCACTTCCAGTTCGGCAACCCTTCGGACGCAAGGGATAATTCCACTGGTAAGCTCTCGGTAGATATCTCTCAGGTTTTCCTCCAGTTCTTCTATCGTTTCGCCTTGAGTCCAATGGTCAAGGTATTCTTCCAGATATCCAAGCCACATTTCCTCATCTTGCCAGTAAGGGGAAAATCCTATCATTCTGGCTCTTCCCTGCAAGCCCCACATACCTGTTACCGGAGGCCACTATTTTGCCGCTGGCTCCCATGTAACAGACTCAGCCCAGAGTTGCTCGTATTGACTTCTGAAGAACTCTGTGTCCCTTGTGCCGGGCAACGTCTAGGCCTTGCGCCGCTCGCGTTCGGGAGTGGAAATGATAGACGGGGTCGCTAGACACTCAACGATATACTTTCATCACTCAACCCCTGTCGTAGATGGCATCCGCCTCACTGTAACCAGCGAAGAATTGCTCTGTTGTCAGATGAGACCAGACCGCTCGCTCCTCTACATCTGGTTCGCCGACAAGGAGGATTACCCGAATAACCTGGTTAGTCGGCAAGAGTTCCGACAGAAACTCAGGCAGTGTTAGTCTCCCATCAGGTGTTACCTTGGCCGGAAACTCATATGCTTGCATCTTACCCCTCCTCTGTTATCACACGCCGTAATCCAGCGGCTCGCGGGTG
>DAOTZS010000090.1:0-5848 GCA_034434335.1 Anaerolineae bacterium
GCTGCCACCTGGCTTATCGTAGCCAAACCAGGCCGAACACTCCGGATCGCCGATGGCAGCCCCGCGCGCAGGCCCAGACCACACTGTCCATACTTTAGCACGAAAGGCAAGTCTTTGTCAATACCCGACCCAAGCATTTCTCAACAGAGTTGAGCATATTGGGAATCTGGAGTATCATTGGCATGTCGCCCCAAACCCGACCCTCCAGCCTTCGGTGGGGCCGAGACGTGAAGACCCGCCACGTGACAGGAGAGGGGGTTGGGTCTGGGGAGAGGTCTTGCGCTTTGGTAACTATTCAGGCGATGACTGGAAGGGCCACGCCGAGGGCTCGCCCGAGGCGTCACCCTTTTGGGGCCTGCGGCCAGTAGTCGGCCTTCGCCGACCTCTCTGGTGATGCACACATGAGGGGTGTCAGCGGAGGCCGACACCCCTCGGGCCGGGCCCTTCGGGGCGAGGCCTGGCACGAAGTGCCCAGGGAGGGCGATTTCAAGCGGCCTGAATAGGTACGCGCTTTGTATAGTCCACCGGCGGCCCGCAGAGCTGAATCTGTCAGGGCCGCGAACCTCGGTGGAGACTTTGGGTCGTTGGCGAGGGATGGATCTGTGAAAGAAGCAATCATCTTTGGTGCCGGCAATATCGGCCGGGGGTTCATGGGCCAGCTCTTCAGTGAGTCTGGCTATCGCGTCACTTTCGTTGATATTGATCGCCTGTTGTTGGAGGCGCTGAACCGGCGAGGGGCTTATACCATACGGATGGTGACGAACGAAGGGGCTGAGGAAGTTACCATAGGGCCGGTGCAGGGGCTCCATGCCGGTGACGTGGCGGCGGTGGCCCAGGCCCTGAGCCGGGCTGAGATCGGCGCCACGGCGGTCGGCGCCAAGGCGCTGCCGCAAATCGCCCCCCTTGTGGCCCAGGGGGTCATACAGCGGGCGCGAGCCGGGGTCAATGAGCCGTTCAACCTGATCCTGTGCGAGAACCTGCATGGGGCGGCTGCCATCTTCCGCCAGATGGTGCTGGCGGCCCTGCCAGCGGAGTTCCACCCCTTTCTGGCCGAACATATCGGCTTTGTGGACACCGTGATCGCTCGCATGGTGCCACCGTTGCCCCCTGAGCTGCGGGCGCAGGACCCCAGCCTGATCATTGTCGAGCCTTACAAGGAGCTGCCGGTGGACCGAGACGGTTTCATTGGCCCTCCTCCCTCGATTGTGGGCATGATCCCCTGCTCGCCCTTCGCCTTCTTCACCGATCGCAAGCTGTACGTCCACAATGCCGGCCATGCCGTCCTGGGCTATCTGGGATATCTCCACGGCCACACGTACACTTATGAGGCGTTGGCCGACGACGAGATCTACTTTCAGGTGCGCGGCGCGATGGAGGAATCGGGGCTGGCCCTGCAGCGCAAATACCATCCGCCAGCGGGGACTCTGATGGCCAGCCTCGAGGACCTGTTGCGGCGTTTTGGCAACCGGGCGCTGGGTGACACCGTCTTGCGCGTGGGCCGCGACCCAATCCGTAAGCTGGGCCGCACCGACCGCCTGGTGGGCGCGGCCCTCAATGCCCTGGCCCAGGACGTCTATCCGGCCCATCTGCTGACGGGAATAGCGGCCGCTCTTCTGTTCGACCACCCGGACGACCCGATTGCCCGGGAACTCCAGGGCCGGTTGCGCCAGAAAGGGGTAGAGGGGGTATTGCAGGAGGTGTGTGGCCTGCAGGCCGATGAGCCCTTGTTCGACATGGCGGCGCAACGGTATCGCGCCCTGGCCAGCCGATACAAACGGTAACGGTGAGGGCCCAGCGCGCTGCGGCCCGTAGGTACAGAGTTGAGAAGAGCCGACGCGGCGATAAAGTCAGCGGGCCGCCTGATGAGCCGTCTGCACCGCGAGACCTTGTGCCTCCCAAGGTATTCCCCCTCTGCTGGGCTACGTCCTTTATAACCTGTTCGGTAACATTCAAGCCGATGGAAATCGGCCTCCTGGGCACTTCGTGTCAGGTGTTGGCCTCCGCCGACACCCTTCATGTGGGCATCACCAGAGAGGTCGGCGAAGGCCGACCTCTGGCCGCAAGCCCAAAAAGGGTGACTTTTAGTCACCCCCTGAATAGTTACCCTATTTGACAGATACGCAGCCGTGTGTTATCAGTTTAGCGAACGAGAGATCATAGAGGTGGCGCATGGCTCTGACTTTAAACGATGTGCGCGATCTTACTCAGCTGTTAGCCTTGCACCCAGAATGGCGAGCGGAAGTGCGGCGGCTGGTGCTAACGGATGAGCTGTTGGAACTGCCCGGGTTGGTGCATAACCTGGCGGCAGCTCAGCTCCGCACCGAGGCCGCAGTGCATGACCTGGTTGAAGCCCAACAGCGCACAGAGGCGCGGCTGGAACAACTGGCCGAGGCTCAGCGGCGCACGGAGGCGCGCCTGGAACAACTGGCCGAGGCTCAACAGCGCACGGAGGCGCGCCTGGAGCAACTGGCCGAGGCTCAGCGGCGCACAGAGGCGCGTTTGGAGCGGCTGGAAGCCGTTGTGCAGGAGCTGGCCGAAGCCCAGCGGCAGATGGAGGCGCGGCTGCAGCGCCTGGAAGCCGTTGTGCAGGAGCTGGCTGAAGCGCAGCGGCGCACAGAGGCTACGGTGCACGAACTGGTGAAAGTCCAGCAACGCTTCGAAATGCGGCTGCAACGCCTGGAGGATCGCATGAGCAAGCTGGAAGGCCGCGATCTGGAACGGCACTACCGCGAGAAGGTTGGCGTGTACCTGGGCCGCTGGCTGTGGCCGGTAAGGGCCATCTCGCCAGCTGAACTGCGCGAGACGCTGGAGGCGCGCCTGGACGAGTCGCAAGTCGAGGATGTAATGAACCTGGATGTGCTCATCGAGGGCCGCGCCCGGTGGCGGCCTGACAAACCACAGGTCTGGCTGGCCATGGAGGTCTCATCAGTAGTTGACCGCAACGACGTTAAGCGCGCTCAACGGCGGGCAGCATTGCTACGAGAGGCCGGCTACCGCGCCATCCCCGCAGTTGCCGGTGAGAGGCTGACCGAGGGCGCGGAGGGGTTGGCTAAGGATTCCCCCATTATCATCGTAGAGGATGGCCGCAGCCGGGGTTGGGAGCGGTTTCTGGCGGATGAGACAGGGGCGTAAGCAGGGCCGTCTCGGCTCGCCACCGAAGACCGGGCTGAAAGTGCAGCGGTTCGTCCTTCAGTATAGACGGAGGGACATGGAGAGAAGAGCTGCAGCCCACATCCTGGTCCTGTTATCCTGTTGGTTGCTTACTCTGGCCTTTCCCCGGCCCGTCGCGAGTGCTCCCTCTTCCCCGGCGGCCACCTGGCGGCTGCGCATCGGGGTGACTGCCGATGGGCTGGTGCGCCTGACCCCGGCCGACCTTGCGGCAGCGGGGGTTGATCCATCCACCGCAGACCCACGCACGTTTGCCCTCTCCAGCCTGGGGCGCCCTGTGGCGATACGTGTGGAAGGCGAGTCCGACGGCCGCTTTGACGCGGGTGACTATCTCGAGTTCTTTGGCCAGCGTTTCCGGGGACCGGAGATGGAGCAGAAGTACACTGACGAGCGGGTCTACTGGCTGGAGGCAGGCGGCCAGCCCGGTCCCCGTATACCAGATGTCGAGGCCACACCGCGCGGCGACCTGACCCCACCGGCTGACTTCCTCACAACCCTGCGGGCCGAGGATTCCCTCTTCTGGTGGACCCTCCACTCCCTTACCATGGACACGCAAGATACCTGGTTCTGGGCCCGGCTCCAACCCCTGGCTGATAGCTTTGTGGAGCGGCCGCTGCCGTGGCCTGTTCCTGACCCCGTGCCCTCATATCCGGCCCAACTGCGCGTGGAACTCATCAGCCGCAAATGGAGCGACCAGATCGCACCCGATCACCGCACCACAGTAGCCATTAACGGGATACCCCTTCTGGACGTAACCTGGGATGGCAAAGTGCGGCAGGTATTCACTGCCACGGTGCCGGCCGGGATCCTGGCCAGCGGGATGAACACGGTGACGGTGGGGGCGTGGGCGATGCCCGGCGTGGGAAGTGACGACGTCTACGTGAATTATTGGGAGTTGACATATCACAGAGCCTTGCGCGCCTGGGGTGATCAGTTAGACTTCACAGCCCAAACGCCCGGCGAACAGGAGTATCGGATTGGTGGTTGGATTGATGACGCCGTAGAGGTCTGGGAGGTGACCGATCCAGAGCAGCCACGGCGGCTGACCGGCGCGCGAGCAGAGGGTGATGGGGCCGAGGTGGCGATCCGGTTTCGGGTCATGGCCGCTGCCGGCGCCCGCTACTGGCTGCAGGCGGTGACCACAGTGGCCGGCCCCGACTCGGTGCGACTTCGGCCGGCCACCGGGCTGCGATCACCGCCTGGCGGTGCTGATGCAGTGATTGTCACTGCCCACGCGCTGCGCCCCGCGGCTGAGCGGCTGGCCGCCTGGCACCAGGCCCACGGCCGGCGAGCCATTGTCGCCGAGATTGCGGATGTATACGACGAGTTCAATGACGGGGTGCTGCATCCTAAGGCTGTGCCGGCCATGTTGGCCTGGGCCCAGGACCATTGGGAGGGCGCCCCTCCTGCCTACCTCACCCTGATGGGGGATGGGCACTGGAACTTCAAAGGGTTCAACCCGGTTGACTACCCACCTGAACCCAACCTCATACCGCCCTATCTGGCGTGGACTGATCCGTGGCAGGGGGAGGTGCCGGCCGATGCCCTCTACGGCGACCTCTCAGGGGATCAGGTGCCCGACCTGGCGGTAGGCCGGCTCGCCGTGAACACCCTGGCCGAGGCTCAGGTTGTGGTGGACAAGATCATCGCCTACGACCCCCCTGGCCCCAGGGATGTAAGGGCCAGGGCCTGGCAGCGCCAGGCCCTCTTTGTGGCCGACAACCCCGACGATGCCGGCGACTTCCCTGCCCTCTCCGACGAAATCATCGGCCATTACCTCCCTGCCGATCTCTTGCCGCAACGGGTCTACCTGGGGCAGACCGTGCCCGATGCAGTCACGGCCCGCGCGGCCATCTCCCAGGCGCTGCAAGCGGGCGTCTGGCTGGTGCAGTTCAGCGGCCATGGCGCGCCCGAGCGCTGGACTCACGAGCAGATCTGGCGTAGCAGCGACATCGCCGGCCTGCACAACGGCGACCGTTTGCCGGTGGTGATGACCTTCAGTTGCCTGGACGGCTATTTCGCCTACCCGGGCCGGCCGGCCATCGCCGAGCTGATGCAGCGCCAGCCCGGAGGCGGCTCCGTCGCCGCGCTTTCCCCTTCCGGCCTGGGCCTGACCGAGGACCAGCACCGCTTCCGCCAGCTCCTCATGGAGGTGCTCTTTCGAGAGGACGTACAGGAGCTGGGCCAGGCCCTGTTGGTGGCCAAGCAGCGCTTCTACGCCCGCTACGGCCCCAACTACCTGCTATCCACCATGATGCTGTATGGCGACCCGGCGATGCGTCTGCCGGCGGGATTGAGATGGAACAACTTGCCCCTGATCTTCGGCGCCAACTGATCACGCGGGTGGCCAATGAGTTGGTCCGGGAAGCGGTGGCGAAAGGGCAGACGGCCACCTTGGAGGTCGTGGGCCACAGCATGTGGCCTTTGTTGCGCTCTGGCGATGTGGTGACCGTTACCCAGGTGGCGCCAGCAGAACTGCGCCCAGGTATCCTGGTGGTGTGTATGATGAACAATGGCGGTTTCCTGGCCCACAGGCTGTTGGCTGTGCTGCCAGATGGCAGGCTGCTGACGCGCGGAGATGCGCGTCGCAACCCTGACCCTCCCTGGCCTCCCTATTCTCTGGTGGGCCGGGTGGTGGCGGCCCAGCGCGCCGGCCGGCCGCTGAGGCTCGACAGACGCT
>DAOTZS010000091.1:0-18375 GCA_034434335.1 Anaerolineae bacterium
CGCGCCCAGGTCAGGCCCGACGATTCCCAGGCAATGTCTGGCCGCTTCGCCTGCTGGATGTCATCAGTATGATCTTTGCCGTCCCATTGGCCGTGGGCAAACTGATAGCCACCCCCGCGGATGCCCTCACCCACCAGAGGGACCTTGCCATGGGCGAGCCACTCTTCTACCCCGCCACCGCGGCTGACAACATCGGGACGGAAATCTATCTGCGGGATGTAATGACGAGCTGACCAACCGGAGAAGAACCCTAACATGGATGCACCTCTCCATTAACCCTTGATGGCAAACCCCTGCACCCCCTCCACAAAGTACCTCTGCAGCCCAAAGAAGAGGAAGATAAGAGGCAAGGTCGCTACAGCGGCCATGGCAAACGAGAACGGGTAGTCCACAATAGCCGACCCCGGCGGATATCCTTTGTACGAGGCGCCCACAAGGAGCATCTGTTGGAAGCCCAGGGCCACTGTCCAGATCTTCTTGTTACCGGAACTGACGATCAGCGGCCACTGGTAGTCATTCCAGATGGCCACGAATTGGAAAATCACCAAGACGGTCAATGTTGGCTTCAGCATCGGCAGGTAAACATCTTTGAGACATCGGAGGGTGCTCGCCCCATCGACCCGCGCAGCCTCCTCAAAATCGGCCGGGATGGTGTAATATGTCTGTCGCAGCATGAATATATAGAAGACGTTTACCAGGCCAGGGATCAGCAGAGCAGGCCATTCGTTGAGAAAACCGTGTCCTCCCTGCCCCCGCCAGTCGTTTCCCCCAGCCCCAGGAAAACGCGCCATGATGATATACGTAGGGATCAGAAAGACGATCCCAGGTATCATCATAGAGCTCAAAAGGTACATGAAGGCAGTATCTCGTCCCCGGAACCGCAGGCGGGCAAACACATAGCCGGCCAACACTGCCACAGTGCCGGGAATCAGGGTATACCAGACAATACGCACCAGGGTGTTGGCCATCCAGCGCCAGATTTCCACCTGCGCCGTGAACTTAGCGCTGAAAAGGATACGGTAGTTCTCCAGATAGACCTTGGTAGGATAGGGGAACCAGGGGTGGGCGTAGAAATCTTCCAGATCACAGAGCGATCCGGAGATGGCAAAGGCCATCGGAAAGGCCATCACTACACTTCCAGCAATGAGCACTGCATAGAGGAGGACACGCCCAAAAGTGATCCGCTTGCGCATAGAATCTCTCCTTTTACTGCTCCACCTGGCCGCGGCTCAGAATCCGCATGTTAGTGCTGGTAAACCAAAGCAGGATAATAGCCATGATCACCGACCCGGCAGCGGCCCGCCCCAAATCAAGGTTGACAAAGGCATCCTTATAGATTTGGAGGAGCATCACGTTGGTCATGTTGCGTGGGCCGCCAGAGGAAGCCACGTTGAACTGACCACCAGCGCTGATCAGCATGGCTGTCTCAAAGATCTGGAACCCGGAGATTGTGCCGGTGATGAGGACGAAGATGAGCATCGGGCGTAACAGCGGGACAGTGATGTGCCGAAGCAGGGCCCAGGAGGATGCCCCATCCACCATGGCCGCCTCATAGATCTCGGGGTGAATCCCCTGCAGCGCGGCCAGGAAGAGCACCACCGGCACGCCCACGCCGCGCCAGATCGAGAACACGATGATAAAGGTTCTCATCCAGAAGGGGCTGAGGGTCCAAATAACAATGGGCTTTCCCAGGGCCTTCAGCACAGCGTTGAACACCCCGTCATATGGCGAAATGAAGGCAAAAAACACCTGGGCGGTGATGGCAGCAGAGGTCAAAGTGGGAATATACCACAAGGCCCGGTACAGGCCACGGCCGATGACCTTCTGATTGAGGAGCACCGCGATAAAGAAGGCGATAATAGTGGAGGCCAGAAGGATGGTGACAGTAAAGAGAAAGGTGTTGAATATGGTCAGCAGGTAGTAACCGGAGAAATAGGCCTTATAGTGGCTCAACCCCACCCACTTAGGCGCCCCAGCCACCCCACTCCAGCTCGTAAAGCTGATGTACAGGTTGGCGACCACGGGAAAAATGAAGAAGAAGGAGTAGTAGGCCAGAATAGGGGTCAGGATCAGCCACCCCTCCAAAGCCTGACGATGTCTGTAACGCCAACGGGCGAACCGCTCAAGTAATGGCATCTCTCCGGCCAATGCTTGCTTGCTGATGGCGGTCATGTCTTACGCTCCCAAACCATAAAGATAAGATGGAAATCTTCCCGCGCCCGGATGGATCAGGACAGCAGTCAGAGATCGCCCTGGACAAGTAGCCCAGCGAGGCTGGTCACAGGACCAGCCTCGCTGGCTTAGCGGGCATATCTTACACTTGTAGATCCCACACGTTCGCTCACAAAGCTCGCAGAGGATTCCCCCCAGACGGTCCACGGGCAAACCCGCATGGAAACTCCGCTATGCCCCTTGCATCACCTTATCTGCTTCCGCCTGGGCCTTGGCCATGAGTTGCGGTATCGGATCTTCTGTGGCGAGCACGCCCGTCAACAGCTCGTTGTAGATCGTCCAGAGCTTGTTCGGGTCCTTGCGCCACTGCGGCAGGACACCCAGGTCGGCCGTGAGAAGATCGTCGATGAAGGCCTGGTCCGCCTCGGTCGCGTTGGGCCGGAGCCTGTTGAGCGCGCTGCGGGTGCTGGGCAACCGCCCCAGCAACGGATACACCAGGTCCTGCACCTCATCCACGGTGAACAGCTTGCACAGGGCTGCAGCCTCTTCCTTGTGCTTGCTGACCTGGAGCACGGCGTTGATGACGTTGCCCACCACGATGCTGGCCTTCTTGCCACCCTTGGGGATAGGGATGGCGGAGTACATGGCATTCTGCAGGCCCGAGTCCTTGGCCCATTTGACGTGCCAGGAGCCACAGATCTGATAGGCCGTGATGCCCTTGAACAACTGGCTGTACACCTGCCCCTCATCCGGATTGAAGGTCAGCCCAGGAGGGGTGAATTTGTTGATCTTGCGCAAGAAGTCCAACACCATCTCCGCCTTGGGGTTATCATACCACGGATAGGTGCAGTCGTTCTTGCACATATCAGCCCCCGCCTGCTTCATATAGACGGCAACCCGGAAAATGCCACCAACGGAGAAGCCGACCGGGCCTTGCAGGGTGTACCCGTAGAACTCGCCGTTGCCGGCTTTGGTGATTATCTCGCAGTGCTCGAGCAACTCGTCCCAGGTTGTCGGAGGCTTGGTGGGATCGAGGCCGGCCTTCTCGATGACGTTGGGATTGCGTTCAAAGCCGAAGATGCCAGTGAACTGGTTGATACCGTAGACCTTGCCCCCGGTTACTGCGGCCTGGTAAGTACCAGGGATCAGGTTGTCCTTGATGTCCTGGATGTAGTCGTCCAGAGGTACCAAGGCTCCCAGGTCAGCATACTGCTGGAAGAAGTTTTCCCCTACGATGATATCGGGGCCCGTGCCGGCGAGCAGAGCGGTCACCAGGTTCTGGCGCAATACTTCGTCCCAGCCCTTGTTCTCCCACCTGATGGTGACGTGGGGGTACATCTCCTTGAACAGCCTTCGCACCGTCTCCTGATACTTGACATGGGGCTCTGCCTCGGAGTAGAGATAGCCCTCGGCCCAGTGTACCAGCTCGAAGGGGGCTTCGGTGGGCTTGGCAGCAGCCGGAGGCGGGGCAGGGGCCGCAGGGACAGGCGCACACGCAGCCAACAAAGAAGCACCAGCCACGGTGGCGCTGGCTTTCAAGAAGTCGCGGCGTGAAAGTTTCTTCCTGATTGGCTCAGACATGGTAATTCCTCCTTTTAGGCACATGCAAATAATCTGCGTGGTACCGCCAGAACGGATGGTGTGACTCAAAGAATATGAGGAACTCGTTATCCCAGCACTTCACCTCCTTTGCTTCATGAACTTGTAACCTGGCGGAGGAAATCAGATGGGGGGGTACAACGCAACGCTGGAATCTACACGAGTATTATATCTAACTGGCTCACAACGTCAATTCTCGGTGGTCACCCTCTTGAGCGTTGTTGACACATAGTGTGTGCTTAGGGCAAACTATCCGGAGGTAAGACTGATGGAAGAGTTTGCCCGACCAGGAGATTTCGTAACTATTCAGCGGTGACTGGAAGGGCCACGCCGAGGGCTCGCCCGAGGCGTCACCCTTTTTGGGGCCTGCGGCCAGGGGAGAGGGAAGGATTATGAGGGGTTTTTGCGGCAGCCAAAGGCTGCCGCAAAAACCCCTTTTCTCCCCTTGTCCACATCCGAATCAGGGTCTTCCTGCTCAGAAAACCGAGGGTACTCTCACAATGGGAAAGATAAAGGAGTAGGTAAAACGAAGGCGCTCCAGCATGCCGAAAGTGAACTCCAGCACGGCGCCGCCGCCATCGCCCTCCAAAGTTGTGTACTGCTCCAGAGGAGTGGTGGGCAGGTAACCATCCGGCAGTGTACCTGCCAGGATATAATTCCCCGCCGTGACATTGCGAAACACCACATATCCTTCCGGATTAGTCACATAAGCGGCCACCTGCCAGTCCTCCGGACCCAGCGATCGCAGAGGCGGCCGATCCTCGTAGAGGCCGATGTTGATCCCCACCATCACCGGCTCTGGGCCACTGGCTGACAACCCATAAGCACCGTCTCCATTCAGGTCAATAAAAGCCAGTACGGCCAGATCGAAACCGGCAGTAGCATGTTGCTGGCTCGGCATCACTGCTGGCAGGAAAAGCAACAAGGCCAGGAGCAGAAAGCTATTTACCCGTCTAGCTGGCATCCTGAGCGAGCCCATCCGAAGCAAAGCCCCCGTCCCTGGTACATGGAAAGCAGCTACGAGACCCCCCTATCCGTAGCGTTAATGTAACATATTTGGGGCAATATGCCAACTCGCCGGTGGGACCCCCTACCGGACAGGGCCACAAGTCATGGCGGGGAGATAGGCGCGGACCGGCATATTACTGCGCGGGGTAAAACCGAACAACCATTCCACCACCGCACCCATTGCATCGCCCCCCACCTCGACTGCCTGCAAGGTAGGGTTGGTGGCGATCAGGCCCTGGGGAACGTGGACATTGAGCAGATAGAAGCCGGGCAACAGCCCATGGAATACGGCATAACCGTCTTCGTTGCTGGGCTGAGAGCTCAGCAACTTATCTTCTGGACCCAGGGCGCGGAGAGGCTCGTTGTCTATGTAAAGCTCCAGCATGATCCCCGCCAGGACAGGCTCCACCCCCGCCGCAGTCAGGCCATAAGCGCCGTCTGCGTTTTGGTCCTCGTACGCCATCGCGATCAGGGTGGCACCCCCTTCTGCTGCCGTGGCAAAAGGTACCGGAACAATGACGCTAAAGAGACTCAGCAGAATCGTTACCACAAACAAGAAAGGTTTATGCTCCATAGTTCACCTCTTTGCTTTTTGTGGCCTTATTGTATCACGAAAACCTGGCTGGTAAGCTTACAATACGCTTGCAAAAAGTAACTACCTACCCTGATCGGCTTGCAGATAACGTAGCGCAGGCTGTTAGCCTGCATACAGGCCTGGCGGCCTACGCTACAGGGGCGTGCCTTCGCCAACGTCTTTTATGGCGCTTGCCCAGCCCCCTGGTAGGTAGTTACTGCAAAAATATGGTTCCCTGGTCCGTTTCTACCAGGTTACAGAGGTCAGAGAGGTTCCGGTAAATATGCTTTTATTGACTTTGTATCTTCAGGAAACCTGTGC
Source organism: Anaerolineae bacterium (assembly GCA_034434335.1). Taxonomy (GTDB): domain Bacteria; phylum Chloroflexota; class Anaerolineae; order CG2-30-64-16; family CG2-30-64-16; genus DAOTZS01. Next base: position 5,675 of record DAOTZS010000091.1, read on the forward strand.
TATACTTTTCCTGGAAAAAACTCAGGCCGGTAAATTGCTGTCATTTCAGGAGGAGGCGTATCATGCGCGATTTCTGCAGAGGCCTGCTGTTCGGTACCCTGGTAGGGGCTGTCGTGGGTTTGATGATCGCGCCGCAGTCCGGGCCGCAGACCCAGAACGCGCTGCGCGAGCATCTGAGGTCGGCCGTGGAAGAGGGCCAGCGGGCAGCCCGGGAAAGGCGCGCTGAGCTGGAAGCCAGGTTCGCCGAGGCCCGCCAGGTACCGCTCAGGTCATAACACAAGCCTTCTTTGGGGTTAGCACGCTGCGATCAAGCATCTCAGGAGGGACCAATGGCTAACGACGATCAAGGCGAGCGTGTTGTGATAGTCGATTACGACTGCCAGTGGCCGACAGCTTTCGAGCAAGAGAAGGCTTTGCTTGCCCAGGCTCTTGACCACGACTTTGTTGAGATCCATCATATTGGCAGCACTTCTGTCCCAGGGCTGGCAGCCAAGCCCATTATTGATATCCTGGTGGTGGTCCCCCGCTTCGCCCCCCTGGAGGAATACCGCCGGCGCCTGGAACCCCTCGGTTACCATCACAAGTTCCATCTCAATGAGCCTGTACGCCTGTTTTTCTACAATAAGGGCCCGCAACGCACATATCACCTGCACATTGTCGAATACGGGACCTGGGAACACCGCCGACATCTGCTCTTCCGCGATTATCTGCGCACTCACCCCGATATTGCGCAGGAATACGAACGCCTAAAGCGAAGGTTGGCCAGCAAGTTTGCCGACAATCGGCCTGTGTATACTGCGAGTAAGCGTGGCTTCGTGCGCGCGGTCATTGCCATGGCCGCCGCGGAGCTCTCGCTCCACGCTTGAAGCGGGATTGGTCGGGGCCACCGCAGAGTAGCCTGCCTGATACTCCCCTGGCACGGCAGGTGGCCCCTCGCGCGGCCGGCCTGACAGGGGCCGTGCTGCCAGGAGCTTCGCCCGTGGGCTGTCATGCCTATGTTTTCGATCCCCTCTATCTGGAACATGACCTGCCTGGGCACCCAGAGAACCGGACGCGGCTGGATATCATCCTGCAGGCCCTGCGCGATGAAGGGTTGTTGCCTCGCCTGACCCTGCTACAACCCCGGCCTGTGTCCCGCGCTCTGCTAGAGCGCGTCCATCAACCGGGTTATGTCACGGCTGTGCAGGCCATGGCTGCGCGCGGGGGCGGTTACCTTGACCCGGATACCTATGTCACCCCGCGCAGCTTTGAGGCGGCCCTGCTGGCCGCGGGTGGGGTTGTGGAACTGGTGCACGCCGTATTGGACGGCCGCGCTGACAATGGCATCGCACTGATCCGACCCCCCGGCCACCATGCCACCCCCGCGCGAGGGATGGGGTTTTGCCTCTTCAACAACGTGGCCCTGGGCGCCCAGGCTGCTCTGGAGCGCGGCCTGACACGCATCTTGATCGTGGACTGGGACGTGCATCACGGCAACGGCACCCAGGAAATCTTCTACCGCTCACCCCAGGTGCTCTACTTCTCCACCCACCAGTATCCTCACTACCCTGGCACCGGCCACTGGCGAGAGGTCGGCGAGGGGCCGGGCCGTGGCTTCACTGTCAATGTGCCGCTGCCGGCTGGCGTGGGAGACCAGGGATTTGCGCGTATCTTCGCCGAACTCCTGACACCATTGGCCAGGCGTTTCCAGCCAGAAGTGATCCTGGTCTCGGCTGGCTACGATGCCCATTGGAGCGACCCACTGGCTGGCCTGCGCCTCTCCCTGGCAGGGTACTGGCGGATGGCCCAGGGTGTGGTCAACCTGGCCCAAGAGCTCTGCCAGGGCCGGCTGGTAGTGGCTCTGGAAGGGGGCTACAACCTGGCCATCCTGGGCCGCGCTGTGGCCGATACCTGCCGGGCCTTGCTGGGTGATAAGGAGCCCGGCCCCGATCCACTGGGTCCCTGCCCCTGGGCCGAACAGCCGGCCGACAACCTGATCCAGGCTGTCGCGGCCCTGCATGGCTTGCAGGACGAAGGCGCGTGAGAGTGTCCCTGCGGGACCAGTTCCGCCGCGCATCCGTCGCCACGGCCGCGCGCCCGCCATAGGCCGCTCATGTGCCACCTTCAGGCCCCCCAACCAATGTGAACTCCGGGTTGCATGATCCATCATGTTCGGGTACACTATATCTGATGCTGAGAGGCAACCCATGTCCCCATCACCAGTACTGGTGACGTCCTCTGAAAACGGCTGACCGCGCTCGGGAAGGCGCGTCCCTAAAAGTTAATGTGGGCAACCTTTTTGCTGGCACAGCCCTGGAAGGAGGAAAGCCCTATGCCCATTATCGAGAAATTCGGCAGCTTTTATCTTGGCAAAGAATACGACCTGGCAACCCGCCAACTCCTCGAGCGCCCGGTGCATTACGACTCGCGTGATCTGACCACTCATGCTGTTTGTGTGGGCATGACCGGCAGTGGCAAGACCGGCCTTTGCATAGATCTCCTGGAAGAGGCAGCTATTGATAACGTGCCAGCCCTGATCATTGACCCTAAAGGAGATATCACCAACCTCCTGCTCACCTTCCCAGAACTGCGTCCTGAGGATTTCCAGCCGTGGGTGAACCTGGACGATGCCCGGCGCAAGGGCCTGACCCCCGAGGAATATGCCCAAAAGATCGCCCAAACCTGGCGCGAGGGGCTGGCCGAGTGGGATCAGGGACCCGAGCGCATCCAGCTTCTCAAGAGCTCGGCTGATTTTGCTATCTATACCCCCGGCTCCGATGCTGGCCTGCCCGTCAGCATCCTGAGCAGTTTCAAGAACCCGGGCCTGGATTGGGAAACCGAAACAGAAACCTTGCGCGAGCGTATCCAGGGGACGGTATCGGCTCTACTTGGCCTGATCGGGATACAGGCAGATCCTGTCCGCAGCCGCGAGCACATCCTTCTCTCCCACATCTTCGAGCATACCTGGCGAGCCGGGCAGGACCTTGATATTGCCTCGCTGATCCGCGCCGTCCAGGCGCCGCCCTTCCGCCAGTTGGGCGTCTTTGATGTGGAAACGTTCTTCCCGGAGAAGGACCGCTTTGCCCTGGCAATGGCGCTTAACAACATCATCGCCGCCCCCGGCTTCGCAGCCTGGCTCAGTGGCGAGCCGCTGGATATCGCCAACTTCCTCTTCACCCCGGCCGGCAAGCCCCGCCACAGCATCTTCTACATCGCCCACCTCAGCGACGCTGAGCGCATGTTCTTCGTGACCATCCTCTTGCAGCAGATCATCAGTTGGGTGCGCAGCCAGCCCGGCACCACCAGCCTGCGCGCTATCCTCTATATGGATGAGGTCTTTGGGTTCTTCCCACCGGTGGCCGAGCCACCGAGCAAGCGCCCTATGCTGACGCTGCTCAAACAGGCGCGCGCCTTTGGCCTGGGGGTCGTGCTCACCACCCAGAACCCTGTGGACCTGGACTACAAGGGCCTGACCAATGCCGGCACCTGGTTTATTGGCAAACTGCAGACCGAGCGGGATAAAGCGCGCGTCCTGGAAGGGCTGGAGAGCGCGATGGCGGAAACCGGCACCCTCACCGACACCCGCCTGCTGGACAGGCTGATCTCTTCGCTGGACAACCGTGTCTTCCTGCTCCACAACGTCCATGCCGACGGCCCTATCGTTTTCCAGACCCGTTGGGCCATGAGCTATTTGCGCGGCCCGCTCACCCGTCAGCAGGTGCGGGAGTTGATGGCCGGGCGCAAGGCTGCGCAACCGGCGGCCATGCCGATGGGGGCTGTGGCGGCCCCAGTGACCAGGGGGCCCGAAGGGCTCAGCTCTCAGCCGCCACCCCTGCCCCCTGGCATCGAGCAGGTGTTCCTGCCGGCTGTGCTGAGCGCGGGAGCTGCCAGCCGCGTGCTGGCCGAGCAAACCGGCGTGAGCAGCGCAGCCGCCGGCCAGCGCCTGGTATATGAGCCCGCCTTGCTCGGCATGGCCACCGTTCACTTTGTAGACCGCCGGCGCGATGTGGACGTGCGCCGCACATATTCCCTTCTGCTCCCCCTCGCCCAGGGAAAGGCGCGGGCCGGCACGCTCTCGTGGGAGGATGCTGTGCCGGTGGAGCTCAGCGCGCGCGACCTGGACGATAGGCCGGCACCCGATGCCCAGTTTGTCGCCACCTTGCCCGAGGCGCTGGCCCGAGCGCGTGATCTGCGTGACCTGGAGGCAGAGTTGGCCGATCACCTGTACCGCAACGAAACCCTCTCCCTGGCCTACAACCCGGCCCTCAAGCTCTATGCCCGGCCCGACGAGTCAGAACGAGATTTCCGGGCGCGTTGTCAGCAGGCCGCGCGTGAAGCACGCGATGCCGAGGTGGATAAACTGCGGGCCAGGTTCGAGGTGAAGCTGAAGCGCCTGGAGCAGCGATTGGCCAGGGAGGAACAGGAGCTGGCCGAAGACAAGGCTCAATACACTGGCCGCATTGGCGAAGAGGTGCTCTCGGGCCTGGCGACCGTGGTAGGGGCCATCGGCATCTTCGGCCGCAGGACCACCAGCCTGCGCGGCCTCTCCACCGCTGCCACCAAACGCCGGCTCACCGCCTCGGCCAAGGCTCAGATCGCCGAGTCGGAGGCCGAGATCGCACGCCTGCGGGCAGACATCGAAGATCTCAAGAGCGAGATGGAAGAGGCTGCCAACGCGCTCACCGAGCGCTGGGCCACAGTGGCCGAGGAGATTACCGAGGTTAAAATCGCGCCGCGGCGCAGCGATGTGGATGTGCAATTGGTGGCCCTGGCCTGGGCGCCTGGCTGGGAGGTTACTTACGAAGACGCGCGCGGCCACGCTCGCACCGATGTGGTGCCCGCCTATCCGGTGCAAAAAGCATAACGCCGGCCCCGCCTGAGAAGTGCCGGGCTGTGGCTCGCGGCGGAGCATGCCGACTACCGTATGCGCATCCTCTTTGTGACCGGTGAATACCCCGCTATGCAGGGTGGGGTGGGCGATTACACCCGTCGGCTGAGCCAGGCGCTTGGCGAACTGCGGGTAGATGTGCATGTCTTGACCCACGCCGACGCCGGCGGTGACCATCTACGGCTGCCGGCCAGCGCATACGAGCCGACCGTCCACCCCATCCTGGAGCGGGCAGACTGGTCCCTGTGGGGGATCACGACGCGGCTGATTGCCGAGCTGCGCCCCGATATCGTGCACATTCAGTATCAGTCAGCCGCCTACGCGCTGCATCCGGCGGTGAACTGGCTGCCCTGGCGCCTCCGGCTGCTGCGCCGCCGTCCGCGCATCGTTACTACCTTTCACGACCTGCGCTTTCCCTACCTCTTTCCAAAGGCAGGGCCATTGCGCTGGCAGGCCGTCCTGGCGCTGGCCCGCGGCAGCGATGCCTGTGTGATCACCAATGCGACGGATTGGAGGCGCCTGGCCGGCACCAGTCTGGCTTCCCGCCTGCACCCCATCCCCATTGGCAGCAACATTGCCTGCCAGCCTCCGGAGGGCTTCGACCGGGCCAGGCAGAGGGCACGGTGGGGCGTGGGCCCTGGGGAGTGGTTGCTGGCCTACTTCGGCTTTCTGAACCCAAACAAGGGGGGTGAGACCCTGGTGCGCGGCCTGGCCGAACTGGTCCGAGGCGGGTGGCCTGCCCATTTGCTCATGGTGGGAGGTCAGGTGGGGTCCAGCGACCCCACCAACGCGGCCTATCTGGTCTACATCCAGAGCCTGATCAGCGAGCTAAGCCTTGAGACCAGGGTGCACTGGACCGGCTTCACCGCGGCGGAAGAGGTTTCAGCCAACCTGCTGGCCGCCGATTGCGCGGTGCTGCCTTACCGGGAGGGGGCCTCTTTGCGCCATGGTAGCCTCATGGCGGCATTAGCTCATGGCCTCCCGATCGTGAGCACTGAGCTGCCTGATGCCGCGTTGGCCGGGCCAGGCCCTTTCCCTGCCCTGCGTGATCAGGAAAGCGCGCGCCTGGTCCCGCCCGATGACCCTGTTCGCCTGGCCGCGGCAGTGGTCGAGGTTATGAGCGACTCCGCTTTGCGGCAGCGGCTGGCACAAGCAGCACAAGCGCTGGCACAGCACTTCCGGTGGGACACTATCGCGCGCCGGCATCTGGAGATGTACCAGAGCATATTGTAGATGCGAGGTAACTATTCAGCGGTAACTGGAAGGGCCACGCCGAGGGCTCGTCCGAGGCGTCACCCTTTTTGGGCCTGCGGCCAGTGGTCGGCCTTCGCCGACCTTTCTCATCATACATGAAGGGTATCGGCGGAGGCCGACACCCGGCACGAAGTGCCCAGAAGGGGCGATTTCAATCGGCCTGAATAGTTACGATGCGAGAGCGGGTAGCACAAGGCAGTGCCTTGTGCTACCCGGGTCTGGAGAGGGACTCAATGAGACACAACCGGGCGCTGAAAGTATTATTGCTCGTGGGCTTCCTGCTGCTGGTGCCGTTGCCTGCTCAGGCCGGCGTGGCACCCCCGCGCACCAATTCCCCCTACGGCATGGACATCCTGGGGGTTAGCTGGCAGTGGACCTTCCCGCGCGAGGATGCTAACCCGCGGCTGGCGGGTTCCATCCGCCTGGACCTGCTGGACAGCGCGTTTCGGCAGGCGGCTGAGGCGGGGGTGCGCTGGAATCGCCTGGCCGTGTGGTGGTGTTATGTGCAGCCTGAGCGGGATCAATGGTTCTGGACCGATGTGGACGCCGCGGTTCAGATCGCGCGCAACTACGGCATCGAAACCGTGCCCGAACTGATGTTCGCCCCCTACTGGTCCGTGACGGGTGCCCCCCGGGATGTGTCGTGCATTGACAACCCCATGCGCAACTTCGTGCCCGCCAACATGGCCGACTGGGAAAACTTCGTGCGCGCCATCGTGCGCCGTTATGGCCCCGCCGGCCAGGACGCCGTCCGCTACTGGGAGATCTGGAATGAGCCGGACCTGTTCGAATTCCTGGTGACCAACCCGCCGGGCGGCGACACGACTCGCATCTATGCTGAGCTGCTGGGCAGGGCCGCACGCGTGATCAGGGAAGAGGCGCCAGGTTCGGGTGTGCTGCTCGGGGGGCTGTCCGATATCAACGGCTCCAAGTACCTGGATGCTCTTCTCTCCCTGAGTGGGCCATGGCGCGTGGCTGACAGTTTCGATGTGCTCTCGTTTCATGCTTACAGCCTCCATGGGTACAGGATCGGTGGCTTGCGCCAGGTGCTGGACAAATACGGCCTGTCTGATCGCCCCATGTGGGATACGGAGCTGAACTACTACGGCTGGAGCTATAGAGATGCCGCGGCCGGCCTGCCTAACCTCTATCGGGAGCTGGCCAGCCTGGGGGTGAGCCGCAGCTTCTGGTATAAGTCGTGGACTTCGAACTGGGGGCCGGGCATTTTCACCCCGCGCGATCCAGAATGGGCTCCCCAGCCCTTTACGCGCACACCGTTCTTCGACACTTTCAAGGCGCAGGCCGCCCCATTTCGCCTGCCATCCCGGCCCACCCCAGAACAACCCGGCCCCATTGCCTCCGCGAACGAGCTGGTCTTCGCCTGGCAGGGCGTTCAGGCGGGGGATCATGCTGTCGTAGGCTACAAATTGCAGGTGGACGACGACCTGTACATGGGGACTCCCTACTTTGCAACCCCTGTCTTGGATGTCTGGGTCTCGACCGTGCGAGCACAGTTTGTGCCATTGGTGATGTCTGCCAAAAGGAGCCTGGGGGCCAGGGCACAGGACCTGGCGGTGCCTGTGGCTACGCCTGCAACGATCACCTATCGTCCGTCCACACCGATCGGCTGGGGGCGCTTCTATTGGCGCGTGGCCGCGGTGGATTCACAGGGCAATGTTGGCCCCTATAGCGAACCCCAGGCTTTTACCGTGCGGATGCCGTTTGCCAGCTATGTGCCACTGGTGCAGTAGGTGGCCCTGGACAGGCCGGGCAGGCCCATGCGCTACCGACCCTCGGGGGGGCAGGTTCTCCAGGGCTTGCTTCTTCGCGGTCCTCCTGGCCTTCCTGGTCTTGGGCAGCGTCTACAGCGTCGTGACCCCTATCTTCGAGGCCTCCGATGAGCTCTCCCATTACCCGGTAGTGAAGCACATCGCCGATGGCCACGGCCTTCCTGTGCAGGACCCGGCTGTGGAGACGGCATGGAAGCAGGAAGGCAGCCAGCCCCCTCTCTACTATGCCCTTGCCGCACTGGCTACCGCCTGGATCAACACCGATGACCTGGAGAAGGTGTTGTGGATCAACCCGCTATCCAACATTGGCAAGCCGCTGGCAGTCGGCAACAAGAACCTGGTCATCCATACCGAGGCCGAGGCGTTCCCCTGGCGCGGCACCGTGCTGGCTGTTCACCTGATCCGCTTCCTGTCGGTGGTCCTGCAGGCCATTACAGTGCTGGCGACTTACCTTCTGGTCCGCGAGATCACACCCGGCCGGCCAGAGCTGGCACCCATAGCTGCTGGCCTTGTGGCTTTCAACCCCATGTTCCTGTTCATCGCAGGGTCGGTGAACAACGATAACCTGATCGTGCCCCTCTCCAGCCTGGTGCTATGGCTGTTGGCGCGCACGGTCAGGGAGGGAGCTCTTACCTGGCGACGCCTGCTGGTGCTGGGGGTACTCCTTGGCCTGGCCGCGTTGACCAAGCTCAGCGGGTTGGGGCTGCTGGCGCTGACCGCGCCTGTCCTCGCGGCCCTGGCTATTCATCGGCGCCAGCCGGCGGCGCTCCTGAAGCAGGGGCTGGCCCTTGGGCTCCTGGTGGCAGGGATCGCTGGCTGGTGGTACATGCGCAACTGGCAGCTTTACGGCGATCCCTTTGGCCTCAACGTCATGCTGGACATCGCCGGCCGGCGGCCGGAGCCGCCTTCGCTAAAGCAGTTATGGGGCGAGTTCCAGGGCTTCCGCATGTCGTATTGGGGTGTTTTCGGGGGGTTCAACGTCCTGGCCCCCGGCTGGGTCTACCGGCTTTATGACGCACTGATGTTGGCTGGCTGCACCGGCTGGATCCCCTTGATCTATCGTCTGCGCGGCCGCTGGCGCAGCCGACAGGCCGGCCAGTTCCTCATCCTGGCGGCCTGGGTGGCTATCGTCCTGCTGGCCCTGATCCGCTGGACGTGCCTCACGTTTGCCTCACAGGGCCGGCTGATCTTTCCCGTCCAGGCAGCGCTTGCCGGCCTGTTGACTTACGGGTTGACGGGTTGGTTGTCCCGGGGCAAACAGTGGCCTGTACTGGCCGGGGTGGTCGGAGTATTGGTGCTGATGGCTGCCTGGATCCCGTTTGCCGTGATAAGGCCAGCGTATGCCCGGCCGGCCATGCTCTCCCCCGCTGATGTGCCGGCCAGTGCGCAGCGCACCGATGTCACCTACGCCGGCACGCTGCGCATGGTGGCCTTCGAGTTGCCGCGCGATAGTGTCTGCATCCATGAGCCGGTACCCGTGACGGTATATTGGCAAGCCGTGGCCCCCTCCGAGCGCGATCTGAGCGTGTATGTGCATCTGCTCGGCCGGGGCATGAAGGCAGCCGGCAACCTGGGCACCTATCCTGGGCTGGGTGCCTTCTCCACACGTCTTCTCCGGCCTGGTGATCTCTTCCGGGATGATTATCTGATACCCGTGGCTCCCGACGCGGAACGGCCAACGCTCCTGCGGGTAGACGTGGGCCTCTATGAGTATGGCAGCACCGAAGAGCTGGGGTTGCCGGCCGTGGATGCAGCCGGCCATCCCGCAGCCGGGCTCATCGGCTCTGTGCGCCTGTTATCCTGCGACGCGCGGCAACCGGTTATCCCCCATCCGCTCCAGGTGAGCTTCGCCGGCCAGGCACAACTGTTGGGATATGGGCTGGACCGGGCGGAGGTCTACCCAGGCGAGGCCGTGAAGTTGACACTCTATTGGGAGGCAGTGGCACGTATGGTCGAGGACTATCATGTCTTCGTCCATCTGGCAGGTGAGGGATCACAGCCGATTGCCCAGGGTGATAAGGCGCCTTTGGACGGCGACTGGCCCACGTGGGCGTGGGAGCCAGGGGAAGTTTTCAGCGACACCTACACCGTTGCCCTGCCCGCTGAGGCCTTGCCGGGGACGTATGAGCTGCTGGTTGGACTATACAGGCCTCCCGACGGTCCTCGCCTGCTACCGGACGGCCCGGCAGAGCGCCTCCGGGGCGACGCAGTGTGGGTAGATCATGTGTCTGTAAGGGGCGAGTAGCATGCGCAGGTTGCAGATGCTGGTACTGGCCGTGCTTGTCCTGGCAGCGTTTGCCCTTCGCCTCTATCGTCTTGACTTCCAGGACATCTGGTGGGATGAGGCGCGCAACATTGACGTGTCCAGCCGGCCGCTGGCGCAAATCGCCACAGCCGGCGAGCTGGATATCCACCCGCCGCTCTACTTCTACCTGCTGCACGGCTGGTGGCGCCTCACCTCTCACGCTTCGACGCCGGGCGGACAGGACGCATTCGCCGTCCGCTTCCTGTCGCTGTGGTTCGGCGTGCTGCTCGTGGCGCTGATGTACGCGCTGGGGCGACGCGTCGGCGGGTTCTGGGCTGGATTGGGCGCGGCGCTGGGCGCGGCGTTCCTGCCGTTCCTGTTGGGCGAGGCGCAGGAAGCACGTATGTATACGGTCCTGCTGGCCTGGCTGGCAGGGGCGGCGCACGCGCTGTTGGCAGCCGTCCGGGACGGCCATAGCGGGTCTGAGAGGGGCGGGTCTGGGACCCGCCCCTACTGGCTTTCCTTCGGGCTCTTCTCCGCCCTGGCCCTGCTGACCCACTACGCAGCGGTCTTTGCCCTGGTCGCGCTGTGGGGCTGGGCAGGGCTGTGGGCCGTGGCGGGCGGCCAGGACGGGTCCGAGACCCGCCCCTGCGGGCAACGCCTGCGCATGGTGCTTCTGGCCGGCCTTGTCATGGCGCTCCTGTGCCTGCCGGCCCTGCCCATTGCCCTGCGCCAGATCCCATCTTATCGCAACCCCAACCTGGCCGTCCCCTCGCCCGGCGCCTACCTGGCCGAGCTGGCCGGCGTCTATACCTTGGGCGAGCACGTGGACGCGGCCGCGGCGCGGCCGTGGCTGACCCTGCTGGCCGCCATCGTGGGCGGCGGGGTGCTTCTGACGCTATGGAATGGGCGGTGCAGACGGCAGCCTGCGGCCTGCGGCCTGCGACCTGCCAGGTCTCAGGGCGGGTCGCATACCCGCCCCTACAATCTTTTTGTCCTCCTCTGGGCTCTCCTGCCGCTGTTGCTCTACTACCTGGTGATCCGCGACCGGGCTACCTTTGCCAGCCGCTATATCAGCGTGGCGCTGCCAGGGTGGCTGCTGCTGGCCGGGCTGGCGCTGAGGGGGTGGGCCAGGGCCGGCCGGCCCTGGGGTGTGGCCGCCGCGTTGGCCCTGGTGATCGCCCTGGCCCCGGGCCTGTACGGGGACCTGACCGATGAGCGCTTCTTCCATGAGGATGTGCGAGGGCTGATGGCCTGGCTGAAGGCAGAGACAGCCCCGGACGGCCCTTCGACAGGCTCAGGGCAGGCTCTGATCCTGGTGGACCAGCGCTATCCCTTCGGCTTCTACTACGAACGCTGGAACAACGCGTCCGACGGCTTCCCGCCCGCCGAGCCGGCCGCCCTGGCGCCCGCTCAGTATCTCTTCGTGGACGTCAACACGCTGGAGCAGCGGCTAACCGCGCTGGCCGCCGGAAAGGAGCGGGTTTTCTGGGTGGAGTGGTACAGGTCGGACACTGACCCACGCGGGGCGGTGGACTTCCTGCTGCGCAAGTTCGGGACGTTGTTGGGCGAGAGGGGGTTTCGGGGCTACCGGGTGCGCTGGTATCGCATCGCGCCGGACACGATCTTCGAGCTGGCCCCACCTCTCCAGCCGCTGAGCCTGACCTTCGATGGTCAGGTAGGGCTGGAGGGCTGGGCCTGTGGTGGCCGCGGGCCAGGCGAGACCAGCACGGTCGAGGAGACGCGGGCACAGGAGGTGCCCGCCGGCCAACCCGCCTGGGCTGTACTGCGCTGGCGGCAGCTTCCCGGTGCGGCCAGGCCGCTGAAGGCCAGCCTGCGGCTGGTGGCCGAGGATGGCCGCCTGGTGGGCCAGGATGACCGGCCGCTGCTCAACGATCGCCACCTGATGCTGCCGCATTGGGGCGAGCAGGACCGGCCGCTGAATGTGTACCTGGTGGAGGTGAAACCGGACACCCCGGCCGGCGTCTATCTCTGGCAGATCGTGGTGTACGATCCGGAGACGCTGGCTCCGCTCCCGTGGTGGGATGGCGAAGGCCAGCCCGGTAGCGGCGGGCCTGAGAGCCGGCCTGGGCCGGCCACTCTGGGTTCCATACGCGTGTTGGGTGGGAGCGATTGATCCCGTGCTCAGGAAAAGCCGCCTCTCTCTGACCTGGCCCTATCTGCTGTTGGCCCTGCTGACCCTTATTGTCGGGGCCAATCTGCTGCGCAGCGGGTTTTGGGTTTCCGGCGACGGCCTGCACCACCTGCATCGCCTGGCCGCGTTGACGCGCTATCTCCTGCAGGGGGTGCTCTATCCGCGCTGGATCGGGGAGTTCGCTTTCGGCTACGGCGTGCCAGTGTTCAGCTTTTACAGTCCCCTCTCCTACTACCTGGCCCAGCCCCTTGCCCCTCTGGGCCCCGTGTGGGCTTTGAAACTGACGATGCTCCTGGGGCTGTTCGCTTCGGGGGTCCTGCTCTATCGCTTTGCCCTGCTCCATGTGGGACGGATCCCGGCCCTGGCCGCCGCGGCGGTCTACATTTGCGC
>DAOTZS010000092.1:0-3728 GCA_034434335.1 Anaerolineae bacterium
CTCTCATAAAGCCATCTACGTGGGCAGGCCAGACATCTCAGAGCCCGAGCGCTTCTCGCATGGCCGCAATGTGAGCCGGCGTGCTGCCGCAACAGGCTCCAATATACCTTACCCCAAGCTCCCTCATCCTCACCGCGTACGCCGCCATCACTTCCGGCGTGGCATCATACTGCAACTGGCCATCGGGACCAGTTTTGGGCAACCCGGCATTAGCCTGCGCGATCAGATAGACATCGGGTGGCTTCACAGCCACCATCTCACTCATCACCCGTTCCATCTCTTCCGGGCCTTTGCCACAGTTGGCCCCGATCACGCGCACCCCCAGTTCGTGCAATGCCTGCACGGCTCGCGCTGGCCTGACTCCCATCATGGTACGGAAGCCCGTGTCAAAGGTCATGGTCGCAGCTACCGGCAGATCAGATACGGACCGTATGCCCTCGACCGCCGCCTGAACCTCCTCCAGCGCGCTCATGGTCTCAATGAGGAAGAAATCCACGCCACCTTCGGCCAGCGCGGCAGCTTGCTCGGCAAAGGCTGCACGAGCATCAGCAGTGGAAAGTATCCCGAGAGGAGCGAGCATCTCTCCCGATGGTCCTATGGAACCGGCCACCAGCACCACGCGGCCGCGTTCCTTAAATGCCTCTTGGACCACCTCTCTGGCCAGGGCGGCCCCAGCACGGTTCAGCTCGGCCACCCTCTCTTCCAGCCCGTGCCGTGCCAGCCGGTAGCGCGTCCCACCGAAGGTGTTGGTCTCGATCACCTGGGAACCGGCATCCACATAGGCCCGGTAGATCCCCCGCACCACCTCCGGATGGGTGACATTCCAGAGCTCAGGGGCTGTGCCCGATGGAAGGCCGGCGGCATGTAACATGGTACCCATCGCGCCGTCGCCCAATACCAGAGGCTGATTCTCCAGAAATTCGATTAATCTATCCATAGCCCTATCTCCTTGCTAGATCAGCACAAAGAGCTTGCAGATACCATCCTAAGGAACCATCCGAAGTAACTATTCAGGCGGTGACTGGAAGTCACCCTTTTGGAGCCTGCGGCCAGAGGTTGGTCTACGCCGACCTCTCTAGTAACTCGCACATGAAGAGTGTCGGCGGAGGCCGACACCCCCTCGGGCCGAGCCCTTCGGGGCGAGGGCTGGCACGAAGTGCCCAGGGAGGGCGATTTCAATCGGCCTGAATAGTTACCATCCGGATAGGTGAGAACAGTGCCATCTCCTGCCCGGACGGCTTCAGCGGCAGGCTGATGCCCACCGCGGCCCTATCGGCGTTGAGCCAGGCGACGCCGACGCGCCTCAACAGGATCGGGTACACCGCGCGCCCTGCGTCGGGCCGCCGCTTCACTCATAATACTGGCCAGATGGGGGAAGACATCCACAGCATGTGGCAACGGGATCGCCTCCACAAACGCTTCCTGAAACCTTGGCTCCAGGGCCACACCGACATAAGTTGTCCACCGGGCCAGCCGACGTGCCTCCTCTCGCTGTGCCCTGTTGAGCAGGGCAATCCGTGCGCCATCACCAGCCGAGTTGCCCACCGCGTGCACCCGGCTCAGATCGCAGTCGGGGATCATGCCGATAACCATGGCGCGCAAGGGATCAATGTAACTACCGAAGGCACCAGCCAGCAACACCCGGTCCACGTGATCCACCCCCATCCTCTCCATCAACAGGCGCGCCCCTGAGTAGAGCGCAGCCTTGGCCAACTGCACCGCGCGCACATCATCGCTGGTGAGCACAATGGCCCGTCCAGTACTGGTCTGATGAGGCCATGCCAGCACAAACTCCGCCTTCGTGCCGTGCCAGCTCAGCCGGGGTGAGCTCACTTCTGGCGCAAAACGGCCATCTGGGGTCAGGACGCCAGCCATGAACAGCTCGGCCACTGCCTCGATAATGCCTGATCCACATATGCCGGCAGCCAGGATAGGGGCCTGCTCACGGCCAGGGCTTTCCCGCCGCAGCCGCCTTCCCGCCCGCCTGACAATCTCCCCCCCGCCGTTGCCTGCCTCTAGAATGGCAACCTCAGGCCTATCCGCTGCCTCAGGCCATTCGGCGCTCCACTCCTCCCGGCCTATCACCTTGAAGTTGACCTCGAGCGTCTCCGGATCGATCCGCACCCGTTCGATGGCGCCCGGCGCGGCCCGCATGCCGTGACGGATCTGCGCGCCCTCAAAGGCGGGCCCGGTGGGGCTGGATGCCGAGAAGAGCCGGTCCCGATTCCCCAGCAACAACTCCCCATTGGTGCCCACGTCAACGATCAGCCAGACCTCGTCGGAGGGCGCTCGATGTGGCTCTTCGGCCAGGATCACCCCCACGTTGTCGGCACCAACATGCCCTGCCTCCAGGGGCAGCACATGCGCCTGAGCCCCGGGCGCCAGCCTCAAACCCAGCTCCCTTGCTTTTATGTCAATCGCATCGCTTACCGCCGGCGCGAACGGTGACTGCCCTAACTGCGTGGGGGGAATATTCAGCAAGATATGGTGCATCACGCTGTTGCCAACCAGCACGACCTCTGTGATGGCATCGGCCGCGATGCCGGCTTTGGCCGCAGCCTCAGCGGCCAGCGTGTTCAGGCACTCGATCACGGCATTGTGCAGGGTGGCCAGGCCGTCAGCGCGACTGTCCACATAGCTCACCCGGCTCATGAGGTCTTCGCCATAGGCCACCTGCGGGTTCATCTGGCTGACGGTCGCCAGGACCCGCCCGGTGAGCAGGTCGCAGAGGTGCATGGCAATGGTAGTCGTGCCCACATCTACTGCCAGGCCGTAGGCCTCTTCCACATACCCTGGCTCGACCCGCACCACTTCTTGCCCCTGCCAGACGGTGACCGTGGCCTTCCACCCCCCGGCCACCAACGTCTGATGCAGAGTTCCCAGCACAATTGGGTCTACCCTCAGGCTGTGCAGCCCAAACCGCGCCGCCAGGGCCGCGGCGAGACGGTCCCAGTCGCCCAGTTGTTGGCCCAGCGTAGGGGGTTCCAGCTCTACGTAATAGATGCGTATGGCCGGGTCAACTACAATGGAACGCTCTGTCACGGCCTTACGGACGACCTGCTTGCGAGCCTGGCTCTCCTCGGGCACGAAGACCATCAAATCCCCGAGCACTTCACAGGCGCATGCCAGCCGTCGGCCAGGCAACCGTGGGTGCCGGGCCCAATAGCGTTCCTCCCTTCCATCCAGAGAACTGAGGTGCTCGGCGCGCGAGACCAGGCCATGCTTGGGGAAGTAGCCCTCTGCGATCACCACCTGACACTTGCCACAAGTCTGCTGGCCATTGCAGATGGCTTCGATCTCCACCCCCAGTGCGCGTGCAGCTTCCAACAGCGTCGTGCCTTCGGCTACCTCTCCTTGCCGGCCAGAAGGCTGGAATACAACACGATAGGTACGATTAGGCTTACCTTGCTCCGCCATGATGCCGCCAAGTAATCAATATCTGGCCGCCGCAAGCATCAGCGGCCCTTTCAGAAAAGGGGCCAGGCACCGCTCGGAGCCACGCCTGTGCGGCGCAGTAGCTCCGCCAGGCAGGCCCTCAACCGGCTCGTGCCTGGCAGAGCCTCCTGGTGCCTGGCACCCTAATCGTTTTCCCCACTTCTATGAGACTATTCTATGCCATCCTGCCCAGATTAGCAAAGCAGAGCCGCTGTGTCCATATGCGCGCCTGGGCCTGCCTGGATAGCCTACCCAACCTGTGAGGTCTCCGCAAAGACTCGAACACCTTTGTG
>DAOTZS010000093.1:0-21626 GCA_034434335.1 Anaerolineae bacterium
TTCCGTGGCAAGATCGTAAGCCTGGCGGCGCTCCTGTTCGGTGATATACTTGCGATCAAGCGCCAAGTAGAGTTCTGACTGAACCTCGCTAACCGATCGCCGAGAAATCTTCAAAAATCGGATGAACTCCAGGTCGGTGCCCGAGTCGAAGCCTTCTGCAATGTTATGCATCACCGAACCTGCTGCATCGCGCACCTGCTCACGTAGTCAGAAGTCCTTGGCAAATAGGCCCGTCAGGTCATAGATGAGATTTGCCAGTTGGCGAGCCTTCTGCCAACACTGCAAATCCTCAAATCGTTGCACCTTCATCGCCACCGTCCTTGCCTTGATCAACCGCTAGACTATCCAACTATGCGACTATCCGACTACGCGACTATCCGACTACTCCACTGCCCCCAACACCAATGCCAAGAGCGCCATGCGCACCACCACGCCGTTGAACGCCTCCTGCCAGTAGCGCGACCAGCGGGTGATGTCCACGTCGGTGGGGATCTCGTCCATGCGCGGCAAGGAGTGCAGCAGGATAGCATCCGATTTGGCCTTGGTCTCCAGCAGCTCGCGCGTGATCTTGTAGTTGGCGGGGGTCAGGCCCACCTCGCCCCTGCGCTCATCGCGTGCTTTGGTGTAGTCGGGCTGGACCACCGGTTCGACCAGGATGACGTCGGCGTCGGCGATGGCCTGTTCCACGTGCTCAGCCTCGCGAAAGTTGAGGCTGTACTGCTTCAACTCGGCCTTAAACTCGGGCTGGAGCGACATCTCCGGCGGGGCCACAAAGGTGATGGGGCAGTCGAACTGGGTGAGGGCGTAGGCCAGGGAGTGCATGGTGCGCATGCGCATGTCGCCCACAGCCAGCCACTTCAGGCCGTCAATGCGGCCCTTCTCGCGCAACACCGTATACAGGTCGGTGAGGATCTGGGTGGGGTGCTCGCCCCAGCCATCGCCGCCGTTGATGACCGGCACGCTGGCCCATTTGGCCGCCTCGTGCGGCGCGCCCTGCTGGAAGTGGCGCATAACGATCACGTCGCCGTAGAACTCCAGCATCTTGACCGTATCCTTGATGGACTCCTGATACCAGTCGCCGGCGCGGGTCATCTTGGGGTCTGAGAAACCACAGACGTGGCCACCCAGGCGGTGCATGGCGGCCTCGTGCGCCAGCCGGGTGCGGGTGGAGGGTTGATAGAAGGCAGTGACGAGGGTTTTCTCCTTCAGCATGTCCACGTTGCGCCGGCTGCGCGCGATCGGTTCCATGGTCTGGGCCACCTCGAAGACATGGAAGAACTCATTGCGTTCGAAATCCTTGAGCGACAGGATGTCGCGGCCCATGAAGCTACGCATCGGTATACTCTCCTCCGGAATATGGAATGTTTTGCGCTATGTGTATACGTAGGGCAGGCTTCAGCCTGCCAATAGTACTCAGCCAATCCTCCTGACCACGTGAAACCGGAAATAGCCAGGCACAAAATAGCTGATGGAATAGTCGGCCACATCTCCATCCTGGGTGAAGAGCTGGGCTTCCAGGCGGAGCAACGCCGCGCCGCGCGGCACGTGCAGGGCTCGCGCCAGCGCCGCGTCGGCGGCCTCAGCCATCAGCTCAGTGCGGGAGTGGGAGAGCGCCGGCCGGCCACGGGCCAGCAGAAAGTCAAGCACCGAGCCGTGGAACTCAATCCCTCCCACGGCCGCGGGATTCTGCAGGTCGGCGGCCCGCAGATAGCGTAGGGGCACCACATCGGTCAGGTGGGCCACCCGCTGGCCGTCGGCCATCATGACCCGGGTCACCACGGTGACGGTCATCTCTGCTGTCAGGTTCAGCCCCATTAGCTCACGCGGGGTCGCCGGCCGCTCGACAATGGTGGCCTCCTCCATGTGGGTGTGGAGGCCGCGGCGCTCGGCCATGCGATCCAGGCTCTCCAGCACCTCCAGGCCAGCTTCGATCACCGGCTGGCGCACAGCCACAAAGGTGCCCACACCGTGCCGACGCACGATGATGCCCTCTTCTTCAAGCTGCCGCAGCGCCTCACGCAGGGTGGGGCGGGAAATGCCCAGGCGCCGAGACAACTCGACCTCCGAAGGCAAGCGATCCCCTACAGCATAGCCCCCGTGCTGCACCAGGTTGCGCAGCGCCTCGCTGGCCTGGGCGTATAATGGACGCTGATCAGTGCGCACGCGCAGTGAAACGGGAGAGTTCATCCAAGCCCCCCAGGGGACTGATACCGGTCACAGCCTTACCATTGTTGTAAGAGGTCTGACCTCTCCGGCCCAAAAAACAGGGCACCCACCGGTGCCCTGTTATGATACTACAACTATCGCCAGCTCCCCAAAACCTTCATGTAATTGGCGCGCTCGAACGCGGCTGGCTCAGCCACCTTGCGCTGGCTGAGAGCACCCTTCATCTGCGCCACCGACTCGTACTCGTGCTCCTCCATCCAGCGCCTGACCCCCTCGACCAGCTCTGTGATAGCCCCCACCCCGCGCTTCAGCAGCACCGAGGCCACATTGGCGATATCCGCGCCGGCCATCACTGCCTTGACCACGTCTTCTGGGGTGTGGATGCCGGTACTCAGGGCCAAAGACGCCCGCACCCGGCCGTACAGAATGGCAATCCAACGCAGCGGCAGGCGCATTTCATCGGAGTCGCTCAGCACCAGATGGGGTGTGACAGTCAGTTCCTCCAGGTCGAAGTCGGGCTGGTAGAAGCGGTTGAAGAGCACCAACCCATTGGCGCCGGCCTGGTCGAGCCGCTGGACCATGTGGGGCAGGGAGCTGAAGAAGGGGCTGAGCTTCATCGCTACCGGGATCGTGACGTTGGCCTTGACCTCCTTCAAGATGTCCAGATAAACCTGCTCGACAGCTTCGGCCGCCAGATCGGTCCGTGTGGTGACCATGTAAACGTTCAACTCCAGCGCGTCAGCACCGGCTTCCTCGATCAGTCTGGCGTAACGAGTCCAGCCCCCGGGTGTCACCCCGTTCAGGCTGCCAATGATGGGGATGTCCACCGCCGCTTTAGCCTCTCGGATCAGCTCCAGATAGCCATCGGGCCCCCGATTGTACTCGCTGGCCGAGGGGAAGTAGGTCAATGCCTCGGCGTAGCTGTATGAGCCTTGTTCCAGGAAGTGATGCATGGCCAGGGCTTCGATCTCGATCTGCTCCTCGAACAGCGAGTACATGGTCACCGCGGCCGCGCCGGCATCCTCCATCTGGCGGATGCCGGCTACGGTTTTCGAGAGCGGCGATGCCGACGGGACGATAGGGTTTTTCAGGGTAAGGCCCATGTAGGTCGTGGTGAGGTCGGTCATAGAGTGCGTTCCTTTACTGCTCAAACTTCATCGCTGCCAGGTGTTCGTACTGCCGCCAGCGCATCAACACGTCTTGCTGAGCCAGCTCCAGCAACTTCTCCGCGCGCTCCTCGTCAGCCTGGACCAGCATGTTATAGCGCGTCTCGTTGTAGACGTAATCCTTGAGCGGGATCTTAGGCGCCTTGGAATCGAGGGTCAGGGGGTTCTGGCCCCGGGCAGCCAGCGCGGGGTTGTAGCGGTAGAGGGGCCAGGCGCCGCTGTCCACCGCCAGCTTCTGCTGGTTAAGCCCCTGCCTCATGTCAATCCCGTGCGCGATGCAGTGGCTGTAAGCGATGATCAGGCTGGGGCCAGGATAGGCCTCGGCCTCCAGGAAGGCACGCACAGTCTGGGCGTCATTGGCGCCCATGGCCACCTGGGCCACATATACATTGCCGTAGGTCATGAAGATCATGCCCAGGTCTTTCTTGGGCAGCGCCTTGCCGGCCGCCGCGAAGCGGGCTACCGCGGCGCGGGGAGTAGCCTTCGACGCCTGCCCACCTGTGTTGGAGTAGACCTGGGTGTCCAGCACCAGCACATTTACGTTGCGACCCGAGGCCAGCACATGATCCAGCCCACCGTAGCCGATATCATAGGCCCAGCCATCACCGCCGATGATCCACACCGAGCGCTTGACCAGGACGTCGGCGATGCTGAAAAGTTGCACGGCCCACGGCTCACCGATCTGCGCCAGCCGCTGCTTGAGCAGCGCTACCCGCGCCCGCTGGTCGGCAATCCCTTTCTCGGTGGACTGGTCGGCATTCAGCAGCTCTTCGGCCAGCCCATCGCCGATCGCGTCCCGGTGGCTATTGATCAGCTCGGCCGCGAACTCCAACTGCTTGTCCAGGGTCAGGCGGAACCCCAGGCCGAACTCAGCGTTGTCTTCGAAGAGGCTGTTGGACCAGGCCGGGCCCCGCCCCTCTTTGTTCACCGCCCAGGGGGTGGTAGGCAGGTTGCCGCCGTAGATCGAGGAGCAGCCAGTGGCGTTGGCGATGATCGCCCGGTCGCCAAAGAGCTGACTGATCAGCTTGACGTAGGGGGTCTCGCCGCAGCCAGCACAGGCGCCGGAGAACTCGAACAGGGGTTGTAAGAGCTGCGAGTTCTTGACGCTGTTCAACGGCAGCAGGGTGCGATCCAGTTCCGGCAGGTCGAGGAAGAAGGCGAAGTTCTCGCGCTCTGTGAAGCGGATCGGCAACTGCTCCACCATGTTGATCGCTTTGAGCCGGGGCTCGCTCTTGTTCTTGGCCGGGCAGGCCTCTACGCACAGGCCGCACCCGGTGCAGTCTTCGGGCGCCACCTGCACGGTGTACTTCATGCCGGGCAGTTCGCGGCTCTTATAATCCACCGACTTGAAGGTGGCCGGTGCGCCGGCCAGTGCTTCGGGCGGGTAAACCTTGGTGCGGATGGCCGCATGGGGGCACACAAACGCGCACTTGCCGCACTGGATGCAGACTGCCGGATCCCAGGACGGGATCTCCAGCGCGATGTTGCGCTTCTCCCAACGCGTTGTGGCAGTAGGCCAGGTGCCATCGGGCGTGAAGGCAGAGACGGGCAAAGTGTCGCCCAGGCCGGCCATGATCTTGGCGGTGACCGTCTGGACGAACTCCGGCGCTTCGGGAGGCACAATGGCGGGCATCTCGATCGTGCTGGTGACCTTATCCGGATATTTCACCTCGTACAGATGAGCCAGGGCTTGATCCACCGCCGCAAAGTTGCGTTGCACCACGGCCTCGCCGCGTTTGCCGTAAGTGGCACGGATGGAAGCCTTGATCTTGGCGATCGCCTCATCCCTGGGCAACACACCAGAGATGGCGAAGAAGCAGGTTTGCATGATGGTGTTAATGCGCACCCCCATGCCGGTGTCCCGCGCCACCTTATAGGCGTCAATAACGTAGAATTTCACCTTCTTGTCTATGATCTGCTGCTGTAGCTGCCGCGGCAAGTGATCCCACACCTCGTCGGGGCCGTAGGGGCTGTTGAGCAGGAACACCGCGCCCGGCTCGGCCTTTTCCAGCAGGTTATAGCGCTCGGTGAATATCCACTGATGACAGGCAACGAAGTTGGCTTGCTGGATGAGATAGGGCGCATGGATGTCGCGCGGGCCAAAGCGCAGATGCGAGACGGTGGTGGCACCCGATTTCTTGGAGTCGTAGACGAAGTAACCCTGGGCACTGTTGGGGGTCTCGGTGCCGATGATGCGGATGGAGTTGTGGTTGGCGCCCACCGTGCCATCCGCGCCCAGGCCATAGAACAGAGCACGCACCGTATCGGGTGCCTCGATGTTGAAGTCGGGGTCGTAGGCCAGGCTGGTGTGCGTCACGTCGTCGTGGATGCCGACCGTGAAGTGGTTCTTGGGGGCAGCCGCGGCCATGTTGTCGAAGACGGCTTTACACATGGCTGGCGTGAACTCTTTGCTGGCCAAGCCGTAGCGGCCGCCCAACACCTGGACGTTCAGGCCCGCTTCAGCCACCGCGGTGACGAGATCCTGGTAGAGGGGCTCGCCGGCCGCGCCCGGTTCCTTGGTGCGGTCCAGGGCCGTGACCACGCGCGCCGTGGCCGGCAATGCCCGAGCAAAGTGGGCCACACTGAACGGCCGGAAGAGGCGCACCTTGATCAGGCCCACCTTCTCCCCACGGGCGACCAGGTGCTCTACCGTTTCGTGGGCCGTCTCAGCGGCCGAGCCCATCACCACTACCACCCGTTCGGCATCGGGCGCGCCCACGTAGTCGAAGAGGTGGTAATGCCGGCCGACGATGCTGGCAAACTTGTCCATCTGCTCCTGCACAATGCCCGGGACGGCCAGGTAGTAAGGGTTGCACGCCTCGCGCGCCTGGAAGAAGACGTCAGGGTTCTGCGCTGTGCCCCGGATCACCGGGCGCTCGGGGTTCAGGGCCCGCCGTCGGTGAGCCAGCACCAGTTCGTCGTCAATCATCGCCCGGATGTCCTCTTCGGTGAGCTCCTCCACCTTGCACAGCTCATGGCTGGTGCGGAAGCCGTCGAAGAAGTGGACGAAGGGCACCCGGGCTTTGAGGGTAGAAGCCTGGGCGATGAGGGCCAGGTCCATCACCTCCTGGACGCTATTGCTGCACATCATGGCCCAGCCGGTCGAGCGGACGGCCATCACATCGCTGTGGTCGCCGAAGATGGACAGCGCATGGGTGGCCACTGTGCGGGCCGAGACGTGGAAGACCGTCGGGGTCAGCTCCCCGGCGATCTTGAACATGTTGGGTATCATCAGCAGCAGGCCCTGCGAGGCGGTAAAGGTCGTACACAGGGCACCGGTCTGCAGCGCGCCGTGTACCGCGCCAGCCGCGCCACCTTCAGACTGCATCTCTACCACCAGGGGCACCGTGCCCCAGATGTTCTTCACCCCCTGCGCGCTCCAGGTGTCGGCCCATTCCCCCATGGGGCTGGAAGGCGTGATCGGATAGATGGCGATGACCTCATTGGTCTTATGCGCGATGTAGGCAGCAGCCTCATTGCCGTCAATCGTCACAGGACGTCGTACTGACATTGTATCCTCCGCACAATACGCAAATACAAACAGATATCAGGTTCACACTTTTGGCGGTCGCTAGAATTGCCGCCCAGGGCCCCCACCCCTCCCTCTGGCCCCTCCCTTCCCCCGCTCACCTTTGGCAAAAGTGTTAACCTGTTTTTGAACTATCCCCCGGATCGGTTTGCAGATAACGTAGCGCAGGCTGTCAGTCTGCATGCAGGCCTGGCGGCCTGCGCTACAGAGACATGCCATACCGATCTCAAAACTCGCCCGTGGACCCCCTGTCCAAGAAGAGCGCTGGCGAACCGCCACCGCGAAGCATAGCACCTGACAAAAGGAGAAGGTATGATAGGCATCATAGATAAGGGATTGGTGTATAATTCCAGACGCGAGGTGGGGCATGGCAACCATAGGTAAATGGCTGATACTGCTGTGGGTCTCCCTCTGGGTCCTCCCGTCTGGCCCCGCGGCCTCTGGTCCCTGGCCGGCTACCGGAGCCTATCTGCCCCTCGTTGGGCAGAGCTTCCCCGCACAGCCTCCGCGCCTGCAAATCTCTGCCCTCTACTACGACACCTATCAGAGTGGCGAGCCGGATGAGGCCTTCCAGCTTTACAACCCTACCGGGCAGCGGGTCTGGCTGTACGGATGGCAGGTCAGCGATGGCCGGCGCACGGCGGTCTTCCCGGCCCAGCTCACCCTTCCTCCCCATGGACTGGCATGGTGTGCCAGGGAGGCGGCCAGCTTTGCCCTGGCCTTCGGCTTCAAGCCGGGCTGCGAGTACGGCGCCGACACCGACCCCGAGGTGCCCAACCTGAGCGGTGCCACCCCGCTGTTTGCCAACAACGGCGGCCAGATCATCTTGCTGACCCCGAACGGGGCAACCTGGGATCGGCTGGTCTACGAGGCTGGCGACACGGCGGGCGAGGGTTGGCAGGGGCCGGCTGTCTACCCTTATAAGCCATCGGCCGGCTTCGGAGAGGCCGGCCAGATCCTGTATCGCAAGCTTGACCAGCGCAGTGGCCTCCCCGTGCCCGACACCGACACGCGGGCAGATTGGGCCCAGGACCCCGACGACCTCATCAACGGGCGCAAGGCGCGCTATCCGGGCTGGGAGCTGGAGCGCTTCTACGTGCCGCGGGTGGTGAGCGAAGCCGCGACCCTGGCGGTCTTCGTCTCCCCAGACAATGCGTTCGCCACCCTCAGTGCCTTGCTGGCAGCAACCCAGCACACCATCCGCTTCGAGGGCTACACCTTTGAAAACGCCCGCCTGGGAGAGCTGATCGCCGGGCGGGCGCGCAACGGCGTGGAAGTCGAGATTGCCCTGGATGGCGCACCCCCGGGCGGGGTCACCGATCAGCAGCGCTGGATCGTCCAGCAGATCGCCGAGGCGGGGGGACGGGTCTATTACTTCCGCTCCGACCCGGCAGCCGGCATCTACGAGCGCTACCGCTATCAGCACGGCAAGTTCTGGCTGCTGGATGGCAACACCGCGCTTATCGGCAGCGAGAACCCTAACATTGGCGCCTTCCCCGACGATGACATGACAGATGGCACCTATGGCCGGCGCGGGGTCTACCTGGTGACCGACGCGCCATCGGTTGTGGCCGGCCTGGCCGCCATTATGGATGCCGATATCGCGGCTGGCCGGCCACGCGACGTCTGGAGTTGGGACCCCGCCGATCCGCTCTTGGGCGCGCCCCCGCCAGGGTTCACCCCCACCTACACCTCAGGCGGCATCTTCTACCAGGTACAGAAACCGCACCCCCTGTTTGTCCAGGGCTACTTCACCTTCCAGCTCTTCCACGCTCCAGAGCAATCCTTGCGCGATCAGGACAGCCTGCTGGGGCTGATAGGGCGGGCTGGCCCCGGCGACACCATCCTGGTCGAGCAACTCTATGAACACACCTACTGGGGCCCCGAGAGCAGCGATGTGGCCCGCGATCCAAACCCGCGCCTGGAAGCTTACATCAATGCAGCGCGCCGCGGGGCCACCGTGCGGGTTCTCCTGGATGCCTATTTCGACAATCAGAACCTGAACAGCCCCCGTAGCAACCTGCGCACTGTCGAGTATCTCAAGGCTGTCGCCGCGGCTGAGAGGCTGGACCTGGATGCCCGCCGGCGCAACCCTACTGGCGAAGGCATCCATAACAAGATGGTGCTGGCCAGGATCGCCGGCCAGGGCTGGGTTGTTGTTGGCAGCCTCAACGGCGGAGAGGTGTCGGCCAAGCTCAACCGCGAGATGAATCTGATCGTGGCCTCGGATGAAGTGTACCAGTACCTGGCAGAGCTGTTCTGGTTCGACTGGGCTGTAGAACCCTAGCCTCGGCTGCTTGCGCTGATCTGCTTTCTTCCTGTATAATGCCCGTTGAGTCAACGCCTTCTTGTACTCTGACAGGTGCCAGGTGCACCTGGCGGGGGTACTTCTCGCATGTGGGCAAAGAGAACCTCTATGAAGCGCCCACCCTTAGCCCTATCTGTTCTGCTGCTCTTCAGCTTTCTGCTGACAGCATGCGGTGCGCGGCCGACCGCTGTGCCGGCCACGCCAACCATGGCGCCGGCTGCCCTCGCCGAACACCCCACCGAGACCCCAACGGCTGTTCCAACCCCTCCGGAGGTGCTGACCATTACCTACTGGGAGCAGGAAGGGGACGACGTAGATGTGCTCCTCGACGAGCTGGCCGTTGGCTTCATGGAGGCCAACCCTCACATCAAAGTCGAGCGCGTCCACTTTACCAATGAGGAACTGCGCGATCAGTTCCAGGCCGCCTCTCTGGCCGGCGAAGCGCCTGTGCTGGTGCGAGCGCCCAGCGAGTTCGCCGGCCCCTTTAGCGAGCTCGACATCATCTTGCCGGTCACCGGGCTCTACGACCAGGCCTTTCTGGACCAGTTCTTTGTAGGCGCCCTGGAATCTGCCAGGGTCAGGGGCAAACTATGGGGCGTGCCCGACAACTACGGCTACCACCTGATGCTTATTTACAATAAGGCCATCATCACTGAGGTGCCAGCAGATACCGATGCCTGGATTGCCCAACTCAAGGCCCTGACCGATGAGGCGCAGGGTAAGTACGGGCTGGTGTATAACCTGAACGAGCCGTTCTGGCTGGTCCCCTGGCTGGGTGGCTTCGGCGCCTGGCCTCTCGACGAGAACGACCAGCCCTCTCTAGATACCCAGGGAGTGGTGGCAGCCTTGCAGTTCGTGCATGACCTGAAATTCGTCCACAAGGTAGTGCCTCCCGAAGCCAATTACAATGCGGCCGACACCATGTTCAAAGAGGGCAAGGCCGCTTATCTGATCAACGGCGACTGGAGCCTGGATGGCTACAAGGAAGCAGGGCTCGACTTCGGCGTCGCGGCCCTGCCCAAAGTTACCCAAACCGGACTCTATCCCACTCCCATGGCCAGAAGTTACTGCTGGATGTTCAGCAAGCTGGCCAAGGGTCCCGAATTAGAGGCGGCCAGGCAGTTCGTGGCCTACATGACCTCGGCCGAGGCGCAGAGACAATGGGTGGAGAAGATGACGCGCCTGCCCAGCCACAAGGAGGTGGCCAGGAGTGACCTGATCGCCAGCGACCCCCTCCTGGCCGGCTCGATGGATCAGTTGAGCAAAGGCCGAGGCTTGCCGGCCGCGTTGGAGATGCGCTGTGCCTGGGATGCCATGCGGCCCAACCTGGAGGAGGTGATGGCCGACACCATGGCTCCGGCCGAGGCGGCTCAGGCCATGCAGGAGAGAGCTCTCCAGTGTGTGGCCGAGATGAAAGGACAGCAGCATATACGCTCGACGGTTACGTGAACAGGCTCAACAACGCCAGGAGGCCCGGTGATTCTGCTGGATAGCGATGTGATGACCAATCTCCCGCGACGGTCTGGAGTTTTGCTGCTCTTGTTGGCTGTAAGCCTTCTACTGGCTGGCTGTGGGAGGAAGGCCGCTGAGCGCCAACCCTCTCCTACGGAAACGCCGACGCGGCCAGCAGCCACAGCCACCCCTGCACCCACTGCCACACCGAGGCCCACAGCCACACCAACCAGGCCCACGGCGACGCCCACTACCGAGCCGGCCTGGCTCTGCCCTCCGGCTACGGCCGCGCTTACCATCTGGCACTTCTGGTCCGAGCAAGAATTGAAGGCAGCCACGGCCATCTTCGACGAGTACCAGGTCACCTGCCCACAGATCACCCTGGAGCTGGTGAGCAAGCCCGAGCTGGATGGGATTGCCCCCGAAGTGCTGCTGGGCGAAGCCGGGCCCGACATCATCACGCAGCGCAGCGAAGAACTGGGCCGCCTGGCAGAGCAGCAGGCCATCGTGTCGCTGACCCCTTACCTGGAACCCGTTTTCGCCAACAACTATACCAGCCAGGCTGTCGCTGGAGTAAGCTACAAAGGGCAGGTCTACGGCTATCCCGAATCGCTGGAGACCATCACCCTGATCTTCAATCGGGATCTGATCAGTGAGGAGGAGCTGCCCAAGGACACGGACGAGCTGCTGCGCAAAGCGGCTGCCTGGAAGAAGACCGACTATTACCTGGTTTACAGCGCCAGGAACGATGCCTATTTCTCGGCACCCTGGTGGCAGGCGGCGGGTGTCATCATCCTGGATGATGAAGGGCATACTACCTTTCAGAGCAGCGCTGGCTACACTGCGGGCAACTTCCTGGATGCGCTGCGCGGGCTTATGCCGGACAATGTGGACTATGCCCTGGCCGACCGCCTGTTCCAGGCCGGCCAGGCAGCCATGACCATCAATGGGCCGTGGTATATGGCGGAACTGGAGCAGGCCGACATCCACTACGGCCTGCACCTGCTCCCGGTGTTCAGTCCCACAGGAATCCCGGCCATGCCCTTTGTGCGCGTGCGCTATCTGGCCCTGACCCGCAATGCCCTGGACCGCGGCACTGCCGAAGCCGCGCTCAACGTGATGCGCTACTACACCCGCGCCGAGGCTCAGATCAGGCTGGCCAAAACGGCTGGCATGATCCCCGCCCATGTCACGGCAGCAGCCGATCCCGGCGTGACTGCCCTGCCGGTTGTGAGCGCCTTCAGCGCGCAGGCTGCTCTGGGCAAAGCGCTGCCAACCAGCCCCTTCCTGGGCGCCATGTGGGACCCCATCGCCCAGGGACTCGAGTGCATCTGGACCGGGGCAGCCCCGGTTACCACCTGCGTGGACAGGATCCAGGCAGCCGCGGAGGAGAGCATCCAACGCCTGAAATAGGCCGTCGTGGCGCTTACTCACCATGTTTTGCCAATCTTCCGGCCAAATGATAGAATTAGGTATATCTGTTCAGCCTGTCATCCTATGGCTGCTCCGCCGCGTCAAGAGAGGGCTGGGCAGGATAGACCGGAAGGTGTGCGCACATGCATATCTATCGGGCTGACCTCCGCGATCTGGCAGCGTGCCTGGCCCTGGACGGCTCTTATGAGACCGAGTACGTCTGGCAGGTGATCCAGCAGCAGGAAGAAGACCAGGTGGTGACGCGCCTGCGCACAGTTCACCTGCCGCGGCCCATGCGCGTGCCTTACCCGAGCTGGGGTGAGGCCCTGCTGGCCCATCAGGAACGGGGCGACCTGATCCTGGTGGCTGCTGAGGCCACTGAGGTGCGGGGATATATTGACCAGGAGGTCTGGCCCGATCAGAGCATCGCCTGGATCCATCATCTGGTGGTGGGTCCCGCCTATCGGCGTCAGGGGATTGGCACGGCCCTGCTGGCCCGCGCCATGCAGCATGCCCGCCAGCAAGGCCTGCTTCACATGATGACCGTCGTGCAGAGCAAGAACTATCCCGCTATCTGTTTCCTGGAAAAGAACGGTTTTGACTTCTGCGGCTATAATGAGCGGTTCTATCGAAACCAGGACATTGCACTTTACTTCGGGCGTGGGTTGTAAGGGGGTATGATGGATCTTTCGGGCCTCACCTGGCCCGTGATATTGGCCTTTGGCAACCTCATCCTGTCCTCGGCCATCGTCATCACTGCTTTCTCGCTGCTGGGCTACATGCTGACCCACAACCTGCGCAGCCGGGTGGCGCAGACATTCAGCATTTTGCTGGCCTGCGTGCTGATCGTGTTCGCCGGGGACATTGTCGTACCACGCGTAGAAAGCCACCGGGCGGCCGTGTTCTGGCTCAGGGTGCAGTGGCTTGGCATCGCCATGGTGCCAGCCGCCTACCTGCACTTCTCCGATGCGGTGTTGCGCACCACGCGCCACTTCTCCTTCCACCGGCAGGTGAGCGTTGTCGGCAGCTACATCTTCAGCATCATCCTGGTCTACCTGGCCCTGTTCAGCGATGCCCTGATCCGGGATGGTTACTTCGCCCCTCCGATCACCCAGATGGCTGACGGCCCCCTGTTCCCGCTCTTCGTCGCTTACTTCCTGGCCACCGGCGCATACGGCGCCTACAACGTCATCCGGGCTCGCCGGCGCTGCCTTACCCCCGCCTCGCGTCGGCGCATGACCTACCTTATCATCTCTTTTGCCGCCCCGGGCCTGGGCGTGTTCCCCTACCTGGTCACTATGGGCCTGGCCGAACACGTCAGCCCAACCCTGGTGCTGGTAATGACCCTGGTGGGCAACATCATCGTGGGGACGATGCTGGTAGTGATGGCCTATAGTGTGGCGTACTATGGCGTCCTCACCCCAGACCGGGTGGTAAAGCACGAGATGATCCACTACCTGCTGCGAGGCCCTGTGGTTGGCATTGCCGTGATCATCGTGATGCTGGTCATCCCCCGGGTGGAGCTGATCCTGGGCCTGCCCAGGGAGACGGCCCTGATCTTTGCCGTGGTGGGGGTGATTGTGCTTGGCCAACTGGCAGTCAACGCGGCCAAGCCGTGGATCGATCGGCTGATCTACAGGCAAGATCGGGAGGAGATCACCTGGATCCAGACCCTTGACCGGCGCCTGCTCACCAGCAGTGACCTGCGCCAATTCCTGACCAATGTGCTGGTGGCCTTGTGCGAGCTCCTGCGGGTAGATACTGGTTTCGTGTTGGTGCAGACAGCCGACGGCCTGCGCGTCGAGGCAGCGGTGGGTGACCTGGGGACAGCCCAGGCGTTCGCTGCCAGCAGCGAAGCGCTCGCCCTTTGGCAGAGGCTGGCATCTCAGAACAGTACCGCGCGGCCCGACGAGCCTGGCTTCTACCCCAACGCACACTTCTGGTTCTGTCCACTGCGCAACCAGAATGGAGAAGGGCTGTTGGGTGTGCTTGCTGTACGGGCGCGCAGTCAGACGGTGGACCTGGACGAAGAAGAGGAGTTGGAAGCCCAGGTGCTGTTGGCTCAGGCTTCAGCCGCGGTTTCTGATCGTTACGTCCAGGAGGGGGTTTTCGAGACCCTGCAGCGTATCCTGCCGGACCTCGAGCGCATCCAGGAATGGCGTAGCGCAGTGCGATATGCACCCCCGACGGGGGAGCGGGCAGAGGCCGACCACGAGATGCTGACCAGGCAGAGCATGTGGCAGCAATGGGTCAAGGATGCGCTCAGCCACTACTGGGGAGGCCCCAAATTGACGGAGAGCCCCCTGGCCGAGCTCAGGCTGGTACGGCGAGCCCTGAAGGAGCACAATGGCAACCTCACCCACGCCTTGCGTGCGGTTTTGCAGGAGGCGATCGAACGCCAGCGTCCACCTGGCGAGCGGAAGCTGACGGCATCGGAATGGCTGCTTTACAACATTCTGGATCTGCGCTTCGTCCAGGGCCAACGGGTACGCGATATCGCCAGGCGCCTGGCCATGAGCGAATCTGACCTCTACCGCAAGCAGCGCGCTGCGGTGGCTGAGGTAGCGCGCACCCTGGCCCAGATGGAAGCAGCGGTAGCGACTGAGGAGAGCAGTGAGGAAGAACTGCCCGGCAAATGAACAGCAGAGATCATGGCAGGAGGAAAGGCTATGCTGGACGAGGGATATTGGCAGGCATTGTTGAAAGACGTGGAAAACGAGTCGGTACCCATGGCTCACGTGCAGTACTCTGAAGAATTGGATGAGCACCCGACATGGGAACGCCATAGGGCGGCACCGCTGGATAGCGAAGCGGCACCTCATGATGCTGAAGATGATTGGGCGCGCGCTGAAGCGCTCTTACAGAGCAACGAAACGGTGGAAGTGGTAATCAGCGGCTATAACCGAGGGGGGCTTCTGGCTGATTTCGGCCGTCTGCAGGGCTTCGTGCCGGCCTCCCACCTCCTTGACCCACCCCTGGCGCGCACCCAGGCCGAACGCCTGGCCGCCCTGGCCGCACGGGTAGGGGGCAAGCTGACCGTGCGGGTGGTGGAGATCGAACGCAGCGAGGGCCGGCTCATCCTCTCCGAGCGCCTGGCGCGGCAGGACGGCCGGCCCAGCCAGGCCCTGGAGAACCTGCGACCAGGGCAGATCTGCCGGGGGCGGATCACCAGCCTGTGCCCGTTTGGGGCCTTTGTGGACCTGGGCGGCTTTGAGGGCCTGCTTCATGTCTCTGAGCTATCCTGGGGCCGCGTCGCTTCCCCGGCCGAGGTCGTCCAGCCGGGCGACGTGGTAGACCTCCTGGTGCTGGACGTGCGGCCCGAGGAGCAGAAGGTCGCCCTGAGCCTGAAACGGCTGCGTCCCGACCCCTGGGAAGGGGTAGAGCAGCGTTATCATGTCGGCCAGGTGGTTAATGCAGTGGTCACCAACGTGACCAACTTTGGCGCCTTCGCCCGCCTGGAAGAGGGCCTGGAAGGGCTGATCCATGTTTCAGAGTTGGCCGAAGGCAGTTTTCTGCATCCCCGCAATGTAGTACGAGAGGGCGATTGCGTGCGGGCACGCGTGCTGCATGTGGATGGCGCCCGGCGCCGGCTGGCATTGACCTTGCGCGCGTGTAATCCGGCCGGCCAGAACCAGCAAGGACTGGATGGCCAGAAGTCTATGCTGCTGTAAAAAGACGGCCCAGGCGAAGGCCCGCTGTTGCAACTGATAAACTGCTGACGCTCTGCAACAGGACATCATGCGGTGAAAGTCCTTCGAGACGAAGTGGTGGGCCTGGCGGCCCTCATTATCGGGCTGGTGGCCTTGCTGCTGCTGATGCCGGGGCTGTTTAGCCCCGGTGGCCCGGCCTTGCTGCGCGTCTTATTGGGATGGGGAGCTGTCCCCGCTGTCGTGGGGTTGGTGGTGGGGGGGATCGGGCTGATTTTTGCCCCCAAGATGGGATGGCAGGTGCGCTGGGAGGGGGTTGCCGGCAGCGAGTTGCTTTTCGTTGCCCTGCTGGCCCTTTCACACCTTGGCACTAAAGAGCCCCTGGCGGCCGCCTTGGGTGGCCAGGGCGGTGGCGTGGTGGGTTGGGCGGTGGCACAGTTTTTGAGCTTGTGGCTGCCCGGTCCCCTGGCGCGCGTTGCGTTGGGGGTAGTTGTGGTGGGGGCTGCCTGGCTGATCTGGCAGGCCCTGCCGGCTGCCTGGACAGCCCCGGCGCGGTTGGCCTGGAAGGGAGCCCTACGGAGCCTGGAACAAGGCTGGGCTATCGTCTTGCCCAGGGTGCCAATTTGGGCCGATGCTGCCAGCCAGGGGCTGCTGAACGTATTGCGCAACCTGCGGCCGGAGCTGCCCGGCACCTCGCCTGGCCGTGGCGCCTCTCAGCCCAGGGCCCCCGCAGCTCCAACCCCTGCCCGTGCCAGGCCATCCCCCAAGAAAGCGGCTCCTCCCGTTAGCAAGGAGCCTGCGGCCACAAGCCGCGGGGCGCGACGCGAGGCAGCACAGCCACGTCAGCAGCCGCGGCCAGTCGCCCCACCTTCCCCACCAGCTGGACCCCTGGCCCGGCGGGGCGGACTGCCCCCCCTTGACCTGCTCAAGCCCGATGAGGGCCACCCCAATAGCAACGCCGACGTGCGTCAGCGGGCCCAGATCCTCAAACAGACCCTGGCCGAGTTCGGCATCCCGGTGGAGGTGGTGAGCATCAAGGAGGGCCCGGTGGTGACCCAGTTTGGGCTCGAACCGGGCGAGATCGTGCGGGAGCTGCGCAATGGCGAGATCCGCCGGCGCCGTGTCTCGGTGGCCAGCATCCTACGGCTGAGCAATGACCTGGCGTTGGCGCTGGCTGCTCCCTCGATCCGCATTGAGGCCCCTGTGCCGGGCCGGCCCTATGTGGGAGTGGAAGTCCCCAATACTACCAAGACCCTGGTTTCCCTGCGCAGCATCCTGACGTCGCGCGAGTTCGGCCGCATGAGGTCACCCCTGGCAGCCGCGCTGGGCCGTGACGTCTCGGGCGACCCGGTGGTCATAGACCTGGCCAGCCTGCCCCATCTGCTGATCGCCGGAGCCACCGGCTCGGGGAAGTCGGTCTGCATCAACGCTATTATCTGCAGCCTGCTCATGAACAATGGCCCCGAGACCGTGCGCTTTATCATGGTAGACCCCAAGATGGTGGAGTTGCCGGCCTACAACGGTATCCCGCACCTGTTGGGGCCAGTGATTACCGACGTCACCCAGGTAAGGAGCGCGCTGGCGTGGCTAACCTTGCAAATGGACGACCGCTATCGGCTCTTCAGCGATAACGGTGTGCGCAACATCGTGGAGTTCAACCGCAAGGCAGCCAAGGCGCGCCTGCTGGAGCCGTTGCCCTATATCATCCTGGTCATTGATGAGCTGGCCGATCTGATGATGACCGCGGCCGATGAAGTCGAGCGCCAGATCTGCCGGCTGGCCCAGATGGCGCGGGCGACCGGCATCCACCTGGTGCTGGCCACCCAGCGCCCCAGCGTGGATGTCATCACCGGGCTGATCAAGGCCAATTTCCCGGCGCGCATCGCTTTCGCCGTCACCTCGCAGGTGGACAGCCGGGTGATCCTGGATACCCCGGGGGCGGAGAAGCTGTTAGGGCGAGGAGATATGCTCTACATGGCCCCTGACGCGGCCAGGCTGGCCCGCATCCAGGGTTGCTTCGTATCGGACCAGGAGATAGATGCCATCGTGGAATTCTGGCGCGCGGCGCGGGATACCAGCCAGGTGGAGCAGGCTGCACCGTGGGCCGGCCTGTTAGACGAGATGGAAGGGCAGGACGAATTGTTAGAGCAGGCCCTGGAACTGCTGGAGGGCAAAAGCCACGTGTCAACCTCTCTGTTACAGCGGCAACTGCGCATCGGCTTCCCGCGTGCAGCCCGGCTGATGGAACAACTCGAGGAGATGGGCGTAGTTGGGCCCGACGAAGGCGGGGGTCGCAGCCGCGCTGTGCTGTTGTCGCAAGCTGACCAGACGCCATAGTCAGCTTCTGGGTCTCCCGCAGGCTCTAGAGCCTGCGGGAGACTCGCTTTTACTGCAGGAATCTCCCCACATCGGGCGCGGTAAAGAGGTGATCAATATCACCGTTGACCAGGTCCATGAAGTGCCCAAAGCTGACCCTGTCATAGCTGTTGGGGTGCCACGCCTCGATAAATAGATCGGATTCCTCGTCTGCGTAGAAACGGACGACAGCCGCCTTCTGGTTCAAGGAATTGATCAGGGAAAGATAACCGACCCGGTTCTTCCTTGCCTCATCCTTGCAGCCGAAGATAGAAGTGAAGAGGATTCCTCCCTCAAAAGGGCGCAGCACCAGGTCGGCCTTGCGGGCATGCCTGGCCCTCACCTTCTCCTCGTCCCGGGTGACCTCGTAGCCCAGGAACTCCAGATGCGTGCTCATCTGATCCAGCACCGGATTGACGGCCATTGAAACCTCCTGCGTAAAGTGGCAAACGGACAGCTCCCCCGAGAAGCTGCGGCAAGCTCGATAGTTTTCTGGTCTATCCTGACCCACATGATACCACTTTTGAACCATCCCTGGCAAGAGAAGAGCGTTTCATCATTGGGCTACGAAAGGTTTAGCTATCAGGAAGGGAAGCGTTGACAACGGAATGCAGTAGGGGGCAAGGAAATAGAACAGAAGGAACGGATTGCAGCCGTTGTGGCCTTCTACCTCGGTCAGGCCCCCATTCGATCTTGCCTCTATATAGGTGATCGGCCCTACCAACAGACACCCCACGCAAGCGTGCGTTAACTCGTGCAAGGTCGTTTCGAGGAACCCGGTGACAGCGCCGCCGAGGATCGCTCCGATGAGTGCGGAGATTAGCAAGCCGAGCCCAAAATATGTCAAGCCGGATGAACTGAGGGCGGCCGCGATGAAATTCAGCCCCTCGACCCAGAAGGATAAGAGCAAAGGGGCCAGCAACAGGAACATCAGGAAGTACAGAAGTAACTATTCAGGCCGATTGAAATCGCCCATCCTGGGCACTACATGCCGGGTGTCGGCCTCCGCCGACACCCGGCATGTATGTATCATGAGAAAGGTCGGCGAAGGCCGACCACTGGCCGCAGGCCCAAAAAGGGTGACTTCCAGTCACCGCTGAATAGTTACGTACAGAAGACGGTTCATGCCTGGCTGTGGTCAAAGGAATATGCAGCATGGCCGGTGGCGGGCAGGTCGCCCCACTCCGGCATGCCCGCCACCTGCGCTGCTACGGCGGCTTCCATCCTCACGGTGTCCAGCAGGAGTCAGTCACTGCCGGACAGACACCTTAGCGGCTCCTCACTATCACTGGCAGCCAGCGCAGCCACGGCCGGCGCGCCTGGTAGTAACCCGTCCGCGCCGGGTCGTAGCGGAACATGGGCCACTCCAGCGCCTCAGGTCCGAGAGAGCCCGGCAGATCGAAGGCATATACGGCGTAGTCGTAGGAACCCGCGGCCAGTTCGACATCGCCGTCCCCATCCAGATCGCCCAGGGCGGGGCCAGAGGTGACGTTGTAGCCGGTGCGGATGGGGAAGCCTGCCACCCGCCTGCCGTCGGCGTGCCAGGCATAGATGCGGTAATCGTTGGCGCCGACCACCACCTCCATGCGGCCGTCACCGTCGAGGTCTCCGATAGCCGGCGCCGAGCCGACCCCGCGCAACATCCCGCTGATGTGCACAGGCCAGCCGGCCACCGGCGTGCCATCGGCGTGCCAGGCATGGATGTAGCCGTTTTCTGCCCCGACCACGACCTCCAGGCCCAGGCGGCCATCGAGATCCCCCACCGTCGGCTGGGCTGTGATGGCTGCTCCCACGCTCTGGGGCCAGCCAGGGAAGGGGGTTCCCCACGGGGTGAAGACGTACACCTGGCCCCAGTAGCTGGCCACGATCACCTCGGGCAGGCGGTCGAAGTCCAGGTCGGCCAGCACGGGCGAGGCGAAGACCCCTGACCAGGGCGGCGCCGGCAGGGTCACGGGCCAGCCGCTGACCGGCCGGCCGTCGTGGTGCCAGGCGAAGACCCAGCCGCGATGGCCGTTGGGGCACAGCGTCGCTGTGCCCGTACACCGAAGACCTTCCCAGGTGCCGACCACGATTTCCAGATCCTGGTCGCCATCCAGGTTGCCCACGGCCGGCGAGGCAACGATCCAATGGCCGGTGGAGATGGGCCAGCCAGAGAGCACCTGGCCCCGATGGTCCCAGACCCAGACGCGGCCATCCTCGGCCGCGGCGATCACGTTCTTGCCCAGCACCTCAGGGAAGGGGTTGAGCCGGGCAATGACCGGCGTGGCCACCAGGGGAGACAGGATGTTGATCGGCCAGCCGGGCAGCAGCATGCCCAGGCTATTCCAGGCATACACCTGGGGCTCGAAGTGCTCACCGCGCACCCGCGCCGCGGCCACAATATCCGGCACCTTGTCTTCGTCCACATCTCCCACGGCCGGCGAGGCCCAAACCGGCCCGATCTCCTGCGGCCAACCCAGGAGCAGGCGCCCACCCTGGTCCCAGGCATAGACCTTGCCGTCCAGTGAACCGATGACCAGGGACAGGCCGGGCACCACGGGGTCGGGGACGGTGCCATCGTAGCCCAGGTCGGCCAGCGCGGGGGAGCCCCAGATCGAGCCGGCGGTGAGCTGCGGCCAGCCGGGGTGGTCAGCGGGGTTGGTGCGGTCGGTCAGAGGGGCGCTGAAGGGGGAGAGGTTGCCGGAGGTGTCCACGGCTCGCAGGAGGTAACGATAGGCCAGGTCGCGGCCCAGGCCGGTATCCAGCCAGCGGCTGGAGCGGGCAAGGAAGTCGGGGTTGAGCAGCCGCAGCCCGCCCGGCTCGTCGCGGTAGACCCGGTAGCCGGCCAGGTCGGGCTCCGGGTTGGGCTGCCAGGTGAGCAGCATGGCGGTGCGCTCGGGCAGGGTGTCGGCGCCCGTCGGCGCGGCCGGCGGGCTGGTGAGCTCGAAGGGGTCGTGCCGCCAGGCGTGATCATAGCGGTCGCGCGCCTCGAGGGCGAAGGTCAGGTCGGGCTGGCCCGGCCAGTCGGCACGCACCTTGATGAGGAAGCGCTCAATGGGCACAACTGTGGTCCCCGCTGGCACGTTCCCCACAGTGACCTTACCGCGCACCACAATGGCCCAGGGGGTGAGGGAGGTCAACGTGGCAACCACGCCATCGGCATCGCCATCCCCAACGTTGCGCCAGGGCAGGCTGAGCTCGGCCCACTCGCCCGGCTCCAGGCGGCCGTTGCCGTTCTGATCGTAGATGCCGTTGGGCGGCCAGTGGGCCAGCTCGGGCCGGGCCACGGGCACCTCGAAGCGGCTGACCCAGCGCCCGGGCAGGGGCCCGTGGTAGATCGTCAGGGTCGCATGGATGCTCTGTCCGGCCGGGAAAGCGGGGTCTACCCGCAGGGCAAAGGGCGGCTGGCCCCAGCGGGACCCACCGCCGGGGATCTCGCCGAAGGCGGACGTAGCACCCGTGACCTGCACCAGGTTACTGCCCGGCCAGCGCGAGGCGAAATCCAGCCCGTCCTCATCGGCGCCCTCCGCATGGCTCCAGAAGCGCGCGGCTGTGCTACCATAGATTGCAAAGCCGTCGCCAGCTTCCAGGCTGTAGCCCTGCACATCCCG
>DAOTZS010000094.1:0-5128 GCA_034434335.1 Anaerolineae bacterium
CGCGGCACGCCACAGCCGGCCAGGGAGATCGTCACCAACAGCAACACTGCCACCAAAAGGGCAGTGCGAAGTTTTCTATTCACCCTCGACTCCTACACAATCGCAAATAGCCGTGCCTGCAAGTCCACACCGCTCAGGAAGGGGCTCAGGGCACAGGGTCATATCCGCCAGGATGCCAGGGATGGCACCGGCTCAGACGGCGCAGCCCCAGCCATCCACCGCGCAAGACGCCATACCTGGCAATGGCTTCGTAGGTATACTCGGAGCAGGTGGGGGTAAAACGACAGGATGGCGGCAGGGCAGGCGAAATCCACCTTTTGTAGAAGCGCAATAACGCTAAGACAATCCTTTTCACACGCCCTCTACGCCTATTCCAGATGCACCTGACGCCGGCTGGGAAGTCCCCTTCAGCACTCCTGCCCGCCGCAGCAGTTGGAGGCAGGCGCTCTGCAAAAGTGCGAAATCCGCCTCATTAACCCCCGGCCGGGCGATCAGCACCATATCCCATCCAGGCTCAATCAGGTCCCACACCAGGCGTATAGCCTCGCTGATCCGGCGCCGGGCCCGGTTGCGCTGCACAGCGCCTCCCAGGCGCCGACTGACCGTAAAACCACACCTGCTAACAGACAACTGATTCGGCAGAAGGCACAACACCAGCCAGGGGTGGGCGTAGCTCCTGCCCTCTTGCCGCACCTGCTGGAAACGTCCCTTATCCCGCAGGCGATAGCGGCGCTTCAAGTGATCACACCGTCAGGCGTTTGCGTCCCTTAGCCAGGCGCGCCTTCAAAACGCGGCGGCCACCGGTCGTTTTCATCCGGCTGAAGAAGCCGTGCACGCGTGCTCGACGCCGCCTCTTGGGTTGATAGGTCCGTTTGGTCGCCATGATATGATCACTCCCTCGCTTCTTTACAAAAAAATCAGCCGCGATGTCCGCAAGGACCAGGCGGCATTATGATTCCAACAGAGTAACTATTCAGGCGGTGACTGGAAGTCACCCTGCACGAAGTGCCCAGAGAGGGCGATTTCAATCGGCCTGAATAGTTACCCAACAGAAAAAGCAGGCGAGACAACAGGGATGCCTCACCCACTTTGCCCAAAGCAAGGGCATTATAACCTTTAGCGGCACCCAGTGTCAAATCAGAGACCGGTCGGCCGGTCAAGGAAGTGGCCTGGCAGGCCGAACCGGGCTCCCAGATGGTCGGCCAGCGCCTTCAGTCCCAACGTTTCGCTGGCATAATGCCCCACGAAGAACACGTTAAGGCCATACTCGGACGCGTCGTGGTAGTGGCTGTGGCTGGTCTCACCGGTGATAAAGGTATCGCACCTGGCTGCGGCTGCGGTCGGGATATCGCTGGCCGCGGCCCCGCTGATAATGCCCACCCGCCTGATCTCCTCCGGGCCGCCGGCTAAAAGCAGAGGCGGGTATCCCAGCCAGGCGCTCAGTTGGGTAGCCAGTTGTGCGCGCGTCACCCCAGGCGGTGCCTGGGCGATCACCCCCACCGGCGTGCCCAAGACCTCGCCAAAGGTGCTCACCGGGCTAAGCCCCAGCAGGCGTGCCAGTTGCACATT
The DNA here is from genome assembly GCA_034434335.1 of Anaerolineae bacterium. Taxonomy (GTDB): domain Bacteria; phylum Chloroflexota; class Anaerolineae; order CG2-30-64-16; family CG2-30-64-16; genus DAOTZS01. The sequence goes on from DAOTZS010000094.1 coordinate 1,570, forward strand.
GTTGCCAACCTCGGGGTGGCCATCCAGCGGCAGGTGGGCGGCATAGAGGGAACAATTGGCGTCCAGCAATGCCTGCAGGCGCCGGCGGTGTGGACCCACCACCATCAGCGGTTTGCCCCAGAACAGGCCATGGTGCACGATCAGCATCTGAGCACCGCAGGCCACAGCCCCTGTGATCGTCGCGTAACTGGCATCCACCGCAAAGGCCAGGCGCTCCACCTCGTCCGCGCCCTCCACCTGCAGGCCGTTCTCGCTGTAATCCTTGAAGGCACGGATGGCCAGGTACTCATCCAGATAGGCAACCAATGTATCGCGTCTCATCCACACCCTCTTTCGGCCTGCTCAGGCATCCGTGCCCGGCCGGCTCGAGGCATCTCCTGGGGCGTGCTTCTCCTCTCGGGCCTCACCTTGGGGAACCACCTGTGTATTCCCTCTCCTTGCGAGCAGGGCAGGCACTGTAAAGCGGCGAGGCAGGCGCACGCCAAACCGGCCAATAGCTGCGCTCAACACGGTCAGAGCTACGGTTGCCCCACCCACGATCTGCAACACGCGCGGGATGCCGATGGCGTCGGCGATGCCCCCTAAGGCTAACATCGGTGGGATGCCTACCAGGTTGTTGAGCATGAATTGTACTGAGAAGACCCGTCCCCGCAGTTGCGCCGGGGTGTATTGCTGCAACATGGTTTGGGCCAGGATGTTAGCGGCCGAGAGGCAGAGGCCCAGCACAAATCCCAGCGCCATGGTGGCCGTGGTAAGGCTGAAAGCCGCATGGGGATAGACGCGCAGGATGGGCTGTAGCAGGCGATTGTACTCCAGGCTGAGCAACCCCAACGCCCAAAAACTCAGGCCGGCCAGGGTCAACGAGAGATAGCCAAACCCCACCCGGCGCAGCAGATAGCCCCAGCGCCCCACCAGCCCGGAAGCCAGCAGCATCCCGGCCCCCGCGGGAGCAAAGACGATCACGGCGCTCTGCGCGCTCATCCCCAAGACGCGCGCCGCATAGCCCGGCGCCATCATGGCCATCACCATCACCAGGGTGGTAATCGTGACCAGGTGTGTCATGGCTGCCTGTAAGCGGCGTTGCCCAGACACAAACTGCAGGCCGGCCTTGAATTCAAGCCAGAACCTGCGCCACCCCGACAGGCTCTCATCATACATGGCGGCCAGGGGTGCCTCCACCGCGGCCATCAACTGCCTGTCGGTGGGGATGGTGGACACCAGGCCGGCCGCCATCAGGTACATGACAGCAATGACCCCGAAGCCACCCTGCACCCGGAAAATCCCAACCGCCAGCGGCCCCAGGATCAGCAGGCCGATCACCTGGGACAAGACCATGGTGAGGGTAAAGAGCGAGTTGGCGGCCATCAGGCGTTCTTCCCCTACCAGCAGCGGGATGGTAGAGGCCTCAGCGGGGCTGAAGAATTGGGCCAGCGTGGCAGTAAGGAAGGTGAGCAGATAGATGGCCAGCAGCTCCCATGGGCCATGCAAGGTGGTCAGCACCAGGAGATAACTGGTGGCCAGCCCCACCCGGATCAGGTTGGAGGCCACCAGTACCCATTTCTTGGGGAAGCGGTCCACCACCACCCCGGCCACCGGGCTGAAGATCACCCCGGGCAGGGTGAAGGCCAGGATGGTAAGCCCCAGGTGCACACTCGACCCTGTGAGCTGCTCGATGAGCACCATCTGGATAAAGTGGATGGCATGCTGGGAGGTCTGCGCAAGCCACTGCGCCATCCACAGGGCACGGAAGTGCCGATTAGCCAGGACGGGCCCAAACCCGCCCTTTGATGGCTGAAGCATCGCCCGGTAACTATCTCTCCTCAGGTGTTCTTTATATCATCATGGGCAGCGCGGCTGTCGTGAGGCAGAGCGGCGGTGGCCGCCTCCTCGGCCGATGTGCTGCGTTGTACCAGCGCCTTCACCTGGCGGATAAACCGGCTGCGCGGCATGAGAACCCGACGCCCACACCGGGTGCAGCGTATGCCGATATCGGCGCCGAGGCGTACGACCTCCCACTGGAAACTGCCACAGGGATGTGGCTTGCGCATACGCACCACATCTCCGATCCGTATTTCGTCGTACATTCGTCACCCCCGACGCCTCGCGCCTCTCACCACTTGCAGGATCTCTGCCCCGTACTCCTCGAGCTTCCACGTGCCCATGACCTGAAGGCTGGCCAGTTCGGCCAGGGTAGCCGGTGCACGGCGGGCAATAGCCATCAACGCTTCGTTGGTCAGGATCAGGTCGCTATCCACCCCGCGCTCGGCGGCGCGCCTGGCACGCCAGGCGCGCAGTTGGTCGAAGCAGGCTAAGGTCAGGGGATCAGGGCGATCATCATCCCGACGTGCAGGTGGCTCGGGTATCGGCGCGACCTGGCCGCGCGCGATCGCTGCCAGGATGGCCGGCCCAAACCGGGCCGCCTGACGCCGCGGCAATGGCAGTTCGTCCAAACGCCGCGGCTGCTGTCGGCTCAGCCGCACCAGCATTTCATCGTTGAGCACCCTGAACGGAGGGCGGTCCAAAGCGCGCGCCTGGCTGTCACGCCACAGGTAGAGCTCCCGCAACACGGCCAATTCGCGCGGCCCCAGCTCCCTGGCCCCCTTCACGCGCCAGAAACCATCGGAGGCAAACGACTTCTCCACGTACTCCACGTGTGGCAGGGCAGCAAACGCCTCCTGGGCTTCACGCCAGCGCCGCCGGGCCTGCAATTCGCGCACCTGCAAATCCCGCAGGGGCAGCAGATAGTGGCTGTCCAGCCTGGCATAACGCAACTGCTCCGTGCTGAGAGGCCGACGGCCCCAGTCGGTCAACTGGGTACGCTTGTCGAGGGCAACGCCAAAATGCTCTGCCAGCAGGGCTGCCAGCCCCACACGGCGCCAGCCCAGGATGCGGGCTGCCAGCATGGTGTCGAAGATGTGCGCGAACTGAAAGCCAAAATCGCGCTTCAGGACCAGGATGTCGTTCTCGGCCGCATGAAAGACCTTTTGCACCGCCGGGTTGGCCATGATCTGGCCCAGCTGGCTGATGTCGGGCAGGCTGAGGGGATCCACCAGGTAATCGGTGGTGGGAGTGCTGATCTGGATCAGGCACACTTTGTAGTAATAGCGATACAGGCTATCGGATTCGGTGTCCAGGGCCAGGGCGGGCTCGCCGGCCAGGGCCACCAACATAGCCTGGAACGCATCTGGGGTGGCCACCAGCACCGGCGCTGCGAGCACCTCATCGGGCAAGGGGAGCTCTTGTTGGCCTAACTGTGAGGCTCTTCTTTCCATCATGGTTTCAATTATACGCGTAAAGTTGCTGTGGCCAAATGGCTCCCACCTGGCCCCCCCCGAAACCTGCTCGTAGTAAGCCACGAAGCGGAGCGGAGGTGGCATCTGAATGGCAAAAATGCCTCGTAGCAGACCGCCAGTGGTGTAACATGGCATCTAGTGCCGTGTTAAGCTAGATTCTGGCATTTTGCAGTCAGTGCGTTACCCCTCTCACCCCCTTTCCCCCGCTCTCCCCTGGGAGGGGAGAGCGGGGGAAATCCCAAGTGTGGGGGTTTCTGGGGCGGCGA
>DAOTZS010000095.1:0-6350 GCA_034434335.1 Anaerolineae bacterium
CTCGATCGTTGGGGCGCGTATCGCGGTGGATATCAACGAGGCGCTGTTGCGCAAGGTGATCGCGGTGGTAATGCTCATCATGCTGGCGATCATGATCGTTGAGCCCAGGCGCTGGTTGGTGGGCAAGGGAGGGGGGTTGCATGGCCAGCTTTCCCTGACCCAGTTCTTGCTTTTCTTTGCCATTGGCATCTATGGCGGTTTTCTACAGGCCGGTGTGGGAATTTTCCTGCTGGCCGGCCTGGTGTTGGGTGCCGGCTATGATATCGTCAGGGCAAATGCGGTCAAGGTGGCCATTGTGTTGGCCTCCGCGCTTGTCTCACTGGTTGTCTTCTCAGTAAGCCTGAATGTGGATTGGGGTGTTGGTATCCTGCTGGGGGTGGGCAACATGATCGGGGCCTGGCTTGCCACCCACTTTGCAGCAGAGAAAGGCGCCGAGTGGGTGCGCCGCTTTGTAATCGTTGTGGTGCTGGCCTCGGCCGCGCACCTGCTGGGCCTTTTTGAGTGGATGGCAGGCATTATCCTCCGCTGATAAGGTGGATCGCCTGTACCTCTGCACCATCGGGCACCTCGGTGGTCGCAAAATCCCGGCGCAGCACCACCTGCCCATTCACCTTCACCACGATCATGCGAAAGCTGAACTTGAGCTCATCGAGAATGTCCTGGACGGTGATGCCGGGCCGCCAGGCCACCTCGTATTGGTTGTTCACCCGGATCATAGGCCACTACCGCGCTTCCTCGTTCTCTGTCGAGACGGCGACCTCTACCGGGATCTGGGCACCAGGCTCGGGCCGTGGTGGCAGAAACGGTTCCTCTTCTTCCCCTCCCTGCATGATCAGCTCGCCGTGGAAATGGGCCCCTTCATCCAACAGGAAGGAGCGCACGCGAATGGTGCCCCACAGCCGGCCACCCTCCAGCAGCTCCACCCGCTCGGCGGTGATGGTGCCCTTGTATGCGCCGGCGATGGATACTGTCTTGGCCTGGATGTCCACCATCACCCTGGCGCTGGGTGTGATCAGCACATTGGCAGGGGTCTCGATCAGGCCTCCCTCGACCGTGCCGTCGAGCCGGATACTGCCGTCACAGCGCAATTTCCCTTCGAAGGTCGCCCGCGGGCCGATGACAACTTCGATCTGATCGGGCGCGGGGCGGGATTCTCGTCGCAAGCGCATAGGACTCCTCTCTTGCCCTTTCCTCGGGGCATTGATTGCCTGGGCCCTGCAAGGGCGGGGTATGCGACAACCTCAACTGCCGGCCGGCGCTTCCCCCTGAGCCTGTTGCACGGCCTGCTGCTCTTCGTCCGTCAGCGGATAGGGTGATTGCCACCCCTTCAGTGGTTTGGCGTAGACGCGCGTCACATCCCGGCTGTGCAGGCTGCTCACGGCCACGCCGTTGCCTTCCTGATCGGCCAGCACAATCACAAAACTCTGGTCACCACCGGTGTCCCTAAATGGGTTGAAGCGCAGGAAGCCCAGGCGCTGCAGATGGCTACGGCTGGCAACCTCCAGGCGTTGTACTTGTTCATCGAGCTCGCGCACGCGGCCTGTAGCCTCGCGCACCTGGCGGACATGCTCTTCCAGCACCGCCTGCAAGGTCCCACCCTGGGTATCGGCGGTTAAGAGGCGGTAGTGGCGCTCCAGGCGGCCTAGCCGGATCAGCGCCCAGGCTGTCAGGCCGGCCAGGGCCAGTACCCCCAGAACTAAGGCCAGAATCAGCACAGTGCCCCCGGTCGTTGTTATCACAACCTGTCTCCCTGATGAGAGTTATGCAAATCATCTGCGCGTTGCACGCATGCAGAAGCGCAGCTTGAAAGCCAGTCCACCAGGCTGCGCTATGTCTTCTCAATCAGATCACTGATTGACTCACCCACGTGGATACGCCAGATCACCTGGGCCAGCAATTCGGCCACCGATAGAACCGTGATCTTGGGATGGTTGCGGATGGCTTCGGGCTGACAAATGGTATCGGAGATCACCAACTGCTTGACGAAGGGGTTCTCCAGCTTCTCCAGCGCCGAAGGGAGAAGCACACCGTGAGTGATGGCCAGGTAGACCTCGGGGCGGGCACCGGCCTCGATAAGGTCTTCTACCTGATCCAGCACGCTGCCACTGGCGATCACATCGTCTATGATGATGGGGATCTTGTCCCTGATGTCGCCCACCACATGGGTCACCCGGGTTTTCTCGAACCCTTCCCGCCGTTTGTGCATCACTACCAGGGGCAGGCCCAGATGTTCGGCATACCTGCCGGCAAACTTGGCCCGGCCCACATCTGGTGACACGATAGCCGCCTCCGCGAACTCGGGCTTCTTAAAGTAGGAGGCCAAAACTGGCAGCGCGGTCAACGGGTCCACAGGCACATCGAAGAAGCCCTGGATGGCGGGCGCGTGCACATCGAAGTAGACGACCCGGCTCACCCCCAGGGCCTGGAGCATGGTGGCAACTACCTTGGCGCTGATTGCCTCTCGCCCTTTGGCCATGCGCTCCTGTCGGCCATAGGGATAATAGGGGATAACCGCTGTGATCTCATGCGCTGAGGCGCGGCGGAAAGCGTCTATGTAGAGGAGCAACTCCATCAGGTGGTCGTTGACCGGTGCTGAGCAAGGCTGGATGATAAAGACGTCCTGGTCTCGCACCGCGTCGTCAATAGTAACGTGGGTTTCCGAGTCCTTCATACGCCTGGTAGTGCAGCGGCCCAAGACCACCCGCTCCTCGAACATACCGCGCAGGGCGGGGTTCTCCCGTGAACGCGCTGCTGCCCACTCGTGGGCGTGGGCATCCACGATCTCCACCACCTTTTCGGCCAGTGGCCGATTGGCCGACCCTGAGAAGATACGCAGCGGATGATGTGCTCCCATAGACCCTCCGTTTGGCCCAAAGCTACGCCTATGATAACATCGAGGGAGTGGTCTGGCAAAACAGCGCGGGGTGGGCCATGCACAGCGCAAGCCTGGAGACTCGCCCATCAAAACCTGTTAGAGCTTGTTTGAAAAAACGCTCGTAGTAAGCCACGGCGTAGGGGCAGAGCGTTGCTCTGCCCGTACAAGCGGAGTGGCGTTTGAATGGCCCAAAATGCCTCCTGGCAGGGGGCGGGGGCTGCTCACAAGGGTAGGTTTTTGCAGGGTTGGGAAGCTACCCGGCGATAAATCGCCGGGCTAAGAGGGCAAAGCCCCTCCGGGGCTGGATACTTAGCCCGCAGGGCTTCGCTCTTTCAGCCCGGACGTAAACGTCCGGGCCTTCTGGCAAAAACCTACACTTGTAAGGGCGGGGCCCGGGGGTGGGTGGGAGGTCAATACGGCAAAGCGCAAAACCCAAGCTAACAAGGCGCCGGCCTGTGATCCGTGAACTTCTGAGGAGAGATAAAGGCATGCCGCACCAGGGGCTTGTCAAACTTCTTGTGGCCACGCGCAACCCTGGGAAGGTGCGCGAGTACAGTGAGTTGCTCGCCGGCCTGCCCCTGCAACTTACCGGGCCTGAGGCGGAAGGGATCACGTGGGAGGTAGCGGAAACAGGACATACCTTTGCCGAAAACGCTATCCAGAAGGCCACGGCGTACGCGCAGGCAAGCGGCCTCTGGACCTGGGCCGATGATTCAGGTTTGGAGGTAGATGCCCTGGCTGGCGCACCTGGGGTGCATTCGGCACGCTACGGCGGCCCCCATGCCAGCGATCGCGATCGCTATCGTAAGCTGTTGGCTGCCCTGGCGGGCGTGCCCTGGTCTCGGCGCACAGCGCGTTTTTGCTGTGTGGTCGCCCTGGCAACTCCCTCCGGAGAAGTCTGGACCGTTACGGGCACATGCGAGGGGGTGATCGCTTTTGGGCCGGCCGGAGAGGGGGGCTTTGGCTGTGACCCGGTGTTTTACATCCCCGAGCTGGGGATGACCATGGCCCAGCTTCCCCCCGCGCTCAAGAATCAGATCAGCCATCGAGGCCGTGCCACACAGGCAGCCATCCGCCTGCTGGCCGAGATGCTTACCCGCGCAGATCTATAGCTGTGTCACCTGCCCCTCACCTGGCAAGTGCGCTCCGAATTAACCGGCCAGGTGGTGTAGCGACGGGTAGAGGCGGCCCTGGTGGTCGTCCCATAGATGTCAACTGGACTCTGACGCATTCTGGGATACCCACATCTTGGCCTTGGCAAGCTGACAAGCACAAGATATGGGCTTCGTAGTAGCGACCTTAGTCGCTCAGAGCGCGTCCAAAACGACTAAAGTCGTTACTACTCTCCTCTCCCGCCAGCGTCCACGAGATTAATGCCACGGGCTTTTACTTTGCCATCTCCACAGCCCGGGTCTCTCGAACAACCGTCACCTTGATCTGCCCGGGATACTCCAGGTTATCCTCGATCTTCTTCGCGATCTCTTTGGCCAGCCGGATGGAGGCCAGGTCGTCAATCTCCTCCGGTTTCACAATGATACGGATTTCGCGGCCGGCCTGGATGGCGTAAGTTTGCGCCACCCCTTTGAAGGAGTTGCCCAGCTCTTCCAGAGCCTGAATGCGCTTGACGTAAGCCTCCAACGTCTCCCGACGGGCTCCCGGCCGCGAGCCAGAGATGGCATCGGCAGTGGCAACGATAACCGCCTCGACCGTCTGCTGATCCACCTCATGGTGGTGAGAGGCGATAATGTTGACGACCTCATCGGGTACACCGTAGCGCTTGGCTATCTCGGCCCCGATCTGGGCATGGGCGCCCTCCATCTCATGGCTGACGGCTTTGCCGATGTCGTGCAGCAGAGCGCCCATTTTGGCGATCTGGACGTTGGCCCCCAGTTCGGCTGCCAGCATGGCAGCGATGTGGGTGGCCTCAATGGCATGGGCAAGCTGGTTCTGGCCGTAGCTGGTGCGGTACTTGAGCCGGCCCAACAGCTGGATCAGCTCGGGGTGGAGGCCCTGGAGGCCGGTTTCGATGACCGCCTGCTCGCCGGCTTCCTTGATCGAGCGCTCCACTTCCTCACGGGCCTTCTCTACCTCGCGCTCTATGCGCGCCGGCTGAATCCGGCCATCCTGCACCAGCCGGCTCAGGGCCAGGCGTGCTACCTCGCGGCGCACCGGGTCAAAGCTCGAGATGATTACCGCTTCGGGGGTATCGTCCACGATCAGGTCCACACCGGTGGCGCTCTCAATAGCCCGGATGTTGCGGCCCTGGCGGCCGATAATGCGACCCTTCATCTCCTCAGAGGGCAGTTGCACGCTTGCAACGGTGGTCTCGGAAACATAATCCGAAGCCACCCGTTCCATAACCCGGCTGATGATTTCTCGGGCCCGCCTCTCCGCCTCGGCCTGGGCTTCAGCTTCGACCTCTCGGATCTTGCGGGCCATGTCCTGGCGTGCGCTCTGCTCAACGATATTCAATAACTCCTGTTTGGCCTCCTCCCGACTGATGCCGGCGATGCGCTCCAGTTCGGCGGTACGTTGCTCCTCCAGCTTGCTCAGCTCATTTTCCCATTTATCGAGCTTGCTCTGGCGCTGGTTCATCTTGCGCTCGCGCGCATCCAGTTGTTCCAGCTTGCTTTCCACAAGCTCCTGGCGCCGTTGAACGCGCTCCTCCAGGCGTTCCACCTCGCGCCGACGGCGTTGGATCTCTGCTTCTACCTCCTCAATGACCCGCACCTTATGCTCCTGGGCAGCCAGCTCGATGCTCTTGGCCTGGCTCTCGGCCCTGGCAACAATACGATCTGCCTCGGCCTGGGCGTTGGCGATCAGCGCTTCAGCTTCGTTGCGTGCCTGAAGCTGGCGAGCCTTCATCAGCAGATAGCCAATGAGCACGCCCGCCAGGCCGGCCGCCAGGAAGATCAACAGGTCCACGAGGATGCGGAACCCTGCCGTTCCTGTAAACATACGATCTCCTCGCTTTCGTGTCAGTTGTTCATGCGTCGTTTGGCAAACGACGCATAGCGCGTACTGAAATGATCGGTGTCGTTGAGATGGGGCTACCTCCGGGCCAGTAACCGGGGAGCCCGTATCGGTCAACCTTCCTCTGGGACTTCCAACCCCAGCTCTCGGGCCAGCCGTTCGACAACCTCCTGGCTCACCTCATAGTCGAACCCACGGCGCGCCAGGAACTCGATCAGCTTCCGACGGAAGGCCAAGGGGTCTCGGTCTGGCAGAGCAGCCAGCCGCAGGGCACGCGCTCGCGCGGCGGCATAGGCACTCTCTTCGGCATCCAGGTCGGCTACTGCCGATTGGATAATAGCCTCGTCCACCCCTTTCTGGCGCAGCTCTTGCCGCAGGGCTCGTTCGCCCTTGGGCCTGAACTGTTGGCGGTTCTCCACCCAAAAGCGAGCGAACTCGGCGTCGTCCAGGTAGCCCTGCTGCTTCAGCCGTCCCACCACCGCTTCTGCCCGTGCTTCATCCA
>DAOTZS010000096.1:0-9511 GCA_034434335.1 Anaerolineae bacterium
CCACTATGCCCCTGCCCGAGGCCGGCAGCGCTGCCCTTTTGGTCGCCACCAGGGGAACCGACACCGCCTTCCTGCCGGCCACCACCTGGGTTTGGGGGAACGGCTGGGAGCGGCGTCATCTCGAGGACTCTCTGCGCTGGCACGTCTTTGATGATCGTGCCCTCTACCGGCCCGGCGATGAGGTGCATGTCAAAGGGTGGATCCGCCGGCTGACCGGTGGCCCAACTGGCGATGTCGAGCCCCTTGACGGCACTGAGGCCCAGGTCCTGTACGTACTGCGCGATTCCCAGGGCAATGAGATCCAGCGCGGCAGTACAGACGTCAATGCCCTGGGCGGCTTCGACCTGGCCCTGAGCCTGCCAGACACCATGAACCTGGGCAACGCGTTCCTGGAGCTGACTTACGAAGGCCCCTATGCCGAAGGCACGACAACCTACCAGCATGTCTTCCAGGTCCAGGAGTTTCGCCGGCCCGAGTTCGAGGTCAAAACGGCTGTAGAAACGGAAGGCCCCCACTTTGTCGGTGGCAGCGCGGTGATAGCTGTTACTGCCAGCTACTATGCCGGGGGTGCTCTCCCTAATGCTGAGGTCACCTGGCAGGTCACGACGGCACCGGGCCACTATGCGCCGCCCAACTGGGACGACTTCACCTTCGGCAGATGGGTGCCGTGGTGGAGGTGGTATGGGGGTGAGCCAACAATTGAGCGGGCCGAAACCTACACCGGCCTGACCGACGCGGCTGGTGTCCACCGTCTGCGCCTGGACTTCGAGGCGGTCTACCCGCCCGAGCCCACCACTGTCACGGCTCAAGCCACGGTGATGGACGTCAACCGTCAGGCCTGGACCTCAGCGACCACCCTTCTGGTGCATCCGGCCAACCTCTACGTAGGCCTGCGCACCGAGCGCATGTTCGTGGAGCGCGAAGAGCCGCTGCACGTGGATGCCATCGTCACCGACCTGGATGGCGTGCCGATCCCAGGCCAGAAGATCTCCATGCAGGCCGCCCGGCTGGTCTGGAAGTATCAGGATGGCCGGTGGCAGGAGGTGGAGGCGCAGGTCCAGCCCTGCACCGTGCAGTCGGCAGAGGAGCCGGTGCGCTGCACGTTCGAGACACCCGAAGGGGGCACTTATCGCATCACCGCCACCATCACCGACGAGCAGGGGCGCCAGAACCGCAGCGAGATCACCCGTTGGGTGAGCGGGGGCCAGCGGCCGCCGGCCCGGGAGGTGGAACAGGAAGAAGTCACCCTGATCCCCGATCGCAAGGATTACCGGCCGGGGGACGAGGCCGAGATCTTGATCCAGGCACCCTTCTATCCCGCCGAAGGCCTGCTGACCCTGCGCCGCTCCGGGCTGGTGAGCAGCCAACGCTTCACCATGGACGGCCCCACCTACACGGTGCGGGTGCCGATCGTGGAGGCATATACGCCAAACGTCATCGTCCAGGTGGACCTGGTGGGTGCCGCGCCGCGTGGGAGCGAGTCTGGTGGCGCGCCGGCAGAGCAGCTACCTAAGCGTCCCGCCTATGCCACCGGACAACTGGACCTCTCGGTTCCGCCGCTGGCCCGCACCCTGAGCCTGGAGGTCTCCCCGCGCGACCTCAAGCTCGAGCCCGGGGGCGAGACTGAGGTGGAAGTGACCGTCCATGACGCGGCTGGCCGGCCGGTAGCCGGCGCCGAACTGGCGGTCGTGGTGGTGGACGAGGCCGTGCTGGCCCTGACGAACTACCAGCTCGCTGATCCGATCAACACCTTCTACAGCGCCCGCTCGGCCGACGTGGCAGACTATCATCTGCGTAGCAGCATCGTGTTGGCCAGCCCTGAGGCTCTGCTGGCCAGCGGCGAGTTCGGTCAGGCTGCCCTGCGGGCGGCCATGCCCATGCCCATGGCCGCAGCTCCCGTGGCAACCGCGGCCGTCGAAAAGGCGGCTGAAATGCCCGCCATGGGCGCGGCTGCGCCCGGCGCTCCTATCCCCCTGCGCCTCGACTTCAACCCCCTGGCAACCTTCGCGCCGGCCGTGCCGACCGATACCGACGGCCATGCCGTGGTCCATGTCAAGCTGCCCGACAACCTGACCCGTTACCGGGTGATGGTGGTGGCTGTGGACGCCAGCGGCAAGAAGTTCGGCAAGGGCGAATCCGCCATCACCGCGCGGCTGCCCCTCATGGTGCGGCCGTCGCCCCCGCGCTTCCTCAATTTTGGCGACCGCTTCGAGCTGCCGGTGGTGATTCAGAACCAGACCGACGACGCCATGCAGGTGGATGTGGCCGTGCGTGTTGCCAATGTGCGCCTGGTGGGTGGTCCGCTGCAGCCCTTGGCGGCGGGTCAGCGGGTGAGGGTGCCGGCCAATGATCGCGTCGAAGTCCGCTTCCCGGCCGAGACCGACCGTGCCGGCAAAGCCTATTTCCAGGTGGCGGCCGTCTCGGGCCGCTGGGCCGATGCCGCCCAGTTCGAGCTGCCTGTCTGGACCCCGGCTACCACAGAAGCATTCGCGGTCTACGGCGAGGTAGATCAGGGCGCTGTCGCGCAGCCGGTCATCGCGCCCACCAACGTGTTCACCCAGTTCGGCGGGCTGGAGATCACCACCTCCTCCACCGCCCTCCAGGCCCTCACCGATGCCGTGCTCTATCTGGTATCCTACCCCTTCGAGTGCTCGGAGCAACTGGCGTCTCGTATCCTGGCGGTGGCGGCCCTGCGCGATGTCCTGACGGCCTTCAAGGCCGAAGGATTGCCCTCGCCCGAGGAGATCGAGGCGGCTGTGGCGCGCGATATCGAGCTCCTCAAGGGGATGCAGAACGACGACGGCGGCTTCCCCACCTGGCGCAGGGGCGATGAATCGTGGCCGTACCATAGCATCCATGTGGCTCATGCCTTGCAGCGTGCTCGTCAAAAGGGGTATGACGTGCCCGAAGAGATGTTGGCCAGGGTTCAGCAGTACCTGCGGGATATCGAAAGCCATATCCCCGACTTCTACAGTGACCAGGTGCGTCGTACGCTGATCGCCTACGCCCTGAACGTGCGCAAACAGATGGGGGATGCCGACCCCGCTCGGGCGCGCGCGCTTATCCAGGAGGCGGGGCTGGAGAAGCTGTCGTTCGAGGCCATCGGCTGGCTGCTGCCTGTGCTCAGTGACGATCCCGCTTCGCAGGAGCAGGTGGCCGCGATTCGGCGTTACCTGCTCAACCGCGTCACCGAGACCGCCGGCGCGGCCCACTTCGTCACCTCTTACGGGGACGACGGGTACCTGCTGCTGCACTCCGATCGCCGCGTCGATGGCATCCTGCTGGACGCGCTGATCGCCGATCAGCCTGACAGCGACCTGATCCCCAAGCTCGTGCGCGGGCTGCTGGGATACCGCAAGGCCGGCCGCTGGGAGAACACCCAGGAGAACGTCTTCATCCTCCTGGCCCTTGACCGCTACTTCAAGACTTATGAGGCCCAGACACCCGACTTTGTGGCCCGCATCTGGCTGGGCGAGGGCTATGCCGGCGATGTTACCTTCCGGGGCCGGACGACCGAATATCGGCAGATCAATATACCGATGAGCTACATTGCCACCACACCCCAGGCGCAGGACCTGATCCTGAGCAAAGAAGGGGCCGGCCGGCTCTACTACCGCCTGGGCATGCGCTACGCGCCCACCGACCTCAGCCTGCCGGCATATGAAGCCGGCTTCACGGTGGCGCGGGCCTACGAGGCAGTGGACGACCCGGCTGACGTCTTCCGCGATGAGCAGGGTGTGTGGCATATCAAAGCCGGCGCGCGCGTGCGGGTGCGCCTGACCATGGTGGCACCGGCCCGGCGCTACCACGTGGCCCTGGTTGACCCCCTGCCGGCCGGCCTGGAGGTGCTGAACCCCGCCCTGGCTGTGACAGGCAGCATTCCACAAGATGTTCAGAGCAGGTCTGCGCCCCGCTCCTACTGGTGGTGGTGGCGCACCTGGTACGAACATCAGAACCTGCGCGATGAGCGGGTGGAGGCGTTCGCTTCGTTGCTGTGGGAGGGAGTGTATACTTACAGCTATGTCGCCCGGGCCACCACCCCTGGTCGCTTCGTGGTTCCCCCGGCCAAGGCCGAGGAGATGTACGCGCCGGAGACCTTCGGCCGCAGCGCGGTGGACCGGGTCGTGGTAGAGTAACGGTTGGCGCTATCTGGCGTTGCTTACCGGATGGTGTGATTCCCATCTGGTAAGCAACGCCAGGGCTGACCACTTTTCCCCAGCACCTCTATCCCCAGTTTGTCAGTTGATTTGACACTTGTTTGACGCTGTGCTATCATCAGCCCAGCCATTGCCCGGAAGTATCCTGGATGCCCATAACAGGCCATGCTTGTCGAATGGCGAGAAAACTTTGCGGACCATCTGTGCCCCTGGACCCGATTGAGTCCCCTGTGGTCGCATTCTTAGCTCATGGAGGAAAGGGATGGGCAGACTGTTAGAGGTGAAGGGGCTGGAAACACGCTTCTTCACGCAGGACGGTGTTGTTCACGCGGTGAACGGCATCTCCTATCATTTGGACGAAGGTGAAACTCTGGCCATTGTGGGGGAGAGCGGGTGCGGCAAGAGCGTCAGCGTGCTCTCTCTCCTGCGCCTGATCCCCCAGCCGCCGGGCAAGATCACCGGCGGGGAAGTGTGGTTTGATGGCAAAGACCTGCTGAAGATCAGCGATGACGAAATCCGCCAGGTGCGTGGCAACCGCATCGCCATGATCTTTCAGGACCCCATGACCTCGCTTAACCCTGTGCTGACGATCGGCTTTCAGGTGGCCGAGGCGTTGATGCTGCACATGGGCATGGACAGGGCTGCCGCCCGCAAGAGGACAGTGGAGCTCCTGGAGCTGGTTGGCATCCCTCGGGCCGCCGATCGTCTGGACGACTATCCCCATCAGTTCTCCGGCGGCATGCGCCAGCGCGTGATGATCGCCATGGGCCTGAGCTGCAATCCCCAACTGCTGATCGCTGATGAGCCAACCACCGCGCTAGACGTGACCATCCAGGCCCAGATTACCGACCTGGTTAAGCGCTTGCGTGACGAGATCGGCATGGCGATCATCTGGATCACCCATGACCTGGGTGTGGTGGCCGGGCTGGCGCAGCGGGTGATCGTCATGTATGCAGGGTATATTGTGGAGGAGGCGCCGGTCAAGGAGTTGTACGCCAATCCCCGCCATCCTTACACAGTGGGCCTGTTGGGTTCGCTGCCGCGCCTTGACGAGGCGCGAGCGCGGCGGTTGACCTCTATCGAGGGGCTGCCACCTGATCTGATCGACCTGCCCAAGGGGTGCCCCTTCTATCCTCGCTGTAAGTATCGCATCGAGCAGTGCGCGGTAGAGAATCCCCATCTCCAACCCGTGGGACCAGGTCATACAATTGCCTGCTGGGTGGATATCAGCAAGGCTACGCCGACCCCGCGCGCGGCCCAGGCAGAGGTGAAAGCATGAGTGCAAACGCGAGTCGGGAAAAGCTGGTTGAGGTCAAGGACCTGCGCATGTGGTTTCCCGTCCTGCGCGGGGTGCTGCAACGCCACGTGGCGGACGTGAAAGCTGTGGATGGGATCAGCTTCGACATTTACAAGGGGGAAACGCTGGGGCTGGTGGGTGAGTCGGGCTGCGGCAAGTCAACTACTGGCCGGGCCATCTTGCAACTCTACAAGCCCACCAGCGGACAGGTGCTGTTCGAGGGGCAGGACCTGGTGCATATGAAGCCGGGCGAGCTGCGTCGTATGCGCCGGCGCATGCAGATGATTTTCCAGGACCCGTATGCCTCCCTTAACCCGCGCATGACCGTAGGCAGTATCATCGGCGAACCCCTGGAGGTGCACAACATTGGCACTAAGGCCGAGCGCCTTGAGCGGGTGCGCTATCTGCTGGAAGTGGTGGGGCTTAACCCCTATTTCATCAACCGTTATCCGCACGAATTCTCCGGGGGCCAGCGTCAACGCATTGGCGTGGCGCGGGCTTTGGCCGTCAACCCCTCTTTTATCGTATGCGATGAACCGATTTCGGCCCTGGATGTCTCCATTCAGGCCCAGATCATCAACCTGCTGGAAGACCTGCAAGAGCAGTTCGGCCTGACCTACCTGTTTATTGCCCACGACCTGTCGGTGGTGCGCCATATCTCCGACCGCATCGCCGTGATGTACCTGGGCAAGATCATGGAGCTCACCACCCGGGACGAGCTGTATCACAACCCGATGCATCCCTATAGCCAGGCGCTCCTGTCGGCGGTGCCGATCCCTGATCCGGTGGTGGAGGAGAAGCGCCGGCGCATCATCCTGGAGGGGGATGTGCCCACACCTGTGAACCCACCCAAGGGGTGTCATTTCTGCACCCGCTGTCCGAAGGTGATGGACATCTGCAAAGAGCAGGAACCGCCCTTCAAAGAGTATAGCACTGGTCATTTCGTGGCCTGCTGGCTCTACGAGTAGGCCAGGTGGGGCCGCAGGGAAGGCTGTAGAAGGTGGAAAGGGGGTGATGGTGGGCGAGGCTATAGTGTGTTGAGGTTTTGGCTTGCCGGTGGGCAAAGGTGATATCGTGCCGCCGGCAAATTTAGTACTTGCTGTATGAACTCTCTCACATCCACATTTCAGGAGGAGACCTATGTCAGCGAAGAAGTGGTCTATCATGCTTGCAGTACTGATCGTGGCCAGCCTGGTGTTGACCGCCTGCCCGCCGCCACAGCCGACGGTGGTGGAGAAGGTCGTGACCCAGGTGGTCGAGAAGGAGGTCAAGGTCGTCGAGACGCAGGTGGTCGAGAAGGAGAGGATCGTCGAGGTGACCCCGGTGCCGCCAGCGGGCCCCAAGAAGCTGAACCTCAACATGGGCCCCGGTGACATCCCGACCATTGACCCCGCCCTATCCACCGATACCTCTTCGGTGCAGATCGTCGAGCTCACCACGGTTGGCCTGACCCGCCAGGATGAGGTGACAACCGAGATCCAGCCTGGCATGGCGACCAAGTGGGACATTTCGGAGGATGGGCTGACCTACACCTTCTACATCCGGAACGATGTACCCTGGGTGAAGTGGGATGGCAACCAGGTGGTCAAGGTGCAGGACTGCGAAGGCAATGACCGCATGGTCACTGCCTACGACTTCGAGTATGGCATCCTGCGCACCCTGAACCCGGAGACCGCCTCGGACTATGCCTACGTGTTGGCGTTTGCCATTGCCGGCGCCGATGCTTACAACTCGGGTGAGATCACCGACACGACCCAGGTGGGTGTGAAGGCGATCGACCCGACCACGCTCCAGATCACCTTCAAGGAGCCGGCGGCCTACAATGCCAACATCGCCGGCATGTGGGTAGCCCATGCGCAGCCCAAGTGGCTCATCGAGGGGGACGACTGCACCGAGGCGCGCGGCGAGCGCTGGACCGAGACCGGGTTCTTCCAGGGCTATGGCCCTTACACCCTGAAAGAATGGATCCACGACGCCACCATCACCCTGGTGAAGAACCCCTTCTGGCCTGGCAGCGACGCGGTTCCGCAGGCCAAGATCGAGGAGATCACCTGGACAATGCTGGATGAGGTGCCGGCCTTCGCCGAGTATGAGGCGGGCAACCTGGATTCCGTCGGCGTGCCGCTGGCCGACATCGACCGCGTCAAGGCCGACCCGGTGCTCTCTCAGGAGCTGAAGATCGCGCCGGTATTGTGCACCTACTACTACGGCTTCAACACCAAGGCGCCGGTGGTGGATGATGTGCGCGTGCGCCGGGCCCTCTCCCTGGCCATTGACCGCCAGAGCCTGATTGACAACGTGCTCAAGGGTGGCCAGGAGCCGGCCGGGTGGTTCTCGCGGCCTGGTCTGGCCGGTGCCCCAACCCGGGAGACACATCCCGATCTGGGTGTCAAGTACGATCCTGAAGCTGCCAAGGCCGAACTGCAGTCCTACCTGGACGAGAAGGGCCTCACCGCTGATCAGCTTGACCTGACCCTGATGTTCAACACCTCCTCCGGCCATCAGAAGATCGCCGAGGCCATCCAGCAGATGTGGAAGACCGTGCTGGGGGTGGACGTCAAACTGACGAACCAGGAGTGGAAGGTCTACCTGAAGACCATCAAGGACCCGGAGGCCACGCCGCAGATCTGGCGCCTGGGCTGGTGCCAGGACTACCCCGACGCGAATAACTTCATCCGCGAAGTGTTCGCCAAGGGTGGTTCGGCCAACCCGAGCGAGGGCGGTGGTGTGAACTGGGAGAATCCCACCTTCGAGGAGTTGGTGGTCAAGGCGGCCCGGGAGCAGGATCCGGCCAAGCGCGTGGAGCTGTATGCCCAGGCTGAGCAGATCCTGGTCTACGAGGACGCGGTGATGGCGCCGATCTACTGGTACACCCGCGTGACGGTGACCAAGCCGTACGTCCAGCGCACCTTCTCGGTGCTCGGCGGCCTGGAGCACATTGAGAAGTGGGACATCACCAAGTGATGTAAAGTTGGTAATGAGGCGGGCCTGTGCCGTAGGGCGGGCCCGCCCTGGCCTTGAATCGCTGGCCCTGGGCGGTCATGCCCGATTCGTGTATGACCGCTCAGGGCTTTGCTTCAGCTTGCATGCTGTATGGCTAGCTTTGGTGGCTTAATAAATTATTCCGGGAATAGCTGAAGAGGCGTTTTGAGCCCCCTCACCCCCCTCTGTTCCCCTCTCCCCCCCGGCCGTAAGGCCAGGGGAGAGGGGGGATTGAAGGGGTGGGTTTGTGGTGGCGGCCGAAGGCCGCCACCACAAACCCTTTTTGCTACCCTCTCCCCTCTCCCGCTCGCCTTCGGCGGCGGGAGAGGGGAGAGGGCAGGGGGTGGGGTGAGGGCCACAGCCCGGGAAGCCTTGCCCCAGGGGCAAAGCAACAGTTGTATTGCGAGCTTCAGCTCGCAATACAACTCCCTCCCCTGAAAGCAGGGGAGGGGGTGGAAGGCAATTCTCATAACAACGGAAGAAATATGACGCAATACATCATACGACGCCTGTTCTGGAACCTGTTGGTGATCCTGGTGGTCTCCCTGATCACCTTTCTGTTGATGCATGCCGTGCCCGGCGGACCCTTTGACCGCGAAAAAGCGTTGCCGCCGGAGATCATGGCCAACCTGGAGGCCCGCTATAACCTGGATCAACCTCTGCCCCAGCAATACTTTCACTATCTCTATGAGGTCATGATCCCCCGTATTTCGTCTGCCAGGCCAGGGACATCACTGCAGGAGGACTTCCTGATCACCGTGAAGATTGCCGACAACCTGTGGCTCAAGTGGATGAACTTCGGGCCTTCTTATTCCTCGCGCAGCCGTACGGTCAATGACATCTTTCGCCAGCAGTTGCCGGTCTCTATGCAGCTTGGGCTGTTGGCCCTCTCTGTGGCTATGCTGATCGGCATTCCGCTAGGTATCCTGGCCGCGCTGAAACAGAATACATTTTGGGACTATTTTGGGATGAGTGTGGCCATCTTCGGGGTCTCGGTGCCGGTGATCGTGTTAGGGCCGGTCATGGTGTGGCTTTTCGGGGTCACCCTGAAGTGGTTCCCACCGACCGGTTGGGG
>DAOTZS010000097.1:0-11183 GCA_034434335.1 Anaerolineae bacterium
GACCGAGGTTGGCCAGAGGATTACTCTGACCGTGATCCGCGATGGCCAGGAATTGAGCCTGCAGGCAACTTTGCAGGACATGCCCGAGTCGCTGCGCCAGGGCTAGGGCTGGCGCCGGCAACCAGCTCTGATTTCAGGGCACTTCTAACCTCACCACCCGCCACCTCATAAACGGAGAACCGGACAACTTTGCCCCGTTATCTGTCCGCGTGTTGGCAAGGCCATGTCCGAGCCATTTTAGTTTCACCGACGGAGGAACCATGACCGGTCGTGAGCGTGTGCGCCGTGCATTGACTTTTCAGCACCCAGACCGCGCCCCGCGCGAGCTGTGGGTGCTGCCAGGGATACCCATGTTTCGCCAGGCCGAGATGGATGCGGTGCTGGCCCGTTTCCCCTCCGATTTTGCTGCCCCAGAGGTAAGGTACGGGGTTGCCAGGCGGGCGCGTGGGACCGAGGCCGCCCTGGGCACCTACGTTGATGCCTGGGGCTGCCCGTTCACAGTGGCCCAACCGGGCGTCATCGGCGAGGTCAAAGAGCCGCCCCTGGCCGACTGGTCGGCACTGGCCACCTTCAGGCCGCCCAACGAGATCCTGGATGAAGCGGACTTCAGCCAGGTGAATGCAAGCTGCGCAGCCACCGATTGCTTCGTCAAGGCCGGCACAACAGTGCGCCCCTTCGAGCGGATGCAGTTCCTGCGGGGGTCGGAGAACCTGTTCCTCGACCTCGCCTGGCAACCGGCGGAGCTGTATCGCCTGCGCGACATGGTCCATGAGTTCTTCCTGCGGGAACTGATGTTGTGGGTGAAGACAGATGTGGATGGGCTCTCCTTCATGGACGACTGGGGGACTCAGCATAGCCTGCTGATTTCCCCAGCCCTATGGCGCTCGTTCTTCAAGCCTTTGTATGCCGACTACTGTCGGCTGATCCACCAGGCAGGTAAGTTCGTCTTCTTCCACTCCGACGGTTACATCCTCGACATCATCCCCGATCTGATCGAGATCGGGGTTGATGCACTTAACAGCCAACTGTTCTGTATGGACATTGAGGAGATTGGCCGGCGCTTCAAGGGGCAGATCACATTCTGGGGTGAGATTGACCGCCAGTGGGTGTTGCCGTTTGGGTCGGTGGAGGATGTTTGGGCAGCGGTGCGGCGGGTGAGGCGGGCTCTCGACGATGGCCGCGGGGGCGTGATCGCCGAGTGCGAGTGGGGCAACGACGTGCCCCGGGAGAATATCGAGGCGGTGTTTGAGGCATGGCTGGCGCCGGTGGAGTAAGGCGCCCCGTAACTGTTCGGGCCGATTGAAATCGCCCATCCTGGGCACTTCGTGCCGGGTGTTGGCCTCCGCCGACACCCTTCATGGATGCATCATGAGAGGTCGGCGAAGGCCAACCTCTGGCCGCAGGCTCAAAAAGGGCCACGCCGAGGGCGAGCCCTCGGCGTGGCCCTTCCGGTCACCGCTGAATAGTTGCGGTGCCCCTATGGGCTGGGCCTTTCCATCACCCTGCCCACCACTCCAGACCTGTCGGTGTCCGGTAAAAACCGAGCGTCTGCAGAATCGCTTCTCCGGGGCTGCCCAGCACGGGGGCCCCGTTCCACTGCCTGACTACGGCGTGCCGTGGGGCGTTTGGGCGAGCCAGATAGGCCTGTAGGCCGCGCTGGATCACATCAACCCCCACCCCCTGCGCAACCACCAGCCGCTCGCCGTTGTCCTCGGCGACCAGGATGGGCTGGCCGCGGTAGAGCACGCAGTGAGTGGAGGGAAGGCGGGCGAAGCGCATCAGCCCCGGCGGGGAACTTGCCTCGTTGCCCACTGTTGTCTCCACCCCCTCACCGCTCTCTCCCCCGTACACGTTGGCCGGATCGGCCGCGTTCACGACGATCATCACATCGGGGCCTGGCGCCAAAGCCCCCGCACGCAGCTCTTCCACGGCCTCAGGCAGGGCGTACTGCACCCCTGAGAGGCCGGCCACGAAGTAGCCCCGACGCACCTCTCCCCGCAGCTCCATGCGCTGAAACCGTGGGGCCAGTAACGTCCAGTCCCAGGGCCCGCCTTCACGCTCGATCGATTCGCGCATGACCACCCCATAGCGGGCCAGCAGCAGGCGCGCCACTTTGTCGGCCCGCTCGTCATCTGAGAGCATCGGCCCCCACACGGCCGGCCGATGCACCAGGGACCAGCGGCCTGGCCAGAAGCCCGGCTCAAGGGTGGCCTTCAGCCGGTGGGCCACCCGGCGCCTGGCAGCGTGAAGCCTGTCCCGGCTCATACGGCCAGGGGCCAGGGGCCGGTGAGCGCCGCCGCGCAGCCGGGCCAGCTCAGCTTCCAGGGAACTGCTGAGCCCTGCTTCACCGGCAGGCATGGCATGGGCCAGGATGGCATGGAGGCCATCCAGCGTATCGTTGGTGACCAATCCGGCCAGCACCAGCTCGGCCAGGCCATCTTGGAGCTCGGCAGGGCGCCGGCCCAACCCGGCCTCCAGATCTGCCAGGAACGACGCGCCCTCTGAACGCAGATAGGCGTAGATGGCGCACGCCGTCTCGCTGAGCCCCAACTGTTCCGGGGGCAGCGGGGCATCCTGGAGGAACAGCCCCCCTTCCCCGCGGCTGAAAAAAGTGATGCGGGCACGTCGTGGATCGCGGCCCGAGGCAACCCACAGCAGTTCGCCGCTTGCGCACAGGGCATTGAGATCGCCAGCCTGGTAATCGGCCAGCCGCGCCGGCAACACATCGCGCTCCCAGATCGGGCCGGGCAAGGCCACCCCACGTAGTTGCCCCATAACCTGGCGCAAACCCTCCTCGCCGGCCCGCCTTTTGTCGGGATAGAGGCCTTGCCAGCGCAGGAGGAAATCGGCGTAGGCTGCCAGGGGCACCGGCTGGACTTCCCGGCGCAGGGAGGCCAGCGTGCGCCGCAGGAGCTGCTCCAGGTTGTGGCGATCGCACAACTGAGGAGCTGAGTGGTCAGCCGGCAATTCCGGGCAAGGGCCGGCCTCCTCCCATTTGATGAAGTGGCCCTGCAAGATTTCGCCTGAGGCCACGAGCCGCGCCAGCGCCTCATCCAGCCAGGCCGGCTCGAACGGATAGCGGGCCAGGATCTCGTCGCGGGTCACGGGGCCGCGGTTGCGCAGATAGCGGCGCAGCACCGCCTCGCCGGCAGCGGGGTCTTGCCAGGCTGCCTTGTACTCCTGGGCCAGCTCGGCTGGCACCCAACGGGTCACAGGACCGGCCGGGGCCGGAATGGCAAGGGCAATAAGCCGGCCCTGGCTCATCAACTGTGCCAGCCAGGCCTGGGCATCGCCGGCGCACCGCGCCGCCACCTCCTCGGTCGTCAGGTCCCCCAGCTCCAGCAGGAAGGTGGCCAGCTCATCTGCGCTGCGCGCGCGATAGCCGGGCGCGGTGCGTTGCGTTTGCGCGGTAAACTCGGCAACGGCCTCGGGCTTGAGTATCGGCTGGGGTTGAGTGGCCGGCTCCCCCAGGAGCTTGTCCACCAGGCCGGCCTGCACCGACAGGGCCTGGAGTTGCCGTTCTGCCTTGGGCACGTCCCATTCGTACATGTAGATGCCCATGAAAGCCTGCAGCAGCCCCGCGGCGACTGGGGAAGGGACCACGCTTTGGATCGGCACGACGCGGATCTGGCCGGCCTGAATGTCGGCCAGGATCTGCTCCAGGTGCGGGAGGTCGAGCACATCCTGCAGGCAGTCGCGGTACGTCTCGGCCAGGAGGGGAAAGTCTTCGAGGTGGGAAACCGTGGCCAGCAGGTCTTTGGCCTTCAGCCGTTGCAGCCAGAAGGGGGTGCGTTTGCGCCCGCGCGCTTTGGGGAGGAGCAGCGCGCGGGCAGCGTTCATGCGGAAGTGCGCGCCAAACACGGCCGAGCCGGGCAACCCGGCCAGGATGCGCTGCCGGGCCTCTGCCGGTGTCATCTGTTGAACGATAGCTATCGGCGGCTCGCCAACCAGGGAGGGGAAGCGCAGCAGGATGCCATCGTCGTTGGCCTGGACCTCGACCTGGATCCCCACCCGCTCACTGAGCGCGCTGCTCAGCGCCAGGGCCCACGCCGCGTTCACCCGGCCACCGAAGGGGGAGTGGACCACCAGGCGTGGCTCGCCCAGGGCATCCTGGAACGACTCGACGACAATGGTCTGGTCGGATGCGATCACGCCCACCGCATCGAGTTGACGTCTTACATGGCTGACCAGGTTGCGCGCCGAGTTCTCATCCAGCAGATACTCGCGCTGTAGCCACCCCTCCACCTCTGCCAGCTTGCCCTGGTCCCCCGCGGCCGCGGCGATCCTCTCCGCCAGCTCCCTGCGCAGGCGCCCCACCCTTCGTCCCAGCTCGTACGGCCGCCAGGGGTAGTCTCCGCGCCAGAAGGGCATGCGCGGGATGGCACCCGCCGCATCGGCTACCACGATCCGGTCGTCGGCGATCTCGAGCACGCGCCAGGTATTGCTGCCCAGCAGGAAGGTGTCGCCGACGCGCGTTTCGAAGACGAATTCCTCATCGAGCTGGCCAACTTTGGTCTTGCCGTCGGCCAGGTAGACGTCGTAAGCGCCCGTGTCGGGGATGGTGCCGGCATTGGCCAGCGCCAGCAGCCGGGAGCCAGGCAGCGCGCTCAGGCGATCATTCACGCGGTCCCAGGCAATCCTGGCACGCAGGGCCGTGCGAGCCTGCCCACCAACCAGCGCGTAGCGGCCAGAGAGCATCTCGAGCACCGACCGAAACGCGGCCAGCGACAGGTCTCGATACGGATAGGCCTGCCGCACCAGGTCGAAAAGCGCCGGCACCGACCACTCTTCGACTGCCACCATGGCCACGACCTGCTGGGCCAACACATCGAGCGGGTTACGCGGGGTCGTGGTCGGCTCCACATCCCCTTCCAGCATCCCGCGTGCCACGGCTGCTGCCTCATCCAGCTCTTCCTGATAGGTGGTATAGATGCGCCCCACGCTGGTCTGGCCCACCAAGTGGCCCGAGCGGCCGACACGCTGCAACCCCTGGGCCACGCTCTTGGGTGATTGGATCTGCACCACCAGGTCTATGGCGCCGATGTCTATGCCCAGCTCCAGCGTGCTGGTACCCACCAACGCTGGCAGCCGGCCAGCCTTCAGGTCCTCCTCCATCTGGCGGCGGGCTTCCTTTGACATGCTGCCGTGGTGGGCCCGGATCGGCCCCTCCGCGCCGATGGCGAAGATGCCGCGATCGCGTGGCAGGCCGGCAGGGGCCAGGGCCTCCGTACTGCCGGGTGGGACCTCTTCCGCGCGCTCTGCAGTGATCTGCGCGTTGAGCCGGTCCGCGGTGCGCTCGGCCAGGCGACGGTTATTGCAAAAGATAAGGGTGCTGCGATGGCGCATGATGTCGCGAAGCACGCTGGGGATCAGGGAAGGCCAGATGGATTTGCCCGGCAGGCGGCGGAAATCCTCCACAGGCGTCACCACCTGCAGGTCAAGCGGCTTGCGATAGCCCGCATCAACGACCGTAACCGGCCGCGGGACAAGCCTGGCCGGCCCTCCATCATCCTGGCTCCATTCCTGCCCGCCCAGGAAGCGCGCCGCCTCATCCAGCGGCCTGATCGTCGCCGAGAGGCCGATGCGCTGGATGGGCTGAGCTGCCAGGTGCTGTAACCGTTCCAGGCTGAGGGCCAGGTGCACGCCCCGCTTGTCGCCGCAGAGGGTGTGGATTTCGTCCACGATCACGGTGCGCACGCTGCGGAACAGTTCGCGGGCGCGTGGGCTGGTGAGCATCAGGTAGAGTGATTCGGGGGTGGTGATGAGGATGTGGGGCGGCTGTTTCAGCATGGCCGCGCGGGCCGAGCTGGGGGTATCGCCCGTGCGGACAGCCACGCGCAGGGCCGGCAGTGACCGGCCCTGGCGTTCGGCAAGGGCCCGGATGCCGGCCAGGGGGGTGCGCAGGTTGCGTTCGATGTCGTTGTTCAGGGCCTTCAACGGCGAGACGTAGAGAAGCCTGATCCCGGCGGGAGAAGTTGAAATCGAGCCTGCCGAGGCCGTGCCCAGCTCGCGGTAGAGCTGATCAATGCCCCACAGGAAGGCAGCCAATGTCTTGCCCGAGCCGGTGGGGGCCAGGATGAGGGTGTGCTGGCCGGCCTGGATGGCTGGCCAGCCCTGGGCTTGTGGCGGCGTCGGCTGGCCAAAGGTCTCCAGAAACCAAAGGCGGACGGGCTCGGAAAACAGGTCGAGTGGATGGGCCATGGCCTGATTATAGGTCAGGCCGGTTGGCTCGGCAAGGCGGCCGGCTATCCCGAGGGCCCTCAGAAGCACACGATGCAGGCTTCGTAGTAGCGACTTCAGTCGCTTTCAGCGCGTCCCGAACGACCGTTACTACGAAGAAAATCGCCGGATGGGAGAGTGTCAAATAAATCCGTGCTTTATGGCCCCACGGGCCATTCAGGCGCCCCTCACTCCGGACACTGAAATTCGATGAAGTCCAACCACTCCAGGATTTCCCCCTGCAGGGCCGGGTCGTCGGGCGCGGGGCAAATCAGGGCTGCATAGGGTACCCCGTAGCGGTCCAGGACGAAGACCAGGGGCTCATCGTCCCTGACCGGAGCAGAGAGGATCGCGATGTAGGCCTGCCGGGCGGTGCCCTCCGGATCCGCTAACACGGGAAAGGGATGCGCCCCTGCTTCCCGAAGGGCCGCTTGAGCCGCGGGGCCTGACACTACCACCAGTACCTGCGCCTCGCGCTCTTGGTACTCTCGCTGATGGTCAGCCAGGTTCTGCAAGGCCACCCGGCACCCCGGACAGTCCAGGCCGGGAAAGAAAAAGAGCACCAGGTTCTCGCGTCCCCGATAGTAGGACAGCGCGATCCGTTCTCCCCGGCTGGAGTTCAGCCAGGGGGCAGGAGCAGGCTGGTCTCGCTGGGTGTGGAAGAAGCGAAACCACTCCATATTGAGACTCCTGAAAGATGGTGGCGGGCTGTAACCCCATAGGCGTTAGCTGAGGGGAATCCTTGGAAAGGGGTATTTTGGCCAGCGAAGCCAGCCAAAATACCCCAGCCAGATTGTAGTTCCCTCATCAGGTGGCGGCCGGAGCGGAGCGCTTCCGTTCGACCACCAGCGCCAGAATGGACTCCCAGCCCAGCGTGGCGACCAGGTTGACCAGAAAAGCCAGGAAGCCCAGGGCCATCAGGACACCGCCCACCCATGCCGCGTCCAGGTAGGCCTGGTAGGGGTTGGGTTGCGGGTAGAGCATCCGCCGTAACATCCCCTGGGAACCGGCCATGCCCATCACGTAGGTCATCAGCAGCGAGCCGACCATCCAGAGCCAGAAGTGGGCCAGGGTGAGGGAGCGGCTGCGGATTTCCCGCCCGGTGAGCATCGGCACCAGCGCATAGATGACGGCAAAGAGCAGATTGCTCAGGCCCGTCAGGAGCATGGTGTGGGCGTGGGTCATGATGACCCACATGGTGTTGTGCAGGACCATGTTGAGGCCGACGTTGGCCTGGATAAGGCCCGCTGCGCCGCCAACGATAAAGCCGAAAATGGAGCCCAGGACGAAGATCAGCGGTGGCGTGAACTTCACCGGCCGTGCTTTCCAGATGGTCATCAGCGAAGCGAAGACCGTCAGCCCCATGGTGAAGAACTCGCCCCAGGTGATGATCTGGCCTGAGAGCAGGCGCATCCATAACGGCTGGACCTGGTCACCCAGCAGATGGTGGCTCCACACCCCCAGGGAAACCAGAAGGTCTACCATAATGACCGTGCGCACCACCGATTCCCCGTAGAGGCGACGGCCCACCAGGAGGGGAATCAACAGATACCAGACCCCGGCGGTATAGATGAGGACATTCCCATCGGCCACCATGTCCAGTCCCCACCAGAACCAGTTCTTGTAGACCAGGGCGTCCACAGCCATCGGGTTGAGGGGGTGGCCGAAGAGGGTGGCCAGGCCGTAGACCAGGATCAGCCCCCCGGCGGTGAGCAGGACGATGGCATTGATGACGGTGTCTATGGAGCCCCGCGCCACGGCGACGATGAAAACCGGCAGGCCGTTGTAATCCAGGGGGACGGCGGTTTTATCCTCCTTGCCGAAGAGGCGCATCAGGCGTGGGATGCCGAAGGCGGCTCGCAGAAACTGCCCCAAAGTGTAG
Source organism: Anaerolineae bacterium (assembly GCA_034434335.1). GTDB lineage: Bacteria > Chloroflexota > Anaerolineae > CG2-30-64-16 > CG2-30-64-16 > DAOTZS01. Next base: position 8,102 of record DAOTZS010000097.1, read on the forward strand.
GATCCGGGATTGCTCCTGGACAGGACGGTGCTGAAGATGTTGAAAGAGAAGAGCAGGATATTGATCATGATGCCGGCCGCGCCAACGGCAAAGACGATGCTGCCTACCAGCGGCACCCGGTCAAAGGAGACCGGCAGCGGCCAATAGAGGGTGTACAGGGAGTCGAAGAGCAGGAAGAAGCCCGCGCCCCAGGCCACGAAGACGCTCACCGCCTGCAACCAGAAGTTGAGCGGCACCAGGCGCTTGTGGCGGATCTCCTTCTTGAGCAACGTCGGCACCAGGTAGTAGAAGGCACCCATCACGGCCGTGTACGCGAAGCCATACACGCCGCAGATGGGGTGCGCGGTCAGCATCGAGTAGAACACCTCAGATGACGAAGGCTCGCGGCCGACCGGACGGAACAGGTTCATGAAGGATTCCAGCCCGTACAGGGCATCCGGCGCGCTCAACTGTGTGTTCATCAGGATCCCCTCGAAGCCGTTGATCGCCAGCCAGATCAGCGCGACCACGGCAAAGCGCAGGGTCCACTTTTCATTCCAGCCGATTACTTTCATCGGGGCACCTCCTTATGGCACGACCTGGATCGCGTCAGGGATGAGCATCTCCGGATGCCGGGGCCCGGAGTATTCGGTGGAGCGAACATCGTAGGTGCCGGGTTCGTCAAACCGCCAGACGATGCGGTTCTCATACCCCGGGACCACCTGCATCTGAAAGACCAGCTTGCCGTCCTTTCGGAAGACGCCAAAGCCGTAGGTAACGTCTTTACTGACGGCGATGAACTCCACGAACTGGCCGGCCTTCACCTGGATACCCTGGGGTGGAAGGCGGATTTCGTAGTTGGCGAACTCTACACGCACCTGCTCCTGGGCCGTGGGCCGGGCCCAGAGCAACCACCGATGCCAGGGCACCAGGGGGGAGAGGGTGATGGCATTGACCAGCAAGAAGACGACGACCAGAACCCCCAGCCAGATGCGCTCTTCCCGGTCCATGGTCATCCTCCCTTCTGCCGCACTCTGGCGGCAAAGTAGAGCATAAACAGGATTACGGCGACGACAAAGGCCGTATAGGCCCACCACAGGGTCTCTGTAATGTACATTTTGCTCCTCCTTTTGGGGAATGGTTCAATTTGCCGGGAAAAGAGATGCTAACCAATTACAAATTTCTCCGCCACCACTACCAGATCGGCCGACTGTTCCGGGTCGAATGGCCTGGTGGGCAGGGCCATACATCCATAACTCCGCCACGATCCGAAGCCGGCCGCAGCCAGCCCTGCCACAAGGTCGGCCTCGAACAGGGGACGTTGGGGGGTGGTGTGCACCTTGACCTCCCACCCCTGTTCCCCTTTGCGGAAGAGGGCAATGTGGAAGGCAATGCGCCTGGCAGCCGCATCATAATCCGCGAAACGCCATAGCAGCACCTCCTGACCCTGGTACATGCCTCCTTGCGCCGCAAACCAGCGGGGCTGCGTGCGCCAGCGCAGGTCGTAGTTGAGGTTCTGGGTAATGAAGAGCCCGCCCGGCCGCAGGACGGCAGCTATGCCCCGCAGCGCAGCCTCCAGCTCCTCCTGGCTCAGCAGGTGAGGTAGGGAATTGCCCAGGCAAAGGACCGCGTCGTATGGGATGGCCTGGCCGGCGGCGGCAGCCTGGCCTTCCAGTGTCGCCAGGTCGCTGACGAAGAACGGCACGTCCAGGCTGGCCGCGGCAGCTTTTTGCCGGGCCAGGGCGATCATGCCCGGGCTGACATCTGCGCCCACGACCTGGTAACCCCGGCGGGCCAGGGCCAGCGCATGTCCGCCGCTGCCGCAGGCGGCGTCGAGCACACGGCGCGCGCCGGCCTGCTCCAACATGGCCAGCAGGAAGGGCTCCTCTGCTGCCAGCCTGGCATCCCAGTCGGTCATTACGTCGAACAGGGGGGCCAGGGCGTCATAGAACGCACCGGCTGTTTCCATTCCCGGATCTTTCCCGTCCGGCCTCCTTATAGAGTTACGCTCTTTTGGGCGTATTGCCCCATCCCCTTACCCTCTTCCCCGCCTTGCGGGGAAGAGGAATCGAGATTAAGGGTATTCTGGGCGGCGAAGCCGCCCAGAATACCCCTTATCAAAGGATTCCCCTGCCCCTGTCCCCCATCTCCCGTCGGGGTGTGGCCCTTGGCCTGCGGCCAGGGGAGAGGGGGAGGAGGAGTGAGGGCCCTGGGCGGCAATTCTAATGACTGCAAAAAATGTAAATCAATGTCCCTGGCGAATCGAACCATCCCCTGCGTAACTGCTAATAAGCGCATAGGGCCCCCTGGATCAGGTGGCAGGAGCTACAGGCAGGTTTTGGGCCTCCTGCTCCAGGGCTGCGGCCAGAGCCAGGTATTTTTCGTGTACCCCTGGGCCGGTATCTTCATGTTCAACATGCTCGAACGCCTCCACCAGCCCTGGCTGCCTGTCCAGGGGGATCACCTGGGCAGCCATCGGGAAGAGGATGCCATCTTCCTTGGCGATATGCTGGCGCAACAATGCCGCATAGCCCCGCGCATTGCGGATTACCTCATGCGCTGCTGTGGGGTCGCCGGCCGCGAGCTTCTGGGCAGCCGCGCGCAGGTTGCGAGTGAAGGCGCGGCCCTCCTCATGTTCGGCCAGCATCACCGCGAGCGGCCCCACCTGAAGCGGCATGCCATTATCGGCCATGGCCTTGAAGAGCACCCCCTCCTCCTTCTTGTGGTGGCAACTGTCGGCAAAACCCTTGATGAAGTCGGTGGCGTCCAGGAAGAAGCCAGGGCGCACAGGTTGCCCTTTTTCCAGGCACGTGGCAGCCTGTTCCAGGCTGGCGATCACCCGTTCGATGACACGGTGCTCTTCCATCAGAATGGCAGTTGCTTGCATGGTTATCTCCTCTCTCGGTAAATTGATGCAAAAGTTCCTGGTTAGGCCCCGATTAGTGCTTTCTAAGGCTGGATTCTATACTTTCCGGATTGACCCCCACCCCCGGCCCGTGCTTGCCTCCCGCGCAGCGGGACGCCCCCTATCAGGGGGCGGGGAGATCGGCATTAAGGGGGTTTCTGGGGCGGCGAAGCCGCCCCAGAAACCCCCACACTTGGG
>DAOTZS010000098.1:0-16361 GCA_034434335.1 Anaerolineae bacterium
GAGCTGCGGCGAGCAATCAAAGAATGGGAGGCAGAATAGAAGCCCTCTGGGGGATTTCTAAAATCTGTTGAGCAACTCAGGCGCGTCCGGGCAGGGGAAAAGACCTGTCTCAACGTTCCAGGATGAGAAACTGGAGTCCGGTCTAACACAGAGAGTGCACTTACCAGGAGTCACAAGTATGCAGCCGCGTGATATGGTTTGGGAAGCAATTCGACACCGCCAGCCGCCCAAAGTCCCGTATACCCTGGCTTTTGAACCGGATGGTGATATTGAGCAAAGGTTGGACGTTTACTATGGAGGGCCCCATTGGCGCGATAAACTGACCACCTATGTGCTTCAGGTTGCTGCAGTGGACACCGATTTCAAGCAGCAACTTGACTCGGTTCACTGGCGCGACGCCTATGGCGGCATCTGGCGGCATGATCGCCGACCCTGGCATCTCCTTAAGCCTCCCCTCGAGCGGCCATCCTTCGAGGGTTATCACTTCCCTGCCCCGCAGGCATTCTTCCGCCCGGAATGGAAAGAGCAGGCCAAGCAGACCATTGCGCAGCACCGGGATGTCTTTATTGTAGCTAACCTCGGATGGGGCCTTTTTGAGCGGAGCTGGAATCTCCGAGGCTTTGAGAACCTGCTGATGGACGTGATGACAGCTCCGGACTTCTTCGAAGAAGCCCTGGACAGGCTAATGAACCTGTATCTCGCCTTTGTGGACTACACGGCCGATCTCGCTGTTGACGGTATTCTCTTCGGGGATGATTGGGGAGACCAGCGTGGGGTAATCATTGGCCCACAGCGTTGGCGGCATTTCTTGAAGCCGCGCTGGGCAAAGATCTACGAAAGGGTGCATCACCATAGCAAGATCGTTATTCACCACTCATGCGGGTCGATAGCCGCAATCATGCCCGACATCATCGAAATCGGGGTTGATGTCTTGGAGAGTGTGCAGCCCGAGGCGGCAGACATGAATCCATATGAACTGAAGAAGAAATGGGGTGACAAGATCACTTTTTGGGGATGCCTGGGCAGCCAGAGTGTGATCCCCTTTGGGACGCCGAGGGAGATAAGAGCTGAGGTGTGCCGGCTACGTGCTGAGATGGGACGCGGAGGTGGTTTTATTCTGGCGCCGGCCAAGCCACTCCAACCCGAGACTCCTACGGAGAACGCTGTAGCCCTTATTGAGGCGCTGGCAGAGAACTATTGATAGCATAATCTTCCCTCCTTGCCTTGAGACATTCTGGTATTGGGTAGTTTGTCAGGAAATCAACTCTATGCTATACTTTGATTGTGTAATGGGTGTGCAATGGGGATGAATGGTTTCGACGAGGCAAACTGAGCGCAGACTGCAAGCCGAGGTGCTCCAACCTCGTTAATCCGGAGCAAAACACAAGTGCCAACACAGGCAAAGCGTTCACCTTCCCGTTTGCTCGGGCCAACGCTATGGCATTGGCCGCATAAGAAGGGAAAGGGAACAAACTGGTCACCATAGAGTGACCACGGTACCCCCAATGGGACCAGGCGGCGTTGGGGAGCATCGTCAGAGACCGTATGGTGCGGCTCAAGGACTCCGATAGGTGGGCCTAAGATGATCGGATAGCCGGACTAACGGACGGTGGTCGCTGCCGGACCGTCCGGCGAAGTTTGAATCAGCGACTAAGCTTGTAGAAGTCTGTGGTCGTTTGTTTCGGACCCGGGTTCGACTCCCGGCATCTCCACTAAGATCCCAAGAGGGCGGCCCAAAAGAGAGGCGGCCCTCTTGTGCTATTGCGGAATGCCGCGGCTGGTGTGAGTATAGTGGCAAGGAAACAACATCATCAGAAGCCAATCCTGCCCAAAGGGTATCGGCAGGGGTCACCCAGGCCAGAGTCATCGTCCAGGCTCGGGACTTCTAAGGGTGCTCTGGACGCTTTGCGCGAGGTGATCCAGTGGTTACGCCGCGGCAATACCGATCAGGCGCTCCAACTGGTAACGCGCGTGTTAAACTCCGAGCTTACTCCAGCTGTGGCTGGACACGCGCGCCAGGTTGCGGCTGAGGTCCATTTCCGCAGCGCCGTTGCCGCCTCTGACCCGCAGAAGGCACTGCAGCACCTGAATGAGGCGCTCGAGCTCACCCCCGAAATCCCCAAGCTTCTTTTCTATCGCGCTATCGCGCTCTGGCGGATGGGTCGGGTCAGCGAAGCATTGGCCGATCTCGATTTTGTTGCCGCCCGTGAGCCTGATCGGCCTAAGGTAAAATTCCTGTGCCAACTGGCCAAGCTTGCCACTGGTCAACCATGGGCACCCGACGGAATGACTCCGGCGGAGGCGAATACAATGCGACTGGTGGCAGGGCTGGTGCACAATGCATCCAGAGCGGAACTGCTTTCTCTGGCAGAGGGCCCGTTGATGGGACGCGATCCCAGGCTCTGGCGCGCGCTGATTACAATGCAGGATGAGCGCGGTGGTAACTCGGTCCAACTGCTGCAGGAAGCTGCCACCCGTGTTGGCCGTACTTCAATCAGCAAACTGCTCTTCTATTATCAAGGGGTTGCCGCGCTGATGCAGGGGGCCCAAGACACGGCCTTGACGGCTTGGCTAAATGCCAGGAATGCCGGCCTCTCTACTTCCTGGTTGCACCAGAATCTTGTCTACCTGGCCCGCGTTCAGGCACTGAATCTGGCTGAGGCGGGCAAGTGGGCTGACGTCGTGGCGTTGGCTGAACGCATAACCAACAGCTTGAAAAGTGGGGGCAGCCAGCTTATCCTCTCCGATCGCATCCTGGCCGAAACTGTTGGAGCTGCTTATTTCAACCTGGGTTATGAGGCAGCACAGAAGGGGCAATGGCGCCATGCTGTCGTGCACTGGAATAAGGCCAGCCAATATGCCCCCAGCCGCTATCTGGCCCAAAACCTGGCATTAGCACAAGAAGCTCTGCAGAATTGGCACGAGGCTGCCACAGCCTGGCGCGAGGTAGCGCGAAGACGGCCCCGTAAACCGGACCATCCTGACTATCTGACAGATGCCCAGGTGGCGGCGATTTGGAGCCGTGCAGCAGAATGTTATGAACGCGCAGGTGATATGAATCAGGCCATCGCGTGTCTGAAAGCTGCTGTCAACTGCACGCCGGAAGATACAGCGCTGCGTCTCCGCCTGGCCGACACCATGAAGCTTGAAGAACGCGATGCTGGCGCGCAGGCTCAATTGGAGCAGCTCCTGGAACGCGATCCTCAGAATGTAGACGCCTTGCTACGGTTGGCAGCGCTCTATGATGAGTCGTGGAACCAGAATCCGGAACCTCTGTGGAGGAGGGTGCTAGCAATTCAGCCCGATAATGAGGAGGCTCGGGAAGGGCTGGCTCAAAGCTATCTTGCCCGGGTGCAGGCCTTGCCGGATAAGCCTCGCTTCTGGCAGATACTCCTTAGAGGCTCCAAGACCGATCCGGTGGAGATTCTCAAGCAGGGGCTAGCAGAGGTGCCCGATCATCCTCGGCTGCTGCTGGAGTTGGGTAGGATCTATGCGCAACGCCGAGGTACCCAGAAGCAAGCAGAGGAGCTCCTTCTGCGAGCATACCGCGTATCCCCATCCAGTGCCGCGATAGCAGGCTCGGTGTTGCACGAGTTGCTCCATGTTGCTGCCGATGATAAGGTGGAGGAATTGGTTCCCGAGATAAAAGCCATGCCAGGGCTACTCCCGGCTTTCTGGATGGATCAAGCCCGAATGGCTCTGCACTGCCAGCTGAACAAGGATTGGGCAAGGCGGTTCTTTGAATTGGCTTTCGAGGTGGCCAAGGCTGGACGGGACAAGAGCACACGGGCGAGTCTGCTCCTTCAGGCCTTTGAGATATGTGCCACAGAAAAGGCCAAGGATCTGGCCAACCAATATGCTGCGCTCGTTGAGCAGGAGGCTCCGGAAAGTGGTGCAGTGGAGTATCTTAAGGCTTATCGCCTCTACCACGAGAACAACGATGTCGAAGGGGCTCTTCGCCTGATCCGCAAAGCGAAACAGATGGCGCGTAAGGCAAAAGATGAAGGCGTGCTTGGGATGGCTGAAGAGATCGAAATGGTGCTCGGGCTGCAGGGTTTGGGGTTTCCTGGGCTTTCGAAACTCGTGGATTTGCTGGGTGGTGAAGGCTTATTCCCCGGCTTTCAGGATGATAACTGATTGATTTGGAGGGCTTAGATGGCTTTATCGCGCTCCGAGAAACCTGTAGTGCGTGATCCATATGCGGTATTGGGAATCGAGCGGCGTGCCAGCGAAGCTGAGATCAAGAGGGCTTACTTCCGGCTGGTCCGCACATATTCCCCTGAGGACGCGCCCGAGAAATTTCAGGAGATCCGGGCAGCTTATGAACAATTGCGCTCTCCGGAGGCGCGCGCGCTGACCGATCTGTTCCTGCTGCAACCTCCCCCTGCTCTCTCAAGCCATCGCCGGCCTAAGTTCGACCTGACACTGCATCCGGAGGATATCATAGAGTTGGCCCTGGAGTTGGGCCTGGCAGAGATTACAACCCATAGAGATTTCCATGAACCAGCCTTACCCATTTCATGAACAACCAGCGACAGCTCACGATGCGGAAGTTGCCCAAGCTGATGTGCAGGCGGCTTCAGAGCTTTTGCGCAGCACCGATGGCTCTTTGGTCGGACATCTGCTGCGTCTGATAGCCCAGGTAGGGCATATTGAGGCTCGCCTGGACGAACTATGGTCTGAAGTGCAGGCCAATAGCAGCCAGGTTGCAGGGTTAACCCGTCATTTGACTGACCCGGCAGCCCACCGGTTGCTGGAAGAACGCCTGGCTGATCTGATGAGCCGCCAGGAGGCAAGCCAACAGCAACTGGAGGAGTTGATTCAGAACGTCGCCAGATTGAGCCGTACTCAGTTTCGGGCTAATGCGTTAAGTGAATCCAGAGAACAACAGCTCGCCAGTGCCCTGGCTACCCTTCAAGAGATAGCCACTCGGCGAGAAAAGGTAGAAGAGGCTCGCCTATGGCAGGAACAGCAGCAACGAGCAGCGGCGCGTGCTGAGGCACGCGGCGAGTTGATCGCTGATCTGTTGCCCGTCCTTGATGGCGTGGAGTTGGCCCTGGAAAGTGGGCAGGCGTTTCTGGAACGCCGACGTCATCAGTTGGCCCAGGAGAGGGCACAAAGAGTCGCCCAACACCAGGAGGCGCGCGGTGTGTGGCAAAGGCTGCGCGGCATATTCGCGCCGCTCGGTATCAGTCGCGATGAACCTGAGGCTCAGGTCAGCTTCCCTGTAAGACAAGCAGCCGATAAGGCGGTTGATGAAGTAGCTGAAGTGCTGGCCGGCTGGCTGCAGGGATTAGAGTTGATCCAGGAACGCTTCTTGGGCGTGCTGGCTGCTGAAGGGATCCAAGCGATTCCTGCCTTGGGGCAACCTTTTGATCCTCACCTTCATCTGGCAGTAGCGACTGAGCTACGAGATGATGTCGCGCCAGGTACGATTGTCTCTGTGCGGCGGAAAGGTTATCGTCAACGAGAACGTGTGCTGCGCTATGCCGAAGTGGTGGTTGCCAGACCAACCCGGCCTTTGGACGCCCAGCCAACCGGGCTGGCAGCAGATGCCGGCCCTGCACCTGAGGCGCCTGAAGCAACAGCTGGATAATACATGTAAAGAAAGTGAACTATTGCGGATTGGAGGGGATCAGAAGTGAAACCTGCAGATAAGATTTTGGGAATTGACCTGGGTACCACCTACTCTGTGCCAGCCATTATCAAAGATGGTGTCCCGGTATTGATACCGGTGCGGGGCGAACGCCTGTTGCCTTCGGTAGTAGGGATATCGCCAGAGGGTGAAGTCCTGGTAGGGTATCCAGCGCGCAACCAGTGGATCTACGCACCAGAACGTACCATTCGGTCCATCAAGCGCAAGATGGGAAAAGGCGAGCAGGTAGTCATGGCCGGCAGAAGCTTCTCGCCGCAGGAAATCTCCGCTTTCATTTTGCGGGAGATTAAACAGGCGGCCGAGGAGGCCCTGGGGTATCCCGTGACGCGAGCAGTTATCACTGTGCCAGCGTATTTCAACGAGGTCCAGCGTCAGGCGACCATTGAGGCGGGAGAGATTGCCGGGTTAGTAGTAGAACGCATTATCAACGAGCCCACTGCTTCAGCCCTTGCCTATGGGTACGGCCTGAACAGTGATCAAAACCTGCGCGTCTTGGTATACGACCTGGGCGGTGGCACCTTTGACGTTTCTATCATTGAGCTAAATCAGGGTGTGGTAGATGTGCTGGCTACTGCCGGGGACAATTATCTGGGTGGGGACGACTTCGATGAACGGCTAGCAACGGTAATAGCCGACGAGTTCCGTGATGCCCATGATATTGACCTGCGGCAGGATCACCAGGCCTGGGCGCGTTTGCTGCGAGCAGCAGAGGAAGCCAAGATCGAGCTCTCCTCAGCCCCCTATGCGACGGTCAAGTTGGAATATGTTGCCAAGGACAAGAGGGGAAAGCCTCTGCATATCAACCGTGAGGTAACTCGATGGGAATTTGAGGAACTCATCAGTGACCTCCTTGAACGCACAATAAAATGCGTTAACGATGCTCTAGCCGATGCACACTTGCAACCTAAAGATATCGACCGCGTTTTGCTTGTTGGTGGTTCAACACGCATCCCGGCTGTGTGGGAACTGATGGCGCGCCATATGGGACAAGATCCTCATGGAGAGATTGATCCCGATGCGGCTGTAGCCCTGGGGGCGGCAGTTCAAGCAGGGATCATTGCGGGCGAAGAGATTGACACAATTCTTGTAGATGTTACACCCCTCTCCTTGGGAATCGAAACGGTGCGGATTGGTTATACTGGCTATATGCAAAAAGATGTCTTTAGCCCCCTGATCCGTCGGAACACTACCATACCGGTTCAGAAGAGCCAGGTGTTTTCCACAGTTTACCCTGGCCAATCACAGATTCTAGTCCGAGTTTACCAGGGAGAAAGCCAGATAGCCTCCCAGAATGTCCTGTTGGGCGAGTTCATGGTTGAGAACCTCAAGCCCAACCGCCCTGACGGCCTGACAGATGTGACGATCAATTTTGCGCTCGATGTCAATGGCATCCTGGATGTGACAGTGCTGGAACGAAAAACCGGCAAGCAGGTAACCGAGCGTCTGAAAGCCAGTCGGCAGCGTTTGAGTCCAGAGGAAATTGCCCGAAGCCAGGCGAAATTAGCCGAGACCTACACGCTAGGCCAGCTTGCCGAAAAAGCTGGAACAGAAGAAGCGGAAGTGGCTGCGGTTCTGGACCCTGGAGTCTCAGCTCTATTGGAGCGAGCCCGGAGAATGCTGGAGCGCCGTGAGCTGGATCCCGCAATCGCGGCCGAGATGGCAGGTATAGTCAATGATATCCAGCACGCTTCTGCTGATGGCGATGTCGAACAAGTTGAAGAGTTGTGCGATAGGCTCATTGATCTGCTCATGGAAGCTGGAGAATAGCCTATCTCTCTGACCCTTAAACCACGGAGGCCTACATGGAAGACAGGATTCGCATTGGTGTCATCGGTGGAAGTGGCATCTACGACATGGCCCAACTTACCGATGTACGTGAGGTAGTGTTAGATACACCATTTGGCTTCCCATCCGATGCCTATGTAGTGGGTAAGATTGAGGGGCAGCCGGTTGCTTTTTTACCTCGCCATGGGCGAGGTCATCGCATCAGCCCAACCCGCCTGAACAGCCGGGCCAACATATTTGGCTTCAAGAAGTTGGGAGTAGAGTATCTCATCTCCATTAGCGCTTGCGGCAGCTTACAACCTCAATACCAACCTGGCGACATTGTAATACCGGACCAGATCTTTGATCGCACCCGGTTGCGTCCTCTCAGTTTCTTCGACGACCCGGAAGTTGGCACAGAAGGATTAGTTGTTCATGTTTCGGTCGCAGAACCATTTTGTGCCTTCTTGAGCAACATCTGCGCTGATGCTGTGGCAGCCACAGGTCACCGCGTCCACCGGGGCGGGACCTTTGTGGTAGTTGAAGGGCCGCGTTTCAGCACTAAAGCTGAAAGCCAGGTCTTCAAGCAGCTTGGATTTGCCATCATCGGTATGACCATTGTGCCAGAGGCTTTTCTGGCTCGCGAGGCGGGGATGAGCTATGCTACAATGGCTCATGTTACCGATTACGATGTCTGGCACGAAACCGAAGCTCCGGTATCGGTCGAGATGGTGGTGCGTCAATTGTTAGCTAACGCCGAGGTGGCCAAGAACGCGGTGATTAATGCCGTGCGGATGTTGCGTGATGCGCCTCCCTCCCCCTATACAGATGCACTCCGAGACGCGATCATTACTAATCGGGCGTTGATTCCGCCAACCGTGAAAGAACGTTTGGGTTTGCTTATTGGCAGGTATCTGTAGTGGAGTGCTACGGTCAAGTCTCTTCGCGTAGCTGGCCTTGTGCTGGTTTTTGGTTTGGCGGTGTATGATGTTGTGTAGTGTACTGGCTACGCGAACCAGGGCTCATTTATATGCACGCCAAAGGCAAGTTCCTTGCTCACCTGGTATTTGGATGTTCCCCAAACTCGGACTATAATTTATCTAGAACGGCCGTCTGTTCACTGACGGCTAAGTTTATTGTAAGGGCACCTTCGTTAATCCCGGGGCAGACCGTAAGTCAGAGGCGAGAAGTTCATGGCTGAGAGCAACCCCGTCTATCTCACCGCAGACGGCATAAAGAAGTTGCAGGAAGAACTGGATTACCTGATTAATGTTCGCCGGCCAGAGATTGCCCGTCTGATCGCTGAAGCGAAAGCGGACGGCGATGTGGCCGAAAATGCTGGTTACGAGGAAGCGAAGAATACCCAGGCGTTCGTTGAAGGGCGGATCCTCACTATTAAGAATCTCCTGGCCAACGCAGTAGAAATCAATGAAGGTGAGGGCAGAGATCTTGTTGAGTTGGGTTGCACAGTGACTATTCGCGATACGGCATCTGGTGGCGAGGAAACTTATACTATTGTTGGCTCTGCTGAGGTGGATCCCAGCAATGGCCGTATCTCGCTCCATTCTCCCATTGGCCAGGCTCTCATGGGACACCGCCGAGGTGATCGGGTCCAGGTGAAGACGCCAGGAGGGATGATAGAGTTTGAGATCGTTGGGATCTCCTGACGCCCTTCTGGCAAAGCATCAGAATGCCATGGCAGGTTGAACGCGTCGCCTCCAAAGAAACTATCTGCAGACTTAGAAGTGCCTGCTTACCAGACTGAAAACCCGGTTTTCATGCGCTGTTTGGAAAGCTGCGCGGGGAGAAGACCGGGTTTTTTGCGATCAGAGAGAGCATCGTGGACGAGACAAAGCTGAACGAACAACAACTGGTGCGCCGTGATAAACTGGCCGAGTTGCGCCGGCTGGGCATTGACCCCTACCCAGCACGGCTGCCACGCGTCCGTACCCATACGGCTGCCGAGGCGGTTGCTGCCTACACACGTGGGGAGCTAGCCGATGGGCAAACTGTTACCCTGGTAGGCCGTCTGCTCACCTTGCGTGTGATGGGGAAAGCGTCCTTCGCCCATATCGAAGACGGCAGCGGGCGTATCCAAATCTACATACGTCGCGACTTAGTGGGAGAGGAGTTCTACGATTCTTTCTTTAAGCGCCTGCTTGACCTGGGAGACTTTATCAGCGTTACCGGCACAATGTTCACCACCCGGACCGGTGAAATCACCTGTCAGGTTAGCGAACTGAGCTTGCTGAGCAAAGCCATTAATCCCCTGCCTGATAAGTGGCATGGTCTCCGAGACGTGGAGACTCGCTATCGTCAACGCTATGTAGACCTGCTGGCTAACCCAAAGGTGCGTGACATCTTTCGTATCCGGACCAGGATAATTGCAGCCATTCGACGTTACCTTGACAGCAACGGGTTTCTCGAAGTTGAGACCCCTGTGCTCCAACCCATCTATGGTGGCGCAGCAGCACGGCCTTTCACCACCTACCATAACCAACTCGACCAGGAGCTCTTCCTGCGCATCAGCTTTGAGCTCTACTTGAAGCGGCTGTTGGTAGGAGGCTATGAACGAGTGTATGAGATCGGCCGGGACTTCCGCAATGAGGGGATCAGTTTTAAGCACAACCCGGAGTTTACCCAGCTCGAGTTCTATGAGGCATATACTGACTACCAGGGTATCATGCGGCGCACAGAAGAATTGATTGCCACGATCGCCGAAGAGGTAACCGGTGGGCTACGCATCACTTACAACGATCATGAGATTGACCTCACCCCGCCCTGGCGCCGTATCACGTTGCGCGAGGCTATTCGCCAGGTTACGGGAATTGACTATCTGGACTATCCTGACGCGGCCTCGCTTGCAGCAGCGATGCGCGCGATTGGCCATCAACCCGATCCCAGGTCTAACCGGGGAAAGCTGATCGATTCTCTCTTCAGTGCCCATGTCGAACCAACCCTGATTCAGCCCACCATAGTCATGGATTACCCGGTGGAGATAAGCCCGTTGGCTAAGAGAAAGCCAGATGATCCATCTACCGTCGAGCGCTTTGAATACTTCATCGGTGGACTGGAACTGGGCAATGCTTTCTCGGAGCTCAATGACCCCTTCGATCAGTGGCAACGATTTATCGAACTACGTGCCGCGCTGGCTGGCGACGACGAAAGCGCACACCCTCTAGATGAGGATTTTGTGAACGCTCTTTGTTATGGCATGCCGCCAGCAGGAGGATTCGGCACGGGCATAGACCGTCTGACCATGCTTTTCACCAACCAAACCTCAATCCGCGAAGTCATCCTGTTCCCCCATCTGCGCTCCATTGGCGGGTAACACTAATCACAGCCGACGTTGCAATGTCTGAACATCCACTTTACGTGGCCCTTATCTGGCACATGCACCAGCCATTATATCGCAACTTGCGCCGGCCTGGAGAGATCACCCTCCCTTGGGTTCGGCTCCATACGGCCAAAGACTACCTCCACATGGCTGAAGTACTGGCCCGCTATCCGGCCGTCCACATGACCATCAACATGGTACCGGTGTTAATAGAGCAAATAGTGGCCTGGGCTGAAGGGCACGCGTCAGACCGCCTAGCAAAAATCGCTGAGCAGGATGATCTAAGTGAGGACGATAAACACCTTATCCTGAACCTGGCCTTCAGCATCAACTGGGATCGGGTGATCCGGCGCTATCCGCGTTACGCGGAGCTGCTGGAACGCCGGCCCCAAGCCCTTGCCGACCCAAACACTTTCTCAACCTTCGATTACCGGGATCTCCTGGCCTGGTTCAACCTGGTCTGGATTGCACCTGACCGGCTGGAGCACGACCCAGCCCTGGCGGAGTTGGTGGCCAAGGGCCGTTCTTTTACCGTAGCCGATCTACAACTGATCCATGCCAAGCAAAGGGAAATAGCGGCCAATGTGCTGCCTCGTTACCAGGAGTTGATGGCCCAAGGACAGCTAGAGGTCACCACCAGCCCCTATTACCACCCAATTCTGCCCCTCTTGATCGACATCAGCTCTGCCCGACGGGCCAGCCCTGGCTTGCCCTTGCCGTCTCACCACTTCGAAGCCCCCGAAGATGCCGCGACTCAGTTACAACTGGCTGTCGCAGCCCACGCACGCTACTTCGGCACCCGGCCGGTTGGGCTCTGGCCACCCGAAGGTGCGGTCTCACCGGAGATACTACCTCAGGTCAACGCTGCCGGCTTCCTCTGGCTGGCCAGCGACGAGACCATCCTGGGCCTCAGCCTGGGCCAGCCTTTCATGCGCGATAGCAGTAATCTGGTCACTAACCCCCAGGCCTTGTACCAGCCCTACCGGGTGCTGGCTGGCGGCGAGCTGGGCCCTTACATTATCTTCCGCGATCATGAGTTGTCCGACCGCATCGGTTTCCTCTATCAGCACTTGCCGGCCGAGCAAGCAGCCGAAGACCTGATCTACCGCTTGTTGGAGATCCGCAACCGGCTCAATGATCCTCATAACCCCTACTTGGTCAGTATTATCCTGGATGGTGAGAATTGCTGGGAGCACTACGAGCACAACGGAGATCCCTTCCTGAACGCCCTCTATACCCGCTTCAGCGAAAGGCCGGAATTGCGCACGGTTACCGTCACCGAATACTTGACGAAAATTGACCCTCATCCGGCAGGTACACTAGCCAGACTGGCTACGGGTTCCTGGATCGGGGGTGATCTCACAACCTGGATCGGGGACCCCGAACACAACCGGGCTTGGGAGCTCCTGGCACGCGCTCGATCTTATCTGATTCATGTTGAGGGAAAAGAACCCTCTCATCCCGGCCTGGAGAGAGCCTGGCAAGCTCTCTATGTGGCTGAGGGTAGCGACTGGTTCTGGTGGTACTCGCACCGCAACAGATCAGACCAGGATGCCGTGTTCGATCAACTCTTCCGGGACGCCCTGGCAGCCGTATATGAAGCGCTGGGCGAGGAGGTGCCAGCAGCGCTAGAGGAGCCAATTCAGCGCGTAGCGGCTGTTCAGCCCGAGTATCTCATCGTTGGCTACTGTACTCCCCCGCTGACGGGTGCCTCCTATGCGGGCGAGGCATGGGCTATGGCGGTCGCCCTCCAACCGGCCTCCACCTCCTCAGGCACCATGCAGCGCGCTGAAGCAGCGATCGAGCGGCTTTTTGTTGGCTACGATGCATATAACCTGTACCTCCGCCTGGAACTGCGCGACCGTCTTGATGACTACACCGTCTCCATATATCTTAGCGGCCCTCCGGGATCACCCACCAATCAGCGTGTCCGTGCCCGCTATCCTGATCCCTCGTGGATCCCCTCAGGCCTGATGCTGGGCTGGTTGATCCAGCGTCTTCCCGGCCAACCCTCCCCTTTTCTGTACCGCGCAGCTGGCCAGGACCAGTGGCTGTCAGTTTCCCCGCTACCGTATGCCTTTGGCGAGCGCGTCCTGGAGACCTCTATCTCCCTGAAGACGCTAGGGTTAGCAGCCGGCCAAGAGTTCAGACTCCTTGTAACCCTGGTCCAACGCGATGTAGTGACCGCCCAGCTCCCCGAACGGGGCATGGCGATATTGCGCCTGGGGCAGTAAACGATAGGCCTCGAATTTGCGTGCGGCGACTATTGGGCTATAATTGCTCTTGCAATTGATTGCAATAACGCCCAAATCCAAGGAGGCCCTGATGCTGTACCGACCTGTGATTATGCACATCCCTGATGGTTTCCTGTCCTTCGGCGTCGCCATGGTGCTGTGGGTTGTGGCTTTGGCGGTGGTTGGCTATGCTCTTAAACGTTCCCAACAAGAACTGAGCGAACGCCAGGTGCCGCTCATGGGGGTTCTGGCGGCATGTATCTTTGCCGGACAGATGCTGAACTTCTCTGTTACGGGAGGCACTTCCGGACACTTGATGGGGGCAGCCATTGCGACCATACTGCTGGGACCCTGGCCGGCCGTTCTGGTCTTGGCCTGTGTAGTGGGGATACAGGCCCTGATCTTCCAAGACGGTGGCTTACTGGCCCTGGGCGCAAACATCTTCAATATGGGCATTATCGGGGTTGCTGTTGCCTACTTCACTTACCGGACGGTGCTACGGCTGGTACGCGGCAGGCGTTGGGGAGTTCTGGTTGCCGGATTCGCGGCGGGCTGGCTTTCCATCTTCGTTGCGGCGCTGGCGGTGGGCTTCCAACTCGCCCTTTCGGGTACATCCCCAGCTAACATCGCTATTCCTGCCATGGGCGGCATTCACGCCCTGATTGGCATCGGTGAAGGGTTGATCACGGCTGGAGCCCTGGCTTTCTTGTACATTACGCGTCGCGATCTGTTTGAGGCTCAAGCCAAGCAACCGGCAGCCGGCTGGGCCATATGGACCACAGGGCTGCTGATTGCTCTGCTCTTGGCCATTGCCTCACCCCTGGCCTCTGCGCACCCCGACGGGCTGGAATGGGTGGCCGAACAACACGGCTTCCTGAGCCGGGCCCAGGGGCCACTCTACGAGCTCATCCCCGACTACTTGCTGCCGGGGATTCCGAACGAGGTCATGGCCACTATTCTGGCCGGTGTTATAGGCTCGTTGATCGTCTTTGCCGTGGTGTTGGGGATGGGTTATGCTCGCCGTAAGCGTCAGGCCAGCACATCTTGAACAACAGATGGACAGGGCGCTCAGACCAGCTCAACCGCTATGACCCACGTATCATTTCTCGACCCTTACCAGCCAAGGCCTAGCCCGGTTCACCACCTTGACCCGCGCGTTAAGTTGATATTGACGCTTTCCTTCATCCTGGCGACCACTCTTATCGCGCCTGGGGCGTGGCCGATCTACGTGCTGCTGCTGGCTCTTATACTGGCGGTTGAGATCGCTTCGGAGCTGGGAGTGGGGTTCGTCTGGCGGCGTTCAGCGTTGGCCTTGCCCTTTGTAGGCGCGGCCGTGCCTATTATTTTCAGCGCGCGCGGGACCGCGCTTTTTTCAGTGCCGTTGGGGCCATGGCTGCTGACGGTGACTCAGGCAGGAGTAGAGCGGTTCATAAGCATTTTGCTCAAGTCCTGGCTCTCAGTGCAGGCAGCAGTGTTGCTGGCGAGCACTACTACCTTTCCTGATCTCTTGTTGGCCATGCGTGGGGTGAGAATGCCGCGTCTATTAGTGGCCATTATTGGCCTGATGTGGCGCTATCTGTTTGTGCTGGCTGATGAGGCCCTACGACTGCTGCGCGCCCGTGCGGCGCGCAGCAGTCAGCTCCCGACCTCTGGACGACAAGGCGGCGGTAGCCTGGCATGGAGAGCGCGCGTGACCGGAGGGATGGCAGGCAACTTGTTCCTGCGTTCCTTCGAGCGTGCTGACCGCATCTATGGGGCCATGGCCTCACGTGGCTATGACGGTGAAGTGCGTGCACTCTCTATGTCACCCCTTACCCCTGCTGCCTGGCTGGCCATGGTGCTGGGGTTGCTAATACTCAGCTTACTGGTCGTACTTAGCTACTTGCTATGACCCAGAGCTTGTCCGTTAACCTCCCGCATCAGCCGGCCATTGAGGTGGTCGGCCTTTCCTTTGCCTATCCCGACGGCAATCACGCGCTCCGCGATGTATCATTCACTGTTTTACCTGGAGAGAAGGTGGCGCTGGTGGGGCCGAACGGCGCGGGCAAGTCCACCCTGATATTACACCTCAATGGCATTCTGCGGCCTACGGCAGGGACAGTGCGAGTACACGGATTAGAGGTGCAGGATGGCAATCTCAAGCGCGTGCGCGCGCTCGTTGGACTTGTTTTCCAGGATCCCGATGATCAGCTCTTTTGTCCAACCGTGTTTGATGACGTTGCCTTTGGCCCCCTGTATCAGGGACTATCAGAAGACCAGGTGCGCGAGCGCGTGGCTGAAGCGCTAGCAGCCGTTCATATGAGCGAATATGGCTCGCGCATCTCTCACCACCTAAGCGTAGGTGAGAAAAAGCGGATTGCCATCGCTACCGTGCTTGCCATGCGGCCGGAAATCCTAGCACTGGATGAGCCAACCGCCGATCTGGACCCCCGGGCCCGGCGTGGGTTGATCCAACTTCTGCGCGAGTTGCCTCAAACGATGCTGGTGGCAACTCACGACATCCGGATGGTGGCCGAACTACTGCCCCGCACCTTGATCATGGATGGCGGGAAGATCGTAGCAGATGGCCCAACAGAAGAGCTTCTAAACAATGCAGACCTGCTCGCGGCCCATGGCCTCGAAAAATAGGCCCTAACCCGCATGCTGACCAGGGGGTGCTCAATGTCCTGTCAGGAAACATTCTTTCGGGAACTTCGCCAGCGTGGGCTGCGCCTGACTCCACAACGCGAGATTGTGCTTTCGGTGATGCACCAGATCGAAGGGTTGGCTACTGCCGAGGAGATCCACCGACGGGTTCAGGAGTTTACTGTGGCGGTGGATATTTCTACTGTATACCGCACTCTGGAGCTATTGAAGGAATTTGGGGTGGTAATGGAAGTAGAAGCCTGCGATGGCCAGCGGCGTTACGAGCTCATCACCACTCATGGCCATCATATCTACCTCACCTGTAATGCCTGTGGCGCGGTAATCGCAGCCGACCTGGAACCAGCGCGCCGCTTAGCGGCTGAACTGCAAGCCACTTACGGCTTTGCAGTGGATCTGCATCGCCTGTCGGTGCCGGGGCTGTGCCAGGCCTGTCAGGCAACTCGAAGTGACACCTCAAGGGGCCCGCGCCAGGAAATCTCCAGAGGGGCAGACCCCAGTCCAACCTGATCCTTCTGTCCTGTGAGAACGTCAGGCCGTGGGAGGCCGTTTTTTAGCCAGGTCCCAGTTTGACAGTTTGGCCCTCTCCTGTTACCCTTCTGCTGCAGGACAAAAGACGAAGACGTTGGTCCTCGCTCGCTGGTCCTCGTAGTACAGTGACGCGCTCGCGCCTCAAGACCAGACCTTACGATACGATCGGTTTTTTTCTGCCAGCCTTATTACGCCA
>DAOTZS010000099.1:0-6864 GCA_034434335.1 Anaerolineae bacterium
CACCAGGCCGGCGACCAAAGTGGCCTGCTGCCCGGTGAGCCCCTCGCGCGCCAGCCACACAGCTCGCTCGATATGCACCCAGTTGACATCGCGCAGGTTACGCCGCAGATGGTAGATCGCCTGCCGCAAGGTTGCGCGCTGTAAACCCAGGGGCAACGCCCGCCAGGCTTGCAGATCGAAGTATACCTCCCCGGCCGGCGAGGGCAGCACAACCTGCCCCCAGGCCGCCTCCAGGCTGGCGCGCAACAACTCAGCTTCGCCAGCCATGAGCTCCGCAGTGCGGGCCAAGACGGCACGGATGCCAGGATTGTACTGCTCTAGCAGGGGAATCAGCTCCAGGCGCAGTCGGTTACGGAAGTAGGTGGTGTCCTCGTTGCTGCGGTCAAAGCGCGGCCTGAGCCCATGTTCGGCACAGTAGGCGGCAATCTCAGCGCGTGTGACAGCCAGCAGGGGGCGCACCAGAAAGAGCTCACCCGACGCCGGGGCTGAAGGGACGGCCAGCTGTGGCTGACAAAACTCGCCTTCTGTAGCCTTTGCTTCCGCGGCGCTCTCTGCCTCATCATCAGGCAACCAACCCGCGTGCAATGGGCTGGCCGGCAGCATCCCGCGCAGGCCGGCTACCCCGCTCCCGCGCAGAAAGTGCATCAGAACCGTTTCGGCCTGGTCATCGGCATGGTGGCCTACGGCGATCACCCGCGCACCCTGGGCTTGGGCCACCTCAGCCAGAAAATGATACCGCGCCTGGCGGGCTGCCTCTTCCAGCGACTGGCCATGGGCTGCCGCCAACTCCCCCACCTGGACGCGGCCTGTGGTACACGGCAGACCCCACTCCGTGGCCAGTGCGGCGACAAAACCCTCGTCTGCATCGGCCTCGGCCCCGCGTAACCCGTGGTTGAGGTGCGCCACATGGAGCCGTAACCCCAGTTCGGGCGCCAAGCGGCGCAAAAGATGGAGCAGACACAAGGAGTCAGGGCCGCCCGATACTCCCGCCACCACCATCGCACCTGGCTCAAGCAGCCTATAGCGCCGCACATACTGGCGCACCCGATCTAACAGATCGCTCATGGCTGGATCATAGCATGCAAGACGCAAAAGCTCAAGCCCATGGTGGGAACGGTTGCGTTTTCGCCCTAACGGTGTTACACTTCCGGGCAAACACAGCAGGAGCTTTGCTCTGTTGCCGCCGGCCTGGTGCGGAAGGAAAAAGGAGTCACCTACAGAGATGACCCAACTGATGGCAGACAGTGGCCGCTGGTTACTGGCGCGCGGGTACAAGGGCTTTGTCATCACCAGCGATGAGGAGATGATCGCCGTGGGCCGCGATCCCGGCTGTAAGACGGCAGCCTTCGGCAACTCTTTCGTCGAGGTGTGTGAGGAGGCCGTGCGGCAGGGAGTGCCACGTGTAGGCGTCTCTTACGACTACTTCTTCGGTGGGGTTGAGCGCCACATCTACCCTACCGATCCTGAGTGCATCACTACCTACAAGCGGCTGTACGACGTGGTCACTTCCTATGGCCTGGATTTTGAGGCCAGCATCCTCTCGCCTCTGGACTTGGGCGTGCCGTGGGTGCGCAGCGGGCGTCGGCCGGGGATGTGGTTTCAGTTCCAGGAGGCTCCCTGTGCGGCCGACGGCAGCTACCAGGCTACCCTACCGTTGCAGCTAACCTGGTTCCACAACAAAGGCCCCTGCCACCTGGTAGTAGATCACGTGCGGGCTTACGCCTTTCGCGAGCAACGGCTCGGCAACTCGCCTTACTACTACGTAGACCCTCACAGCATCGCTGACATCTCTCACACCGCGCGCTACGAGATCACCGACCCTGGCCGCTACAACCTCACCGGCGACCTGACCCCTGACCGCGGCTACCATGTGGGAGAGATAGTCGTTTATGGCCAGCAGTCCCCTTTATGGGCAGAGCAACCTGGCACGGGCGAAAATCGTGTCCTGGCCGTGGTCGTCTACCGGGCCGAGGAGATGGACTATTTCGCTCCTGACGCCCTGGCCTTTCTCCAGGAGGTTATTGACCGCCACGCGGCGGCCGGCATCCGCTATGGTGGCTTCTATGCTGACGAGATGCATATTCAGTGGGACTGGCACCTCAACGCTCACATTGGCCACGATGAGATCAAGGCCCGTTACCTGACCGATGGGCTGGCCGCGGCCTATGGCGCGCGCTACGGCCAGGAATTCCGCGATCTGGCCCGCTATCTGGTCTACTTTGCCTATCATCAGCACGACTTCCTGGGCGGGGAAGAAGGCAGCCTGCCCAGCCAGCACGTGATGGCGCCGGATGACGAAGGGATGGCGCGCACGATCTGGTTGCGCCGCAACTACTATCATCTGCTCAACGATCAGGTGGTGGAACTCTTCACCCAGGCGCGGGGCTATGCGGCGCGGCGCTTCGGCCGGCCCATGTTCACCCAGGCCCACGCCACCTGGCAGGAGTCCCCCACCTGCGACTGGTTCGCGCCAGGCTATGCCTTTGGCCAGCAGCTCCCGGCTGGTGCCACCCGCTACGACTACTCCCCTGCCTACGTCTGGTCCGCCTCGCAGCACGAGGCTGTCGCCACCGGCTATGACCTCTTCCGCTGGGGCGATTACCTCACCGGCATGGGCACCGATCACCCTGAAGGGGGAAACGCCGACCGCAACCACTATGCCAAAGCCCTGGCCGCATCCTTTGCCGCGCTCGACCGCTACGGACTATCCTATTGCGGATTCTGGGGGTCGCCACGGCCGGTAATGCGGCGCATGAGAAATGCCGTCGCCGCGTTCGGCGACTTACACTCCCCTGCGGCGTGGGTACAGGAATGGCGCTTCCGGGTGACGCCGGTGTTGATGCTCTATCCGCTTGACCTGTTCTATGTCGAGGAGCGGTTCGGGAGCTGGATGGTACAGTACGGCTACGCCAACTACATCACCCAGCAGAAGCTGCTGGAGCGCGGAAGCGTACAAGAAGGGACCCTGGTCGTGCGCGGGGGCGATGAAGAACGCCGGTACACGCACCTGGTGGCACTCTTTGAGCCGCTCTTGCAGCCTGCCACCCGCGCGCTGCTGCGCGCCTTTGTAGAGACAGGTGGCACGCTGATTTGGACGGGCCCGCCAGCGACGATCAACGAGGCAGATGGCCGGCTGTTGGACCCTGAGTGGTGCGACTGGTTGGGCGCGCAGGGTTCCCTCTTTGAAGGTCGTCCGGCCCAGGGTGCAACCATCTCCTTCGGCCCCTGCGGGGGGCCTTTGGCCGGGGTGGAGCCCATGGTTATCGGCACCGACCTGCGGCCAGACTGGATTTATCCGCTGAAACCGCGAGGGGGCGAGCCCTGTGCCTGGGCAGAGCTGCCCGATGGTACCCGCCTGATCGTGGGGGTGTGGTGCAGGATCGGCCGAGGCCAGGTCTTGGTCCTGGGCTTCCGACCCCGTGACGATCAGTCGGCCTCCACCGGCCACGACTGGCGCACCCTCTTCCAGATCCTGCACGCTACCGGGGCCTATCCCGGGCCAGGTCACCCTGAAGCGCTCTCCCGCACCGGCGACTACCTGATCTGCCAGGCCCCCAACGGGGCCATTTCAGTGGCGCGGCACTACAGCCGGCTGGCGGAATGCTGGTCGGGAGAGTTCTTCCGGGACGATGAGGCTGACGCCCGGCTCAACCTGGAGCTGCCCCCGGTTGAGATCGCGTTGGACGAGATGCTGATTGCCGGCCACAGGATCAGCTATCGCGGGCGAGATCTGTTGAGCTATCGCCTGGCCGATCCAGGCTCGCCCGGCCACCTGATCGCCTGCTATGCGGTGGGGGCGACGGGTATTACGATTGACGGGTACCGGTATACCTGGAGCGATAGGCCGGTAGAACTGCTCTTCAGCCCCATCAGCCCCGAGCGCCTGGCCCCGGGTATCCGGCAGGCCTGGCTCATCAGCGCCTGGCCGGACGCGGAGGACGAGGCCGGGGCCCTTTATGATTGGCTCGATAGAGGGTCGGTCAGGCCAGCTCGCCAGGAGCCGCTGCATGTGCGCGTGCCACTGGATACCCGCGGCTGGAGCACGGTGCGAACCGGTCTCCTGGACCCCTTCAGCGGGCGCATCACAGCGGAGCTGACCCTTTCCCCCGCGCCGGCCCTGGACCTGCACCTCGGGCCCGAGCAGGTTGGACGATGGCTGGCCGTGTTTGAGGTAGAAGAGATGATATGAATCCAGGAGAGGTCGCTTCGGCAGCGACCGTCACCAGGGGAAATCCTTACTCGTAACGTAGAGCATCAATGGGATTGAGCGCGGCGGCCCGGTTGGCCGGGTAGAGGCCAAAGAAGATGCCGATGCCCAGCGACACAGTCAGGGCCAGGGCAATACTGTCGGGCGTCACCAGGGCCTGGCTGCTACCCAACAGAGGGGTGATGAGCTGCGCGCCGCCGATCCCTAACCCCACCCCCAGCAGGCCACCCATCACGCTGAGGGTCACCGCCTCTACCAGGAACTGGATTAAGATGTCGCGACGTTTGGCCCCTACCGCCTTGCGCAACCCCACCTCACGCGTACGTTCCGTGACGCTGACCAGCATGATATTCATGATGCCTATGCCGCCAACCAGCAGCGAGATCGCCGCGATACTGCCCAGCAGGGTGGTGAAGGTGCCGGTGGTCTGTTCGACAGTGCTCATCAGGTCGGCCTGATTCTGAACTATGAAATCATTCTGAGCGGTTGACTGGAGACCGTGCAAGGTGCGCAGGATGGCAGTGACCTGCGCCTGGGCCAGGTCCATCTCCTCGGCCGAGCGCACCTGAAGGTTGATCGCTCTTAGCTCTGTGGTGCCCGCGCCTCCCAGCTTCAGTTGGGCAGTGCGCAGTGGCATGAAGATAACGTCGTCCTGGTTCATGGGCCCGCTCTGGCCCTTGCTCTTCAGTACCCCCACCACTTCGTAGTTCTGGCGGTTGATGCGCACGGTCTCACCTACCGGGTTCACCAGCGTGCTGCCGAACAAGTCTTCCACCACCGCCTGCCCCAGGACCACCACCATGGCCAGGTTCTCATTATCATCGGCCGTGATAAAACGGCCCCTGGCCACATTCCAGTTGCGCACCTGGGCATACTCGGCGGTCACGCCGGTGACGCTGGTGGAGGTCGTCTTGCCCATGTAAGCAGCGGTGGCGTTGGTGCTATACTCCGGCGCTACCAGCCTGACCGCGGTTGCCAGTTGACGGATAGCATCCGCGTCAGCGTTGGTCAGCCGACGGGTGTTCTGTTGCAGGCCACTGCGCGAAAACCCAAAACTGGTGGCTGAAGTCACCACCAGCAGGTTGGAGCCAAGGGACTGGAGTTGGCTGACCACCTGCGCCTGGGCTCCCCTGCCCACTGCGACCAATGCGATCACCGCGCCCACGCCGATCACCACACCGAGCATAGTAAGGGCAGAGCGCAGCTTATGCACTGTCAGAGCTTGCACAGCAACCCGCATCACCATGAGCAGTTTTCGCATCCCCACTTGCTCCCGATTTGCTGAAAGGATAAAAAATGGAGGTTTTTCTCCCCGCTGGCGGAGAGAGCCAGGGTGGGGTGCCCTAGCGGCCGGTCCGTGGCGCGCCCATCATGACCGGCATCGCACCGCCAAGCATCCGGAAGTTAAATTGGCCGCCCTGGGAAGCACTCATCTGCACGGCTACTTTGTCTCCCAGGTTGAGACCCCGCACAATCTGGGTGTACACCCCGTCGCTCAACCCTACCTCCACCGGCACCGCCGTCAACCCTCCACTCACATCCCCACCCTCAGCCACCAACACCTGATACATACCCCCACTCTTCTGCACCGCCATCGCCGGCACCAACAACGCATCCTCCACCTGCCCCACCTCTATCTCTACATTGGCCGTCATCCCCACCAACAACGGCAAACCCTCCACCCCCTCCAGCGAAATCGGCACCTCATACACCATCACATTCCCCTGCAACGTCCCCTGCAACGGCACCTCCAATACCTCCCCCCTCAACACCTGCCCAGGCAACGCATCAAACGTCACCTCCGCCTTCTGCCCCACCGCCACCTGCCGAATCGTCGTCTCATCCACAGACGCCAACACCCGCAATGCCCTCAGATCAGCCAACGTCACAACCCGCGTGTTGGCACTCACCAAATCCCCCTCCTCAACATACACCGCCAACACCGTGCCATCAAACGGCGCAGTCAACCGCGTCCCCGCCAAAGCCGCCTCCGCCTCCGCCAACGCCAGCCGCTTCTTCTCCACATCGGCCCGCGCAGACGCCAGCGTCACCGCATCGCTCCCCTCCTCCAGTTCAGCCCGGTCCTCCTTCGCCTTGGCCAACGCAACCTCAGCCTCCCTCACCGCCAACCGCGCCTTCGCCAACGCCAACTTGTCCCCACCCCCCTGCGCCTCCCTCAACGCCTCCTCGGCCTCCGCCAGGGTGCGCTCCGCCTTGGTGACCTGCATCTGCGCCTTGAGGATGTTCACCTGAGCCTGCAGTTCGGCCGTGGCGCTCGCGTCAACCGCATCCATCATCTTGTTGTAGGCCATCTGCAGGCGATCCTGATAGTAGCTGTCCGAGTAGGTCTCACTGGCCAGCCGGTTATATTCGGCCGAGGCTTTGGCCTCTGCATCGCGCAGCCGGCTCAACTTATCCTCTGTTGAGCGGTCAGCCAGCAAGGCGGCCAGATCAGCCTGTGCCTTGGCCAGCGCGGTCTGGGCATTGGCCACTTTGGTTTGGAGCGCGGCGATATCGGGATGGAGGAGGTCATCCAGGTCCTGTTGGGCCTGGGCGAGCTGGTATTCGGCCTTGGCAATCGCCAGGTCGGCCTGCGCCAACTCCAGCTCCGTGGCCGGCGTCTCCAGCTCCGCCAACTTCTTCTCCGCCGCCTCCAA
>DAOTZS010000100.1:0-14994 GCA_034434335.1 Anaerolineae bacterium
GACCATCCACGGCACCCATATGCGCTGACCGGGCCGGAGGCGCTGGCCGGCGGGCTGGCCAGCCTGGAGGAGATATGTCGGCCGGCTGGGCTACGCTATGTGGGGGATCTGCGGGCCAACTTCCGGCTGCCTACAGCCCTGGGGGCCGTCCTCCCGGCCGCGCTGGTGCCTGAAAGCTTTGCTGCCGGCGACCTGCGCCAGCCTGGCCCCATGCTGATCACCGGCCCGGCCGGCTGGCGCGATTTCTACCCCGCGCTGTGCGCCGGGAATCTGGCCCGGCAGGGCTTTCCCGCGCGGGCTGCCACCTTTGACCTGGCCAGGTGGGCCGGTTCCAGATTTGACCCCACGCCGGTCTCGCTGGCCCAGCTTTTTGAGCAGCCCCAGGTGCGCCAGGAAGTCGCCCGACAGCTCAAGCCCGCGCTGGCTGGCGTGGCCCGCGTGGGATTCCCGGCAGTGTTGGGCCTGACCCGGGCCAGCGAGGTGTGGCAGGAGATGCAGGAGCGCCTGGGTGTGCCTGTCTTCGAGATCCCCACGCTGCCGCCCAGTGTCCCTGGCATGCGGCTGTTCAACGCCTTCAAGGCCAGCCTCTCCCAGGCCGGCGTGCCGATCCTGCTCGACATGACCGTAGCACGCGGGATGAGCGAGAACGGACGGGCGGTCGGGGTGGTGGTGCCCACGGCGGCGCGCGAGGCTGTTTACCGTGCTGATATGGTTATCCTGGCTACCGGTGGCCTGTACGGGGGTGGGATCACCAGCTACCGCGATGGCACCATGCGCGAGGTCATCTTTGGCTTGCCTTTGCATGCCCCCGACGGACTGACCAACTGGTTCGGCCCCCGCTTCCTGGGCCGGCATCCGGTGCACGAGGCCGGGGTGCTGGCCAACGCGCGCCTGCAGCCGGTAGATGCCGCAGGCCAGGTGGTTCTGGAGAATGTCCGAATTGTTGGCCGGCTGCTGGCCCATTACGATCCTTTGCTCGAGGGCTCAACCGAAGGGGTCTGGCTGGCAACGGCTTATCATGCGGCCAGCGGGACATAGATAGTACACGCTGCAGTTTGTCTACAGTGTCAATGAACGAACCCTATACCTCCGTTCTCTTGACCGACATCCAACGCACCGCTGAGCTGTGCGTCAAGTGCAATATCTGCACCAGCGCCTGCCCGGTAGTGCCGGTCACCGATCTTTTCCCCGGCCCGAAGTACGTGGGCCCGCAGGCCCAACGCTTTCGCGCTCCAGACATGCCCTCACCCGACCGGGCGCTGGACTACTGTTCCGGCTGCGGTGTCTGCACCCTGGTCTGCCCACACGGGGTCAGGGTGATGGAAATCAACACAGCCGCCAAGGCCGCGCTGCGCCAGCGTCAGCGCGAGGAACGGCCCCTCGACCCTCACCTGTGGCGCAATACCCTTCTGGGCTACAACGAGGTGCTGGGACAGGTCGGGGGGATGGTGGCCCCTTTAGCAAATCTGATGCTGGGGATGCCACCGGTGCGGCTGCTGATGGAGAAGACCCTGGGCATAGATCACCGCGCGCCATTCCCCCGCTTCCGGTTCACCAAGTTCCGCACCTGGTTCTTCGGCCAACACCAGCGCACGAAGCCTCCCACTCCACCGAATGCGCCCAAGGTGGCCTACTTTCACGGGTGCGCGACCAACCATTACGAGCCAGAAGTAGGCAAGGCCATCGTGGCTGTGCTGGAGCACAACGGGTTCGAGGTGGTGCTGCCCGAGCAGAACTGTTGCGGCCTGCCCATGCAATCGAACGGGCATTTCGCGGCCGCGCGGCGCTATGCCCTGGCCAACCTGCGCAAGCTGGCCCCCTACGCCGGCCAGGAGATCCCCATCGTCGTTGGCGGGACAAGCTGCGGGCTGGCGCTCAAATCTGACTACCGCGAGATCCTGGGCATCCATACGGCCGCGGCCCGGCTGGTGGCCGAGCATATCTACGATATCAACGAGTTCCTCTGGCTGCAATACGAAGCCGGCCGGCTCAGGACAGACTTTCGCCCTCAGAACGGCCGCTACCTGCCCTATCACACCTCCTGTCACCAGAAGCTACACCGCATCGGCCGGCCGGCGCTGGACCTCCTGGCCCTGATCCCAGGCCTGAAAGTTGAGGAGATGCCGGTAGACTGCTGCGGGATCACCGGCACCTACGGCTACAAACATGAGAAGTATGCCATCGCCCAGGCAGTGGGCAAACCGCTCTTTGACCTGATCAAGGCTTCAGGGGCTGACCTGGCCATCTGCGACAACGAGACCTGCCGCTGGAATATCGCGGCCAATACGGGGATCAGGGTGGTTCATACGGTGCAGGTGCTGGCAGAGGCATACGGGTTGGGATGAGCAGAGACCAGAGGGACACAGATGAACGGGCAGCGGGCCGTCCGACCATTCTGGTCGGTTGCTGTGGTTTTCCGCGTGCCCGTTCCGAGTATTATCGCACCCTGCCGCTGGCTGAGGTGCAGCAGACCTTCTATCGCCCGCCAGAATTGGCCACAGCTCAGCGCTGGCGGGCTGAGGCCCCGCCCGATTTTTGCTTCACGCTCAAGGCGTGGCAGCTCATCACCCACGAGCCATCTTCGCCCACTTACCGCAAGGCACGTCTGAACCTGGAGGGCCCGGCGGAGCATTACGGCTCCTTCCGGCCCACCGACGAGGTGATGGCTGCCTGGGAGCGCACCCGCCAGATTGCCCTGGCCTTGCAGGCCCCCATCGTCCTCTTCCAGTGCCCGGCCAGCTTCACCCCAACCGACGTTCACATCGAGAATCTGCGCCGCTTCTTCCGCGGTATCACAAGGTCCGGGTTGATCTGTGCCTGGGAGCCGCGGGGGCCCTGGCCGGTTGAGCTGGTAGGCTCACTGTGCGCCGAACTGGACCTGATCCACGCCGTGGACCCCTTTGTCAGCCGGCCGGCCACCCTGGGCACAGCCTACTTCCGGCTGCACGGCATCACCGGTTACCGTTACCGCTTCACCGACGACGACCTCCGTCAGCTCCTGGCCTGGTGTCGAGGATACAAGCTGGTGTATTGCCTGTTCAACAACGTCAGCATGTGGGAGGACGCGCTCCGCCTGTGTGCGTTGTTGCCCGAAGCGGGCGCCTAGACCTCGATCCCGAACAGGGTGCGGAGGAGGTATCCAACCAGAAAACTGAAAGCAGCCACAGCCAGGCTGAGCCCGGCCATTTCCAGGAACCGTCTACGGAATGGCAACTCCCTGGCGACAGCGATATAGTAGTTGAACAGGGCGACAATCCCTACCGCGATGAGCAGGGCAGCCACAAGGCACAAGAGATAATTGCTGAGCCACAGGTAGGGTGAGATCAGAACGAGCACGGTCACGATATAGGCCAGGCCTGTATACAGGGCCGCTTTGCCTGGGGAGCGGCCGGCCAACTCTTGCTCCTCACGCACCGACAGATATTCCGATGTGGCCATGGACATGGCTGCGGCCGTCCCGGTGATGGCGCCCGTCAGGGCGATGAGCCGTGTATTCTGCAGAGCAAGGGTAAGCCCTGCCAGCGCGCCCGTCAGCTCGACCAACGCATCGTTCAGCCCCAAGACAATCGAGCCCACGTAATGCAGGAAGTCCT
This sequence comes from Anaerolineae bacterium, assembly GCA_034434335.1. Lineage (GTDB taxonomy): Bacteria > Chloroflexota > Anaerolineae > CG2-30-64-16 > CG2-30-64-16 > DAOTZS01. Next base: position 3,594 of record DAOTZS010000100.1, read on the forward strand.
CATCGAGCAAGGCGATGAGGTCCGCTTCGTGTTGTTTCTCCTCCTGGGCCAGCATAGCGGCCTCGGGCAGGAGCCCCACCAGGGGCGTGTAATTCTCGTGGCTGGCCTCTTCCCCGTTTTCCATGAGCTTGAGGCTGAAAGTCAACCCCAAGAGCCGGCTCAAGATGATGTAGAACCACGCCAGGCGGCGGTCTGCCGCCACGTCCTCGCCACTGTAGCTGCGCCAGATCTGATAGTGCCGCAGTTCATCCGCAGCGATTTGTTCCAGGACCTTCCGGTTCTCCGGCTTCCTGGTGCCCCTGGCTAACTGTTGATAGATCATGTGCTCGGTGATCTCGGTCCTCTGAAAGGCCAGGAGCTTCTGTTTGATTTCGGAGGAGAGTTCGATTGACGTGCCAGGTGTATCCATAACTTTGCACTCGTAATCATTGCTGGAGCAGCGCGTGACAAGCCCCAACGAGTTGGGGGGCCCTGGTAGCACCGGGCAGTCGCTTAACCCGGCAAATGAGCCTTGCCAGTAACTATTCAGCGGTGACTGGAAGGGCCACGCCGAAGGCTCGCCCGAGGCGTCACCCTTTTGGGCCTGCGGCCAGTGGTCGGCCTTCGCCGATCTCTTTCATGATGCAAACATGTAGGGTGTCGGCGGAGGCCGACACCCGGCACGAAGTGCCCAGGAGGGGCGATTTCAATCGGCCTGAATAGCTACCCTTGCCAGAGCACTACCCCCCGACCGTCGCGCCGCTGGGTATCTCGAGCCCGGGGTAATCTTTGGCCTTGACGCGGGGGAAGATCACCACGTTGCGTCCAACCTTGACCCCACGCGGGACAACCGCCCACTTGCCGACCACCGTGAGGCCGGTATTGAGGCGTTCTGGCCAGTTGTGGTTAGGGGTGTTGTCCTCGCCCCAGCCCAATTTCGCCCCCTCTTCGACCCGCACCCGCTTGTCCACGATAGCCCGGTCCACCTCAGCGTCAGCTTCGATAACCGTATCGGTCATGATAATGGCATCGCGCACCACTGCGCCGGCGGCAATGTGCACGCCGGGGGAGATGATAGAACGGATGGTCGTGCCGTCTACCTGGCAGCCGTCGCAGAGCAGGCTGCCCTCCACACGTGCCCCGGAGCCGATAAGGGCAGCCGGGCGTTCCTCGCTACGGGTGTGGATCACCCAATCGGGGTCATAGAGGTCCAGAGCTGGGGTCTCGGCCAGGAGCGCCATGTTGGCCTCATAGTAGCTCTGGATGGTGCCCACATCGGCCCAGTAGCCCTGAAAGTGGTAGGCATAGACCCTGGCCCTGGAAATCAGCGAGGGAATCACCTCGCTACCCAGATCGCGCTGTTTCTTGCCCGGGCCGGTCAGCCATTCGATCAGCAACTCTCGCCTGAACACGTAGATGCCCATGCTGGCCAGGGTGCTGCGCGTGCGCTTGGGCTTCTCCTCAAACTGGATCACGCGGCCTTCCTGGTCGAGCGTGACCATGCCAAAGCGGTAGGCCTCAAAGGCCGGGGTAGGTCTCACCGCCAGCGTCACGTCGGCCTGGTGGTCGCGGTGAAAACGGAGCATAGGACGGTAGTCCATCTTGTAGATGTGGTCCCCTGCCAGCACCAGGACATCTTCGATGGTCTCGCGGATGACGTCCAGGTTGAACCGCAAGGCATCGGCTGTGCCCTCCTGCCAGGCACCGCGCTCTCCACGGGTGCTCTGGTAGGGCTGAAGCAGGCGCACACCGCCTGTCGTGCGGTCCAGGTCCCACGGCCGTCCCACGCCGATATGCTCATTGAGGGAGCGCGGCTGATACTGGGTCAGGACGGCCACGTTGAAGATGCCGGAGTTGACACAGTTGGACAGCGCGAAGTCAATGATGCGGTACTTGCCCCCGAACGGCACCGCCGCCTCAGAGCGCATGGCAGTGAGCACACTCAACGCCGGCCCCTCTCCTCCGGCCAGGATCATCGCCATAACGGACATAATGCACCCCTGTATGATAAAAGCTTTCAGCCCAAAGCTTCAGCTCGGGGCGGCCTTTAGCCCCACCGTGGCCCCGCTGGGGATCACCTCGCCAAAGCCGGCAAAAGCCTCCTCATCCACATCGGCCTGGATCACCACATTGCGGCCAATGCGGCGCCCCCCGGGGATATGGGCTCCTTTCCCCACGATGGTGAGGCCGCTGTGGAATTTATCTGGTTCGGCCGCGTTGGGTATATGGTAGTCATCGCCCCAGCCCAATAACGTGCCGGCCCCCACCACCACGTTCTTGTCCACGATACACCGGTCCACTACCGCGCCAGGCCCAATCCACGTGTCGTTCATGACCACGCTCTCGCGCACCGTAGCCCCAGGTGACACATATACCCCCGGCGACAACACCGAACGAATCACCTGTCCACGCACGATACAGCCGTTGCAGACCATGCTCTCATGGATCACGGCCTGCGGACCTACCTTCGCCGGCGGGCGCTCTTCGCTCTTGGTGTGGATGGTCCACCTGGGATCGTAGAGGTTCAACCTGGACTGGCCGGAGATGAGCTCCATACTGGTGGACCAATAGGCATCCACCGTCCCCACATCCACCCAGTAGCCGTCGAAGGGAAACGCGTATACCCTATACATCTCGACCATGCTGGGGATAACGTGTTTGCCGAAGTCCAGGTCGGGATGTTGGGGGCCAAGGGTCTGCAGGCGCTCGATCAGCGCAGGAGTCCTGAAAACGTAGACCCCCATATTGGCCAACGTGCTGGGAGCCTCCTTGGGCTTCTCCAGGAATTTGACAACGCGGCCCTCTTCGTCGATCAGCACGATGCCAAAGCGTGAGGTCTCCTCCGGCGCCACATTCATAGCCGCCAGCGTCAGGTCAGCACGGCGGTCTTCGTGGGCCTGCAGCATGGGCCTGTAATCCATCTTGTAGATATGATCGCCCGAGAGGATCAAAACCGTGTCCGCACGGCTCTCCTGGACATAATCCAGGTTCTGGAGCACAGCATCCGCCGTGCCACCATACCACTGCTGGTGGCCCCGCCCCTGGTAGGGCTGCAGGAGGCGTACACCGCCCCGCGTGCGGTCGAGGTCCCATGGCCGGCCGATGCCAATGTGTTCATTCAAAGAGCGCGGCAGGTACTGGGTCAACACCCCTACTTCGTAGATGCCCGAGTTGACGCAGTTGGAGAGGGTGAAGTCAATGATGCGGAACTTGCCGGCAAAAGGCACCGCGGGTTTGGCGCGGCGCTCCGACAGGACCCCCAGCCGGGTGCCGGCGCCGCCGGCCAGGATCAGGGCAATTACACGCATCGCACCTCCTTCCCCCTCATACATTGGTCGCATTCGGTACACTCAAACTGTATGGTGGTGTGTCGGATGCCGAAATGCTGAGCCAGGGCCTGGCGCAGGCCATCTTGCACCTGTTGGGCCTGTGTAAGGGATTGGTCTGCCAGCACAACGTGGGCACTGAGCGCCACATAACCCGGGCTGACGCTCCAGATATGCAGGTCGTGTACCCCCGAGACTCCCGGCACCTGGCTCATGACCTCCCCCACGCGCCGCGCGGTCATCCCCTCGGGCACACCTTCCACCAAGATGTGGATGGCCTCCCGCAAGATCCGGCTGGCGCCCAACACGATGATGATCCCGATGAGCATGCTGACCAATGGGTCAACCAGCGTCCAGCCGGTAGCCAGGATGACGAGACCCGCCCCAATAACGCCAATGGAAGAGAGTGCATCGCCCAGGACATGCCAGAACGCGCTGCGTGCATTGAGATCGTGATGGTCATGTTTGCGCAGCACCAGCGCCACCAGCAAGTTGACTCCCAGGCCAAGGGTGGCCACGGCCAGCATGGGGCCGGCCAGGATAGGCCCCGGCACTTGCAGACGATGCCCTGCTTCCCGGAAGATCCCCACGGCGACAACCAGCAGGGTAACACCATTGGCCAGGGCGGCCAACACCTGCCAGCGATGAAAACCATAAGTGTGACGTTCATCGGCCGGCCGCGCGGCCACCCGCAGGGCAGCGTAGCTCATGGCCAGGGCAAGGATGTCCAAAAAGACGTGGGCGGCATCTGAGAGCAGCGCCAGGCTGCCGGTCCAGAGGCCGCCCACCACCTCGGCCACCAGGATCAGGCTGGTCAGGCCGAGGGACCAGACAAAGCGGCGTTCCAGTTGATGATTGCTGAGCTCCATCGGACTACAACAGCTCCTTGCTGAATAGGCGGGGGTAGGCGAGGGCAGTGCCCTCGCCTACCCCCGCCCTCGCCTACCCCCGCCCTCGCCTACCCCGCCCGGTTCCCAAAAGTCTCAAAGTGCACCTTGCCGGCTTCATAGCGGGTGCGCGGTGATTTGTCCTCGGCAGGATAGCCCACCGGCAACAGACACAGCACACGCAAGTGCTTGGGGATGCCCAACACACGGCGCACATGAGCCTCCTGGTTGTTGGTCGGGTAAACCCCAATCCATACGCTGCCCAGGCCTAAGCCTGCTGCTGCCAGCAACAGGTTCTCGGTAGCCGCGCTACAATCTTCGACCCAGTGTTCCGAAACGGTTGGGTCGCCCAAGACTGCTATCACCACGGGTGCCCGCGCACACATGGTGGCCCAGGGGTGGGTCTGGGCCAGCATCTGGCGCCGGGCCGGGTCGCGCACGACGACAAAGGCCCAGGGACGCAAGTCATCGGCTGAAGGCGCGGCCATGGCCGCCTGCAACAGCGCATGCACCTGTTCGTCATTCACCGGTTGATCAGTATAGATCCGGATGCTGCGGCGTTTCAGTATGAGTTCTAGCATTTTGGCGAATCCCTTCTGAGTTGCAGTGCATGAGAATCACCATAGGTTTTGCGGCGACGGCCGAAGGTCGTCGCCGCAAAACCCCTCCTTATTCCCTCCCCTGCTTACGGGAGAGCGGAGAGGCCAGAGGTGAGGGCTGGACAGTCATGTCACGAATACCAATCGGCGCGGGTGAGGGGCAGTCCGCTGCGGCCGGCACCATCTGGCTTGACTAACAGGGTTTGATACACGTTGAGTCTGCCGTGTGTGAAGCCATGAGCTGACCCAGACATGAATAGCCGCCAGACGCGATAAGTCGGCTCGTCCACGAACTGCAGAGCCTGCTCGTGATGAGCTTCCAACCGGCGCACCCAGTGGCGGAGGGTCAGGGCGTAGTGCTCGCGCAGGCTTTCAACGTCGCGCACCTCGAAACCTGTGTCCTCGGCTGCCTGCAGGGTGACGTTAATCGGCACCAGTTCTCCGTCCGGGAAGACGTAAGTGTCGCTGAAGTTCGGGCCGTGAAGCGGCTTGTCGGTGGCCCGTTTGGCGATGCCGTGGTTGAGGAAGACGCCGCCCGGCCGCAGTAGACGCCAGGCCCTCGCGAAATAGGTGGGCAGCAGAGCTGCACCAACATGCTCGAACATCCCGACGCTGACCAGAGCATCATAGCGCTCGGGCTCTTCCACCTCGCGATAGTCCCGCACCTCTACACGGCAGCGGTCGGCCAGGCCGGCCGCGGCAATGCGCTTATTGGCCAGGTCGGCCTGTGGCTGGCTGAGGGTGATGCCTATGGCCTCAACACCATAGTGCTGGCTGGCATGGATCACCAGCCCGCCCCAGCCGCAGCCGATGTCCAGCAGGCGCTGGCCTGGCCGCAGGCGCAGCTTGCGGCAGATGTAATCCAGCTTGCGCTCCTGCGCCGTGTCCAGGTCATCGTCAGGTGTCTGGAAATAGGCACAGGAGTAGACCATGCGCCGGTCCAGCCAGAGGGCGTAGAAGTCGTTAGACACATCGTAGTGGTAGGTGACAGCCTGGCGATCGCGTTCGATCGAGTGGCGTTTGCCAGAGAGTTGGGCGGGGCCACGCCGACCGTCGCGCGGTGCACTCTCAGCCGGCAGGCGCAAGAGGTCACGGCCGATCCGTAGCTTTTTGCGCCATCCACCGGTGGCTGCGGCCAGGCTATCAGCCAGGTCAAACACCCTCTCGATATCACCCACGATATCGAAATCGTCGTAGAGGTAGGCCTCGGCCAATCCCAGCTCATGGCCGGGCAGGAGCATGGCGCGCAGCGCGCCAGGATGTTTGAGCAGCACGGTAACCGGCCGGGGAGTGGCATCGGGCCAGAGGGTGCCATCCCATAAGCGAACCCCCACCTGCTGTGTTGCCTCCCTGCCAAACAGCTCATCCAGCAGGTGCAAAGTGAGCGTCGCGGCTTCATGAGCCTTGTCAGGATTAGCAGTGTTCATCACGTAGCTCCTGTTGTAATGATTTCTCGTGTCGCGGCTGACTTTCTTCGTCCGCGCCGTAACGCCTGAGAAAATCGGCGATGGACATCCAAAACTCGGAACGCCGCAACTGCAGCAGATGTCGCTGCCGCAGGCTCACTGCGTTATACGCCCACATGATAGCCCAGGAGTAGAAGTTTTCCCAAAATTCCCCAAAACGTCCCAAGGGGCTGTGATAGGGTTGAACGACAAATCCCAGCCAGCTCAACAAGTCTTTGCCGACCGCTCCATCGCCTGGGGCGACCAGCACGGTAACCCCACCCACGGCCTCTACACCTGCCAGGCGGCCATCGCTTTGCACCTGGCGGGCGATGGCGCGCAAAGAGGTCCTCAGGCGGCGGGACATCTGAACAGCCCAGGCCACGTCGGGGCCACCAGGGGGGATGGGCAGCACATGCTCGTTCCAGAGGTGTAACTCCAGCACCAGGCTGCCGGCCGGCAAGATTCCGCTGTGCAGGGCCACCGGGTGGCTGAGGCGGAGTACCCGCAGCCGAAAAAGGCAGGCCGGGTCGTCGCAGAACTCAAACACCCCGTAGGCCCAGCGTAAGAAGGTGTCGAACGCCCGGATGATCTTCCTCATCCTTCACCGCCTGGTAAAGAGCAAAATGCCGGCCGTGATCAGCAGGGTGCCCAGCCATTGGGCTGGCGCGATGGGTTCGTGGAAGACCCACCGGGCAGCCACCACCTGTACCCCAACGACTGATAAACCGGTGGTCACCGGGTAGGCCACGTGCAGCGGAATGTATCGCAGCAACCCGGTCAATGTCAGCACGGTGACCAGCCCGGCCAGGTTGCCGGCCACCTGCCAGGCCAGGAAACCTCGCCAGTTAGAGCTGGAGGCCGAGGCCTTGAAACTCCCGTTGGCGATAATGTTGAATAAGAGATTGGTGCCTATCAGGCTCACCACCACCGCATGGTGGCTATAAGACCAGGACGCCGCGCGGGACTGCCAGCGCATGTTGAACATAAAGCCCTCCTCAAGGGGATATCAACTCACATGCCTGGCCCTACATGCGCCAGACGTGGCCCTCTTCGGCCGGCCTCGCGACGGGTGGTGCCACAGGATGCATGCGGCCATCTGGCTCTACGATATACCGGACACCGCGCCAGGTGATGTGCCGGCCCACGCCGGCAGCCACCCAGACCAGCGCGCTCAGCATATCCCGCAGGGGCAGCCAGAGCAGCCAGCGGCGCACCTGATGATCACCGGTGCGGCAGGCAACCAGCCAGGCCACAATCCAGCGCAACAGGATGGAGAAGAGCAGCGCACGTAACCCCGCCGGGCTCAGGCCAGTGACCAGGGCATAGACGAAAGCCAGAGGCGTGCTGAAGGTCAACAACATGCCGGGGTACTCACGCGGCCGGCTGACCCGCGTACACCGGGCCCAGCGCACCTCGCGATCCCACTGCTCGCGGAAGCTGGTCGCGCCCAACACGCTGGCCATGACGTAATCAGAAAGGCATACCTTCAAGCCCAGCTCCGCGATCCGTACACCTAACTGGTAGTCGTCGGCCAGGTAGTCGGCCAGCACCGCAAAGCCTCCCATGCGCCGCAGGTCGTGCTGGCGCAAGGCCACGGTGGCACCGGTGGCAAAGCGCATGGCGAGGAACTTGCGGGCTACCACCACGGAAGGCAGGAAGGTGGCTCCCATGTGCAGCGCTTCCAGCTTGGCAGTAAAGGTCAGAGGCTCCTCGCCCCGATAGGGGCAGGTGACCAGCCCCACACGTGCATCGGCCAGGGGCGCAACCACCCGCCGCAGGTAATCGGGCGTGGCCCGCATATCGCTGTCGCTGGCCACCAGCAGGTCATATCTGGCCTGCTCAGCCAGATGATGAAGCAGGCAGGCCTTCTGATTGGCGCCAAATGCTTCGGCAATGATCAGCCGGATGGAACGCTCGGGGAACTCGCGCTGCAGGCGTTCTATCAACGGGATGACCGGGTCGCCAGGGTCGGCCACGCCAAAAAGCAGCTCAAACGTGGGGTAGTCCTGCTGGCAGAAACTGGCAAAGTTACGATAGGCCTGCGCGTCTACCCCCTTGACCGGTTTGAGGATCGAAACCGGTGGTGTGTAGCCGGGGTCAGGCTGAGGCCGATTGCGAAAGAAATCGTAGACCAGAAGCAGGGCAACGAACCAATAAATCCAACTGGCAATAGTGAGCAGCAATAATAGCTTTTGCAGCATATGATCTTACCTCGCCAGGGTGGCATAGGTGGCCAGGCGCAAGCCCACCTCCTCGATTGTGTGACGGACGACCGGGCTGAGCAGGGTCTCCAGGTCACCGGGGTTGGGGCCCAAGGGTTCGCTGTTGGGCGCCAGAGTGGGGTGAAAATAGAATTCGGCACTGGGCACGCGCAGTCGGCGCAACAGGTGTACAATATATTCCTCCGCCATCCGACCGGTCTGTAGCAGCCCATAGACCCGTTCGGTCGTCACCAGGTGCGAATCTTTCAGGCGACTGCGACACCAGCGCCCCAGCAGCCCGAAGGCCACCCACCAGAGGAGCTTGGTCCCTGCCCTCCCCGGTTCATAGCATAAGGCCGGCCCCAGGTCATCGCGCGGCAGGCGCAGGCCGTGGGCGCCGTACTGTTCGGCCAGCGAGAGGATCAGCGGGAAGATGGCCGGATGCAGGTGCAGGTGCATGTGGCCGTCCACGTGCGAAAGTGGCAGACCACTCGCCGCGAAACGCTCGAACTGAGCCCTCACCTCTTGGGCCAGCTCGGCGCGGGCCTGGCGGTTGAAGAAATAGTACAGGCCGGCCCGGGCCGGATCGGCGCAAAAGCGCCCACTGCCGTCTACCAGGTGAGGGACATCTTCACGGGGCAACACCGAACGTCCTTCAGCAACCACCACGTGCAGCCCCACTGCCAGGGACGGGTTGGCACGCGCCAGGGCCACGGCCTCCGACACAGCTTCGCCGGTGACCATCAGGCTGGCACTGGTAAGGACTCCCCGTTGATGCGCCTGCACAATGGCCTGGTTGATAGCGGTTGAGCGGCCGAAGTCGTCCGCGGTGAAGATGACCTGGGCTCCCCTCACAGTTCCTTATTGAACCACATTTCGTGCCCAATGGCAACCATGGCGGAGATTAAACAGATTCCGGGATGGCCCGAAATCTGAGGGCAAGTCCTGGGGCATTCCAGACACACGCCTGGAGCGTAGGCGCAGTCGGCGGAGATATTTACAGCGCGACCAAAGACAACGGCAGAAAATCCCCACACCACACACGCGGCTTCTTGGCATCAGCGGAGAAGAGCCAGAAGATGACGCATGGGTATTGGACTTTGGTGAGTGGGCTAGTGTGTATCGAACGTGGCTTGCTCGTCAGGCTGAGTACCGTAACGAAGTTCAACGATTGCAACCGCGAGCGCCGAGTCTGGCTGGGCTGATCCGAGTAACTCCATGAATAACCCGTTACGTACGCCAGAAGACCACGAACTGTTTCTCTACACCCTTACCGAACAGTTTCCGTCCGTGCGCCGCTCCACGGTGACGTTTGTCAGACTGGGTGCAACCCTGACGCGTGTGGCAGGTGAGTTACAAAAAGCTTATATCCTCACCACAAGCATGTACCTCCAGACATCAACCACAATCGCACCCCTGCGCCAGAGATGAGCTTTAGCCAGCCTAATCTCCCTGTGCTTATCCGAGAAATTGAGGCCTTGCTCAAGACATTGGAGAGCTGAAGCTCTGGACTGAAAGGGCGAAGCCCTACGGGCTAGTCCTGCCCGCGGCCGCTGCCGTAGGCCTCCCATGACGGGGGCAGGCTGGCCCTGACAGGGGCTTTGCCCTCCCAGCGCAGGGTTCAGCCCCGCCTCTGTAACCGCACAGGGCGAAAAAGTGTAAACCAATTTCCCCGGCGAATTGAACCATCCCTTGTTTCTTCCCCGTATTTTCTGTTGCCACCCCCGCTCGTGGCTATTTGACATTTGTTATCCCGTTAAGTATAATCGCCCTATGCCTGTTCCGGGCATTTCCCCATTATTGTGACCTCATCACACTAAACCGGAACGTATTTCCTCAACAATCCCGAGACTCCAACGTTGGTGACTCGGACAGTCTGGTGTATTTGGGCCTTTTAGCCCCAGAGAAGGGAGGTGGTGAACGGTCTTAGAGCAGACATCACATCTTCATGAGAGCTTGTCTGGGTGTAGATATCTTGTAGGCTGCCACCATACTGTTTCAGGAGGAGACTCAAATGAAAAAGCTGCTCGCAATCCTGGGTATTCTGATGCTCTTGAGCGCAGTGCTTGCTGCATGTGTCCAGCCGGCGGCTCCGGTGGCTCCGACTGCCCCTGCTGCCCCCACTGCCCCGGCCGCCCCAGCTTTTCAGTGCACCGACCCCAAGGGGTGTGTAGACATCGGGCCGAATGAGCCTATCCGCATCGGTTATATGTTCGTGCTTTCCGGTGGTGATGCCTCGCTGGGCACCGACACCAAGCGAGGGGTCGAGATCGCCATTGACGACAAGAAAGAGGTCTTGGGCCATGCCATCGAGTTGATCGGCGAGGACTCGTTGTGCGCGCCCGAAGGCGGCCAGACAGCAGCCCAGAAGCTGTCGGCTGATCCCAAGCTGGTAGCTGTTATCGGCACCAACTGCTCCAGCGCGGCTCGTCCGGCCATCCCCATCATGTGCGGTGCCGGCATCCCCATGATCTCCCCCTCCAACACTGCGCCCGACCTGACGGCTGAAGACCGGCCAGAGGAGTACTGGTGCTACATGCGCACCGCCCACAATGACAAGGTGCAGGGCGCGGCCATGGCAGAGTTTGCCTGGCAGAAGGGCTTCCGGAAAGCCGCGACTATACACGATGGCAGCCTTTATGCCGACAGGCTGCAGCAGGTGTTCGCCGAGCACTTCAAGGAGCTGGGTGGCACCATCGTGGCTCAAGAGGCGGTGGGACCCAAGGATACCGACATGAAGCCAATGTTGACCCGCATCGCCGCCGCCGGGCCGGAGTTCATCTACTATCCTATCTTCATTGAAGCCGGCGGCCACATTACCAAACAGGCCAAAGAGGTTCCTGGCCTGGAGAATGTACAACTGGCTGGAGCCGACGGTGTGTTCTCGCCAGACTTCTTGCGGGCAGCCGGTGATGCCGCGCTGGGCATGTATTGGTCGAGCCCCGACTTCTCAGCCTTTGG
>DAOTZS010000101.1:0-28004 GCA_034434335.1 Anaerolineae bacterium
CAAGCTCGCCTTACGCGCCTCTGCTGGCGGGGTTGGGATGTGGGGCGAGCTCAAGCTCGCCTTACGCGCCTCTGCTGGCGGGGTTGGAAGCCACCTCCCCCACACCAGACGGATGAGCCAGGCAAGCGCGGCGGCCAGGGTCACCATCTCGGTGGGGGAAAAGACAGCCCTGCCCAGATGTTTGTACGAGCAAGCGAAGGGGATGCAGAAGGCAATCAGCAGGAGGCTCAGGTCGAGCCTTAGATAGAAGAGGATAACCAACGCGCCAGCTTCGATGGCCCACAGCCCCCAGTAGTCAGACAGGGCAAAGGCGGCCAGGATGGTTGCCAGAATAGCGAGCTGGTAGCCCGTAGCCAGGTGGCGGTAGGCGCATGCCAGGCCATGGACGGCCTCTGAGAAGGGAGAGGTCAGTGCTGATAGGCCAGAGAGATGACGGCTCATGTGCGGGCTACGGCAACTGCTCGACCCTGTTCCCTTATCCTCACAGGGTGAAGGGGCTGAGAGAAGCGGTTGTGTGGCGGCGGCCTTCGGCCGCCGCCACACAACCGCTCTTTCTGCCCCTATCCCTTTCGGTTGATTTACTCTCACGCAAACGAGTTATAAAGGGAACGCACTCGCAGGCTGGCCCGGGCTCGCCCGAGATCCCATCCTGCTGGCAGCGGGCAGGTGACGGTCACCTGGCGGCCGGCGGGCAGGTCGAAGTAGTTGTCGCTGAAGACGACATCGGCGCCCTCCAGTTCCAGGCACACGAAGCGGGCCAGCTCTCGGGCGCTCACGTCGAAAGCCAGCCGGTCCCCCTCCTGGCGGATGTCCACCTTCAGGCCGGGGTCGCGCAGTTCCAGGTGCTTGCTGGGGACAAAAGTGGCCACCTGCCGCGCGATGACCTGGCCATCCTGGCGTAGCTCGGCCACGAAGACCAGATCGCGGCGATTGCCACCCAGCAGGCCAGGGATCCTGTAGGCGACGGCCTGCTCGGCGAAATCGAAAGTGCGGATCAGGACTGAGGTCAGGGGTGGCACGTGTACGGCTTCCTCTCCGCTCGCCAACACCTGGCCGGCCAGAGTCTCCAGCGACCAGGCCACCGTGCCTTCCCAGGCCGTGCGCAGGTCGCTGCTCACGTGCACGCTCATCGTGGTGCCCGCATCCTCAACCGACAGCAGGACCGGCGCGTAGAAGCGCCGCGCGGCGTAGTGCAGCGCCTTCCAGCGCCCGAAATAGTCCAGGCTGGACCAGGAGGCTACCGGCCAGCAGTCGTTGAGCTGCCAGTAGAGGGTGCCAGCTACGCGCTGCTTGTGGCGTCGCCAGTGCTCTACTCCGTAGCGGATCCCCTCGGCCTGCAGCACCATGCTCAGGTAGACCAGCGAGGGGAAGTCCTTGGGCATGCGGAAGGTATCGGCCATCTGGGCGATGATCAGGCCGTTGCCACTGCTGTGGCGCTGGTGATGCTCCATGATGTATGAGGTCATGTTCCAGTCGGCCTCGTCGGCATAGGTGCGGATGGTCTCCAGAGGGGGCAGCGACTGGAAGCCGAACTCGCTCATGAAGCGCGGGTATTGCTGGCGATAGGCGGTGAAGGGCTTGCGGCCATGCCACACATCCCAGTAGTGGGAATCGCCCTGCTCCTGGCCATTAGGGTCCTGGAATGGGATGCCTGAAGATGGCGAACTGGGCCAGTAGGGCCGGTCGGGGTCCTCTTCGGCCACCCAGGCCGGGAGCAGTTGATGGAAGAAGCGATCGTACGCCTGTTTCATGTCCTGTAATTCGGGCCGATTCCAGCCCCAGTTCGCCCAACCCCATTCCATCTCGTTGTTCCCGCACCACAGGGCCAGGCTGGCACGATGGCGCAGCCGGCGCACATTCTGCCTGATCTCCTCCTCGACATTTTGCAGGAAGGCCGGCTCATCCATGGGATACGTGCTGCACGAGAAGATCATGTCTTGCCAGACCAGGATGCCGTAGCGATCGCAGAGGTCGTAGAAGCGGTCCTCTTCATAGAAGCCGCCCCCCCATACGCGCAGCATGTTTTGATGCGCCTCGGCGGCTGAGCGGATCAGGTGCTCGAGGTGGGCGTCGCTGATGCGGGTGGGGAAGGAGTCGGCCGGGATCCAGTTGGAGCCCTTGGCGAAGATGGGCACGCCGTTGACCACGAACTGGAAGGAGCGGCCCCACTGGTCCTGTACCTGGCGCAGCTCCAGGGTGCGCAGGCCAATATGGTAGGAGAGGCGATCAAGCTCTGCGGTGGGGGTTGTCCTGCTCAGGGCAACGGCGACGGCATAGAGCGGCTGGTCGCCGTAGCCGTTGGGCCACCAAAGCTGTGGGTTGCTGATCTGGCTGCGCAACACCACAGGCTGGCCGTTTGTGATCTCGCAGGTGTCGGTAAAGGTGGTCCCGTCGGCCGCGGTGATAGTGAGGGTGGCAGCCAATGGCTCTTCCTGCCACCGTTCGGTGGCCACCCTGGCCTCGACGGTCACAGCCCCCTGCGCGTGTTGCTGGCGCAGGTGTACATCGGCCAGGCGGGCAATGCTGTATCCCTGGAGGCTGATCTCTTTCCAGATGCCTATGGGCGGCAACTGGGGCCCCCAGTCCCAGCCGAACTGGCATGGCACCTTGCGCAGATGCGGCCCACCGGCGATGGCCTGGCTGACACCGTACATCGGGCGTTCAGCCTGCCGCGCGGTGACATACTTCACCGGCGAGCGGAAGGTGATCAGGAGTTCGTTTTCCGCAGGCTTCAGGAGGGATTTGACCTCCCACTCGTAACGGCGGAACATGTTGTCGGTCTGGCCCAACAGATGGCCATTCAACCGTACCTCCGCCAGGGTATCCAGCCCCGCGCAGACCAGGTAGACGCGCTCTTCGGCCAGCAGGGTGGGGTCTGGGGTGAAAACCCGGCGATACTCCCAGTCGCTTTCAGCCACCCATTGGACGCGTTTCTCGTTGTCTCCCACGAAGGGGTCGGGGATGCGGCCCAGGGCCAGGAGGTCAGTGTGAACACCGCCGGGCACCTGGGCTGGTAACCATTCTTTTGTGCCGACCTGGCGGAATTGCCAGGGACCACAGAGGGATTGAACACGCATGGTAGGCTCCTTCTGAGTTTTGTAGATTGCTCATCATTTACAGGAGTTACGCAGTTGCACTACGCTGTACCCCCACCCCCTAGCTCCTCACAAGGGTAGGTTTTTGCAGGGTTGGGAGGCTGCCCGGCGATAAATCGCCGGGCTAAGAGAGCAAAGCCCCTTCGGGGCTGGATACTTAGCCCGCAGGGCTTCGCTCTTTCAACCCGGACGTTTACGTCCGGGCCTTCTGGCAAAAACCTACACTTGTAAGCCCCCTAGCTCCCGCCCCCAAGCGGGGGCGGGCGGAATCCTTTGATGGCCTGGTATACCTGGTAGGTAGCAGCTGCGATGCGGGCCTGGGTGTAGTGGTCCAGGACACGTTGTCGGCCCCGAGCGGCGAGTTCAGCCCGCCGCGCGGGGTCTCCAGCCAGCTCCGCAATGGCATCCCGCAGCGCCATGACATCTTGCTGGGGGACGATTATCCCTGCGTCCCCAATGACATGGGGGATTGCCCCGGCATCGGACCCGATGACCGGCACGCCACAGGCCATCGCCTCAATCAGCACCCGGCCAAACTGCTCCGTCCAGTTAGGGCGGGTGATCGAGGGCAACACCAGTATATCCATCTCTGCATAGAAGCGGGGCATCTGCGCGGAGGGGAGGTGGCCCCAGAAACGCACCTGATCGGCAATGTTCAACTCGCTGGCAACTCTGGCCAGCCTGGCCCTATCCGGGCCATCTCCCAGGATGGCCAACCTCCAACCGGTTCGCGGCAGGCCGGCACAGGCGCGCAAGAGCAGCTCCACCCCTTTCTCCGGCACCAACCTGCCCGCATAGCCGATCATCACATCCCCATCCGTTGAACCCCTCATCTTTTGCGGTGCGAAGATGTGCGGGTCAACACCAAACTGCGGGATGACGGCAACAGGTCCCCGATAGCCCTTGGCTCGCAGCACGCTGACAGCCCCCTGGTTGCCGGCGATGGCGTAGGCGGCGCGGCGGTAATTGCTCCTTTCAAAGTGGGAAAAGGGCCAGGGATAGCGGCGCTCCAGGTTTTGCCAGGTGAAGAAGAGCCCGCGCGCGCCCACGGCCTGGCCCAGGCGCAGCGCATGCCAGGTGGCCAGGTTGTAGGGCTCTTCGTCTACATGCAGCACGTCGGGGCGTAACTGGCGCAACAGCCGACCCAGGGTGGGGTAGAAATGCAGGTGGTACTGGCCGTTAAAGGCCAGAGGCGCCACGAGTAGGGTGTAGCCGGCAGTGTGGCCGGGCTCCAGGCGGGCTTCCCCGCCCCGGTCGCGCCAGGTTGGCGGCACGATGGCCGTCAGCTCGATACCGGGCAGGCTGGCCAGCTCCTCCAGCTTACGGCGATAGGTGGCGGTTACCAGCGCCTTGGATAACATGACAACTCGCACGCGCCTTGCTCTCCCTCCGCATGAAGTCGCTGCTACAAGTGGCTATTATACTGTGGGAAAGCACAAAACCAGAAGCTCGGATGTGGCGCTTGCCCCAATAGCAATCTTCTGTTATCCTTAAGGCATGTCTGAGAATTCGCTCGTAGGGGCTTGTAGGGGCACAGCGACGCTGTGCCCCTACTACGAGCCCCTACTACGAGCGTTTTTCGACACGCTCTTAGTCCTTATATTGGTCCGCACATCCTGCGTGAGGTTGAATATGTTCCTCTCCGGTAGCGCGGCGTACCCTTGAGTTGATAGGAGTTACGCAGTTGCACTACGCGGTACCCCCACCTCCTGGCCCCCGCCCCCAATCGGGAGCGGGGGAATCCTTTGATAGGGGTATTCTGGGCGGCTTCGCCGCCCAGAATACCCCTAATCTCGACCCCCCTCCCCCGCAAGGGACGGGGAAAGGGGTAGGGGGATGGGGCGATACGCTCTAAAGTGCGTAACTCCTGTAAGTTGACACCATGGCGGGGGAGAGTCCATGCCTTCATATAGGATCATTGTCAATCCTGTGGCCGGCCGGGGCCGGGGCCGGCATGCCAGGGCTGTTGTCGAGCAGGTGTTCAAAGAGGCGGGCGTGTCCTATGAGCTGAGCGAGAGCCGTGCTCCTGAGGAGGTGCCCAGGCTGGCCTATGATGCCGCGCTGCATGGGTACGAGGTGGTAGTGGGGGTGGGCGGCGATGGCACTACGCACGGTATCGTGAACGGCCTGGTGCGGGCCGCTCAGGAGCAGGGGAAGTGGGACGCCGGCAGGCCAGTCGGTGCTCTGGGCGTGGTGCCTGTGGGCACGGGCAACGACTTCTGTTGGCGGCTGGGTGTGCCCGAGAATGAGCCGGAGCGCGCCTGCCGACTGCTCCTGGCCGACCACCGTCGGCTGCTCGACCTGGGGCGGGTCAGCGATGAGCATGGCCGGGTGGAGATCTTCCACAACCACCTGGGAGGTGCCTTCGAGGCTGCCACCGCGGTGGAAAGCCTGAAGATCCGGCGCCTGCAGGGATTGTTGCTATACCTGGTGGCAGTCCTGCGGGTGGTCCCCCAGTATACCAGGGCACCTCTGATCACCCTGCACTATAACGGCCGCGTCGAGACCCGTCCGCTGCTGTTGGCTTCGGTGGCCAACGGCGGACGCAGCGGTGGGGGGTTCAAGATTGCACCTATGGCGCAACCCGACGATGGCGAGCTGGACCTGGTCCTGGCCGACAGCCCCAACCCGCTGATCACCCTGTGGCTGCTGCCGCAGTTTCTGCGTGGGACTCACATTCATCAGAAGCGGTACGTCAAGATCGAGCGCACCTCTCATGTGATCCTGGAGGCGCCGGCCGGCATCCCGGTGCACCTGGACGGGGAGATCTATCGTACCGATGCCCGTCGTCTTGAGATAGAGGTCCTGCCGCGGCGTCTGGAGGTGGTCGCAGCTCCGGCCGGCAGGTGAAGCGCGGTCCGTCGTGCGGCCGGCTCTGTTTGGCATATAATACTTCCATGATCACTGGAACCTTGATCAACGTTGCAACGGTCATTGCCGGGGGCACCATCGGCACGATCCTGGGCAACCGTTTGCCCGATAGGGTGAGGGAAACCGTGCTCCATGGCCTGGGCTTGATGACCCTGGTGATCGGTGCCAGCATGGCCATCACCACGCGCAATGTGCTAATCCCCCTGTTCAGCGTGTTGATCGGCGGCATCCTGGGGGAGGTGCTGGGCATTGAGGATGCCCTGGAGCGGGTGGGGAAGTGGGCCGAGGCGCGGCTGGGCCGGTCGGGCCAGGAGGATGGGACGACTTCCGGCCGGCCTGGCATGGTACAGGGCTTTGTGACGGCCAGCCTGGTATTCTGTGTCGGCCCGTTGACTGTGGTGGGTTCGATCCAGGATGGGCTGATGGGGGACCATACGCTGCTGGCGGTCAAGTCGCTCCTGGACGGTTTCGCCTCAATGGCGTTGGCAGCCTCCCTGGGTGCAGGGGTTATCCTGTCGGCTGGCACCGTCTTGAGTTATCAGGGTGGCCTGAGCCTGCTGGCCATGTTGTTCGGCGCGGCCTTGGGCGGGGTGACGCGTGAGACCCCCTGGGTGGTGGAAATGACTGCTACAGGGGGCGTGGTGATCCTGAGTATCGCGTTTCTTCTTCTGGACATCAAGCGCATTCGGGCAGCGAACCTGTTGCCGGCCATCTTTGTGGCGCCGCTGCTCGTCTCAGTCCTGGGCTGGCTGGGTATTGGCTTTTAGTTGGTTGCATGGCGGCTTCTTCGATCCCGCGCTCGGCCGGGGGTGATGGGGGTTGCCATGTCGCCCGATCCACAATTGATCGTTTTTGCCGGCCTGCCTGGCACAGGCAAGACCAGCCTGGCGCGGGCTGTGGCGCGCGAGCTGGCCGCAGTTTACCTGGACAAGGATACGATCAAGGAGTGTATCCTGGCCCAGGCTGCGGAGCTGAAGGTGGAGCAGGGGGAGAAGCTGGCTGGCCCCCTCTCCTACGAGTTACTGGTGAGCCTGGCGCGCGATAACCTGACCCTGGGCCTTTCGGTGGTGCTCGACAGCCCGGCCGCGTATCAGCTTTTCCGCGATAAAGTCAAGCAGTTGGCGCGGGCTGTGCGGGCAGATCTGCGTCTCATCGAGTGCATTTGCACCGATGAAAAGCTGCTGCGCCAGCGCGTGGAGGGCCGGGGCCCGGATGCGCCGGCGTTTCGGACTCGCGATTGGGCGACCTATCAGCGTGAGCGCGCGCAGTTCGAACGGCTCACCGACCGCCGGCTGGTGGTAGATACCGCGGAATCGGTAGCCACCAACCTGCGCAAAGTGCTGAGATATCTGGGCCATCATCGTCTTGAAAGCGGTCTCGAGGAGTAAGAGGTGTATGCCTGCCATTCAAGTAGTTCTCTTTGACCTGGGCGGCACACTCTTGCATTATGAACAACCGCCTGAGTACTCCTTTGACAGGTTGAACGCGCTGGGGTTGCGTGCCATGTTCGAGGTGGCCGCCAGGGCCGGCGTCAAGGTCCGCGACCCAGAACTGGCCATCCGCGCTGTGGCGCGCATGGCCGCGGCGATGGAGGCGAGAGCGCGCCGCGCCCGTTATGCCAATAGCGCGGAGACAATTATCCGCGATGGTCTGGAGGCGGTGGGCATTCGCCTTCCGCCGGAAGTATGGGAGGCCGGCATGGCCGCCTATTACAACACCATCTCCTCGGTAGTCAAACCGGTAGATGGAAACCCGCGTCAGGTGTTGGCTTGCCTGGCAGCGCAGGGCCGGGCCATGGGGCTGGTCTCCAACACCTTCTGGTCACCCGCTTTGCATGATGCCGACCTGGAGCGCTTCGGCCTGCTGGAGTATCTGCCGGTGCGCATCTACTCCTGCGTGGCGGGCATTGTCAAGCCACATCCCAACATCTATCGCCAGGCGCTGGATGCGCTGGATGTGGCACCGCCTGAAGCTGTATTTGTAGGCGATAAGCTCGATGTAGATGTGGCCGGGCCCCAAAAGGTAGGCATGCGTGCCGTACTGGTCGCCTCCCCCTATCGGGCGGAAGAGGACCCCGAGATCGTTCCCGACGCGCGTATTCAAAGCCTGGCCGAACTACCCGCGCTGCTGGAGGAATGGGATCGGGCGTTAGAGTTGGCCCCTGGCCAGCAAGAAGCCGCCGGCTAATGATCCCGTAGTGTAAGCAAACCCACTCTCCAGGCGCGTCCATGATGCTATCATGGCTTCGCTTGTGGGGATGGTTCCATTTGCCGGGAAAAGAGGGACAGGGGGGGTGAGGGGCAGTGAGGGCCCGAGGGGCAGAAAGTGTTAACTAATTTTGAACCATCCCCTGCCAGTCACCGCTGAATAGTTATGGAGCCAGACTATGGACCGCCGATCTTTTCTCAACCTGACCCTGGCAGGGATGGCCAGCACTGTGGCCTCCGCCTGCGCCTCTACTACCCCGTCTCCTGTTGCCGCTGTGACCCCCACATTGGCGGACGTATCTCCTACTCCCAGGCCCACCATTGCCACGACCGCGCTGGGCAGGGCGGCACCAGGAACGATCCTCCGCAACGAGAACCTCCCAGGGTTCTACGTGCGTTACTTCAAGCCGTTCCCGGCCCCCGATCCGGCCACCTGGCAGCTGCTCATCGGTGGGCTGGTGGAAACACCCATGACACTGAGCCTGGACCAGATCCTTCAGTTGCCGCGGCAGGAGCAGGACACACGCATGAAGTGTGTAGAATGCTGGTCGAGCCGGGCCAGGTGGGCGGGCTTTACCTACAGCGTGTTAGCCGCGCTGGTGAGGCCAATGCCGGGTGCCACCCATCTGCACTTCACGTGTGCTGACGGATACTGGGAGGTGCTACCGATCGCGGAACTCGAGAAGCCGGGCGCGCTCTTCGTGACCCATATGAACGGCGATCTGCTGCCGGCGAAGTATGGCGCGCCCCTGCGCATGATTGTCCCCTGGCTGTACGGGTACAAGGGCGCGAAGGCCATCGTGGGGCTTGATTTCCGAGCGGAAGGGGGACCTGGCTACTGGTCTACGGTGGGGCCTTATTCGGTGGATGGGCAGATATTGCCAGGGACGGACCACCCGTTGGACCTGGACAGGCGGCCCCGGCAGATGTCGGGGGGTGAGATCACCGCATATTGAGGCTCGCGGCTACCCTGGTCGCTGGGCTTCTCTTTAGCGCAAGGCTTCCTCCAGCAACTGGCGGATGATGGCTGGGTTCCCCTTGCCGCGCGTCTCTCGCATCACCTGCCCAAGCAGCCAGTTGAAGACAGTGAGTTTGCCTTCCCGGTACTTCGTGACTTCGTCGGGATACTGTGCTACCACGCGTGCCACGACGGCGGCCAGGGCATCAGCATCGCTCATCTGGGTCAGCCCTAACTCCTGTACCAGGGCCGCGGGCCGGCGGCCGCTCTCGAACATGATGTCGAAAACCCGCCTGGCGCTCTGGAGGTTGATCTGGCCGGCGGCAACCAGGCCCAGCAGTTCGGCAAAGGCGTCAGGGGTGATCTGAACTGCTTCGATTCCCACCCCTTTTTCGTTCATGGCGCGAAATAGCTCTCCTACCACCCAGTGGGCCACCACAGAGGGGGTGATATCGGCCCTAAGGGCCCTGGCCTGCGCCACCACTGCCTCATAATACTCGGCCACCGCGCGGTCTTCCGTCAGTACAGCAGCCTCACGGGGATCCACTCCTAGCTCCCTGACAAAGCGCTCAAGCTTGGCCTCTGGCAGTTCGGGCAACCGGCTGCGTATCTCGGCCACCCATTCCGGGCTGACCTCCAGCGGAGGCAGGTCGGGCTCGGGAAAGTAGCGATAGTCGTGGGCTGATTCTTTGCTGCGCTGTACAACGGTGCAGCCCCGTGCCTCGTCCCATCCCATGGTCACCTGCTCCACGGGTTGGCCCTGCTCCAGCAGCGCGCTCTGCCTGGCCACCTCGTATTCCAGGGCCAGCCTCACGGCGCGGAAGGAGTTGAGGTTCTTGATCTCAACTTTGGTGCCCAGTGCTTCCTGGCCGGCTGGCCGCACGCTGACGTTTGCCTCGCAGCGCATGGCACCCTTCTCCATGTCGGCCGTGCTGACGCGCAGATAGCGCAGGATCTGCTGGAGCCTGGTGAGGTAGGCATAAGCCTCTTCGGGCGAGCGCAGGTCTGGCTCGGTGACGATTTCCAGGAGCGGCACGCCGGCCCGGTTGAGGTCTAGCAAGCTGTAGCCGGCGACGTGGAGCAGCTTGCCGGTGTCCTCCTCCAGGTGGGCGCGCGCGATGCGGATGCGCCTGGGCCCGGCATCCCCCGGAATCTCCAGCCAGCCAGCGCGACAGAGGGGCAGTTCATACTGGCTGATCTGGTAGCCCTTGGGCAAGTCGGGGTAGTGGTAGTTCTTGCGCGCGAAAACCGAATGGGTGGCAATGGTACAGTGCAATGCCAGCCCGGCCATGATCGCCTTTTCCACCGCGGCGCGGTTGATGACAGGTAACGTGCCAGGCAGGGCCATGCACACGGGACAGACATGGGTATTGGGGGGCGCAGCAGCATAGGCGGCGCTGCAGCCACAGAACATCTTAGACTCGGTCAGGAGTTGGGCGTGCACCTCCAGCCCAATGACGGTCTCATAAGTTGCCATCTTATCCTACCACCGCCTCACCACCGTCAACGAAGATCGTCGAGCCGTTGATGAACTGTATGTCCGGGTGGCTGAGGGCGACGATGGTGGCCGCCACATCCTCGGGGGTGGTCAGCCTGCCGCTGGGGTTACGACGCAACGCCACCTCTATCATCATCTCGTGGCCGGGGATTTTGCGCAGTGCCGGGGTATCGGTGACGCCGGCCTCGATACAGTTGACCAGGATGCCGCGCGGGCCCAGCTCCAGGGCAAGCTGACGAGTGTGGGCTTCCAGCGCGGCCTTGGCTGCCGAGACGGCCCCGTAGTTAGGAACCGCCCGTCTGCTGCCCTCGCTGGTCATGCTGAAGATGCGGCTGCCGCGGCCCAGCAACCCACGGCGCACCAGGTCCTGTGTCCAGTATACCAGGCTGTGGGCCATCACGTTGAGGGTCATCTCCATCTGAGCCTGGCTGACTGCCTTTTCCGGCTCGTCTGCGATGTAGGGGAGCAAGGTGCCAAATGCCAGCGAGTGCATGAAGACGTGGATATATTGGCCCGGCTCCAGGGCTTTGGCCAGCTCGTCCAGCACGGCGGTCCGCTTGTCGGGGTCGGCAGCATTGGTGTTGAAGAAGAGCGCCCGCGCTCCGGTGGCCTCGATGTCGGCAATCACAGCCCTGGCTGCGGGCAAGGTGGCGCGCAGGTCAAGATGCACGCCGGCGATGTTCATGCCAGCCGCGGCCAGCGCACGTGCGGTGGCCGCGCCAAAACCACTGGAAGCGCCCAGGATCAGGGCCCACCTGCCCTGCAGAGGCCGGCTGTGGGCCTCTTGTGCCGAAGTGTAAGCGCTGTTTGCACCTGAAGTGCTGGTCATGGAGCAATTCCTTTCGCGAGAGGTATTGTATGGTGCTGGCTGTCTACTTTGCTGCTTAAAACCCGCTCCGAGAGTTGGTCGCGGCTGAAATGCAGGGCATCGGCCCAAGTTCTATGAGCAAGATCGCCAGTCAGTCGCCCACCAGGGCGTGCAGGAAGAAGAGCAGGTTTGCCGGCCGCTCGGCCAGACGCCGCATGAAGTAAGGGTACCAGTGGGTGCCGTACGGCACGTAAACGCGCACCCGATAGCCTCGGCGCACCAGGTCCGTCTGCAGTTCGCGGCGGATGCCGTACAGCATCTGGAACTCGTAGGCTGTGGGTGGGATCTCGTGTTGGTAGGCGTAGGCGCGCGTGAAGTTGATAACTGCCTCGTCATGCGAGGCTACGGCAACGTAAGTGCCCTTGGCCCGCGCCTCGGGTGTCAGACAGAGGTGGATCAGCTCGTTCAGCTCGTCGGTAACCTTCGCCCGGTCTCGGTAGGCGATCTGCGCCGGCTCGTCATAGGCGCCTTTGCACAGCCGAAAGTGGCCAATCCCTTCGGCGATCAGAGAGGTGACGTCGGCCCGGCTGCGATGGAGATAGGCCTGAATCACAATGCCTGCGTTGTTGAATTCTTTGCGCAAGCGCCGGTATAGCGCAATAGTGCGGCCAGTGTAGGGAGAGCCTTCCATGTCAATGCGCACGAAGTTGCCCAGGAGGGCGGCCTTGCTCACGATCTTACGGACGTTGGCATAGCATAACTCCTCGTCCAGGTCGAGCCCCATCTGAGTGAGCTTAAGGGAGACGTTACAGTGGGCTCCCATCCTGTGCAGGGCTTCCAGGGCTCTCAGGTATTCATCGGCGGCGGCTGCAGCTTCGGTGGCGCTGGTGACATTTTCGCCTAGATGATCCAGCGTGGCCAGCATGCCGGCCATATTGAGCTGGCGCACAGCCGAGAGGGCCTGCTCCAGGGTTTCGCCGGCCACAAAGCGGCGGGCCATGGAGCGGGTGACAGGTACCTGCACGATAAGATCGCGCAGGGCCGTGCTCTTGGAAAGGGCGATGAGGGTGGTCCGCATCAAGCTCATGGGATTTCTCCTGTGAAGAGGCTTCTTTGCCACTATCCCTATTGTGCCGCCTTGGGGTAGAGTTGTCAAACGGCGGGCTATCCTGATGTGGGAGAAGGGCGTGCTTTTGCTTGCCGGCACGGTTTGACGCGTGACGCTTCCCGCGGTAAACTGGCAATGGTGGGATGAAGGCTTGATAGTTGCAAGCGGGGGTATTTTTCTGGCGCCTGCCTTTGCCGCATGCCGGGCCAAAAGGGGGAAGGAAACCATGTCACGTCATGCTGGCGAGATTATCGCCTTGATACCGGCCTATAATGAGGCACGCTATATAACGGATGTGGTGCGGCGTGTACTCGAGTATGTTCCTGCGGTTGTCATTGACGATGGCTCCACCGACGGCACGGGCGCGGCTGCTGCGATGGCCGGCGCCAAGGTGTTGGTACACAATGTCAACCAGGGCAAGGGCAAGGCGCTGAGCACCGGTTTTAACTACGCGGTCCAGCGGGGAGTAGAGGCGGCGCTCACCATAGATGCCGACGGCCAGCATGACCCCGATGAGATACCACTTTTCATCCGCACCTTTCGTTCGGGCCAGGCCGACATTGTTATTGGTCGGCGTAATTTCTCTCAGATGCCCGGCAGGAGCCAGTTTGGCAACCGCGTGGGAACCTGGCTCCTGAGCAAGGCCATGGGGCAGTATATCCCGGACAACCAGTGTGGCTACCGCCTGCTGAGCCGGGAGGCGATGCGCATTGTGCGGCCCACCTCCTCCCGCTTTGAGGCGGAGGTGGAGATCTTGTTGCGGGCTCAACTGGCCGGGTTGCGGGTGGTCTGGATCCCTATCAAGACGATTTACGGTGAGAAGGTAAGCCACTTCCGCACCGTTCGCGATAGCTGGCTCTTCCTGAAAATGGTGTGGCGCATCTGGCTGGCCCGTCACCGAGGCCGCTTCGACTGAGCGCCCTGGTTGTCCCCAGCGATGGCGCAAGTTGCGGACGCGGAGTTGGGCATGACGGATAGGCTTCGGGCGCTACTCTTCGATGCCACCTCGCCAGAGGCTGCTGAGGGGGCCTCCTGGGGGTGGATAGGGTTGGTGGCTTCAAGCCGTGGGCTCAGGCTGCTGACCCTGCCTGTGCCCTCTCACGATGAGGCGCTTGCTGAGGTTCGCAAGCACTATCCAGAGGTGCCGCTGACGCCAGCAGATCCTTTTTTGAGCGATGTGGCCGGCCAGGTACGAGAATATCTGGCCGGTGAGCGTCGCACATTTGCTGTGGAACTGGACCTGCGTGGCCATAACCCCTTTGCGCTGGCCGTCTGGGCTGCCGCCTCTCGCATCCCCTATGGGCAGACGCGGACTTACACCTGGATCGCAGAGCAGATTGGCGGTGTAGGCGCCGCTCAGGCGGTGGGAGTGGCGCTGAGCATCAACCCCATCCCGTTGATCATCCCTTGCCATCGCGTCATTGGCGCCGATGGAGGCCTGCACGGCTACGCCGGTGGCCTGCTCCTCAAGGCACGGCTGCTGGCTCTGGAAAGCGGCCAGGCACAACTGCCGCTCGGGTGAAGCGCGCATGGACCGCGTGAGCTCACTCCTCGATCTCAGCTACGAGGATCTGGTCGGGTTGCTGGCAGAGTGGGGTCAGCCGCGCTATCGGGCCGACCAGATCTGGGACTGGGTATATCGCAAGCTGGCAACCGATGCCCGCCAGATGAGCAACCTGCCCGGGGAGCTGCGGGCACGCCTGGCCGCGCTGACGGTTATAGATCCCCTGGAGCGTCTCTTGGAGCAGCGTTCGGCTGATGGCCAGACTATCAAATGGCTGTTCCGGCTGCCGGTCCTGGATGCCCCGGTTGCGGAGGCGGCTACCATCGAAACGGTGTTGATGTTCTACGACGAGGCTGGCATAGCGGCCAGGGACCGGCGCACAGTGTGCATCAGCACGCAGGCCGGTTGCGCCATGGGGTGTGCCTTCTGCGCCACAGGCCAGGGTGGCCTGGCCCGCAACCTGACCGCTGGCGAAATCGTGGCCCAGGTGTTGGCTGCCGCGCGTTGGCTGCGCGATGCTGGCGGTCAGAGG
Source organism: Anaerolineae bacterium (assembly GCA_034434335.1). Classification (GTDB taxonomy): domain Bacteria; phylum Chloroflexota; class Anaerolineae; order CG2-30-64-16; family CG2-30-64-16; genus DAOTZS01. The sequence goes on from DAOTZS010000101.1 coordinate 14,582, forward strand.
CCAGGCGAGGGTGACGGGGCTTCTAGCCTGGCTTCCACATCCGGAGCCGGGAGTGCCCGTCGGCTGACACACGTTGTCGTGATGGGGATGGGGGAGCCGTTTGCGAACTTCGAAGCGCTATGGGAGGCACTGCGACGCATCACCGATCCGCGCGGTTTTGGGCTGGGGGCACGTCACATCACCGTGTCCACCGTTGGCCTGCCCCAAGGCATCCGGCGCATGACAGAGGAGCCATTGCACCCGTCTGTGTCGGCCGGCCAGATCAATCTGGCTATCAGCCTGCATGCGCCCAACGATACCTTGCGCAGCCAGTTAGTACCTGTCAACCGGCGGTATCCCATCGCAGCACTGATGGCGGCGGTGCAGGACTATATCGCCAGAACCAACCGCCGAGTCACCTTCGAGTACGCGCTGATAGACGGGGTGAATGACGCCCCTGAACTGGCCCGGGAGCTGGCCGGGCTGCTGCGCCCTTTGCGGGCCGCGACCGGCGCGGTGTTGTGTCACGTCAACCTGATCCCCCTGAACCCGGTACCTCATTCTTCTTATTGCCCTTCCCCTCCACCGCGTGTCGCGGCCTTTCAGGCGATCCTGGAGAAGGCCGGGATTCCAACCACCGTGCGTAGCCGCCGCGGCCTGGATATTGATGCCGGGTGCGGCCAATTGCGACGCCGTATCCTGCCTTCGAGATAAACATGCTATCAGGCTGCAGCCTGACGGAATTCACCCCGAACGCTTTGCCTTTTTGTCTGTTCCGTTGTATCATCACAGGCAAGCGGCGCACCCATGGAGGTGCGTTGCCTGTTCAAGGAGCCTGGCATTGATCAAGATCGCAGCGTCTATCCTTGCCGCTAACTTCGCCAATCTGGCTGCCGACATCCAGGCCGCTGAGGCAGGAGGGGCTGACTATATTCACGTGGATGTGATGGATGGCCATTTCGTGCCCAACATTACCGTAGGACCCCCTGTGGTGGCCGCGGTGCGCCGGGTGACGGCCCTGCCCCTCGATGTGCATCTGATGATCGAGGCTCCGGAGCGCTATCTGGCTGATTTTGCCAAGGCAGGTGCCAATATCCTGACCGTGCACGTGGAAACGTGCCCACATCTGCACCGCACTGTGCAGCAGATCCGGGAACTGGGGGTCAGGCCAGGCGTGACCCTGAACCCGGCCACTCCGCTGGAGAGCGTGCGGGAAATCTTGCCTTACGTGGATCAGGTGTTGGTAATGACCGTCAACCCGGGCTTTGGTGGCCAGAACTATATTCCTACCATGACCGAGAAGGTGGCACGTCTGGCAGCCATGATTGAGGCAGCCGGCCTGAATGTAGACATCGAGGTGGATGGGGGGATTGACGGCGAAACGGCCCCGGCGGTGGTGGCAGCGGGAGCACGCGTGCTGGTGGCAGGCACAGCAGTCTTCCAACATCCGGCCGGTGTGGCGGCGGGGATCGCCGCGCTGCGCCGTGCCCAGGAAAACAAACAGCCGACCTGAAGGAGGCCGGCTGCTGACCACAGGATCAGGGGAGAGATCAGCGCGTCTTCTGGCGTGTCTTAATGCACTTGGTGCACATGTATATTTGCTTCTCGACCCCGCCCTCTACAATGCGCACGCGCTGGATGTTAGGATTCCACCGCCGCTTGGTATGGCGCATGGAGTGGCTCACATTATGCCCGAACTGTGGCCCTTTGCCGCAAACTGAACATCTTGCCATTGGATTATTACCCCCTGCTCACTCTTGTCACAAACAGATAAGTGACCGAGCCACTAAGGAGCCCGGCCACAGGGGCTTTATCCTACCACAGCAGGATGATTTGTGCAAAACCAGGGCCGGGCAGCGATAGAGATGAGTGTGTGCCAGGCCGGCAGGGCGGCCGGTTGGCAGATACAGCATCGCGAAGGGTTGGTCTGCGAGGTAAGTGGGTATGAATGAGAAGAAGGCCCAGGGTCGTATCGAGATCTCACCTCATGCCATCGCGGCCATCGCGGGGGATGCGGTGTTGCGGTGTTATGGGGTGGTGGGAGTGGCCAGCAAGAACCTGATCGGAGGGCTCGCTGATCTTCTCCAGCCCGAGCGCTGGGGCCGCGGGGTTGAGGTGCGCGTGCGCGATGGCGAGGTCATCGTGGACCTCTACGTGATCGTCCAGTACGGCACGCGGATTTCAGAAGTGGCCCATGGGGTGATGAATAGCGTCAAGTATGCCCTGGAGCAGTCCCTGGGCATACCAATTGCCGAGGTCAACGTCCATGTGCAGGGACTGCGTATGCCCAATGATGTGAAGTAGGATGGCCCAGGGGGCTTCCACTTCTTTTTTAGTTGTGGGGGAGGATTCCGTTCTTGGTAGTGCTACCTGGCTCTGGTGGGCAGAGCAAGCCGCGGGGTGAGCAGGACTCGCTATCTGGGGGTGGAGGCCCAAAGGGTGAGCCTGGGCCAGGACGCCCCATTGTGGATGGGCCTGCCTTTCGCGACCTGCTGAACGCAGGGTTGGCCTGGCTGGACCGCCACCACGAAATCGTCAACGCCCTCAACGTTTTTCCTGTGCCCGATGGCGACACGGGCACCAACATGTTGCTGACAATGAGGTCGGCGTGTCAGGAGATCGAGGCGCAGGATAGCTGGACTGTGGGCGAGGTGGCCAAAGCGGCTGCGCAGGGAGCCTTGATGGGCGCGCGCGGAAACTCGGGGGTTATCCTTTCGCAGATCTTCCGTGGGATGGCGCGCGAGCTGGAAGCGCAGTCTGTGCTCACTGGCCCGGCCTTCGCCGAAGCCCTGACGGAAGGCAGCCGGATCGCCTATCGAGGTGTCAGCCGGCCGGTGGAAGGGACTATCCTCACCGTTGTGCGAGAGGCAGCAGAAGCTGCCCGGAACGCGGCCGAGGTGGACCCCGATCTGCGCTTCGTCATGGCGCGGGCCCTAAAAGCCGCTGATGAGGCAGTGGCAAATACGCCCAATCTGCTGCCAGTGCTGGCCCAGGCTGGTAAGGTAGATAGTGGCGGCAAGGGCCTCTATTTCATCCTGGAGGGCATGTATCGGGCCCTGTTAGGCGAAGTGCTTATCGCCCCGCCGCCCCGGGCAGAGGCGCCAGCCGTGCCAGCCCCGCCCCAGGCCCGCCCTATCAAGGGCCAGCGCGAGCTCCCGCCTCTGGTCTATGGATTTGACGTGCAGTTCCTGGTTGAAGGCCGAGGGTTGGATGTCGAGGCCATCCGCCAACGGATCACCGCCATGGGCGAATGCGGGTTGGTCGAGGGCAACGAGAACCTGGTCAAGGTTCATGTGCATGTCCGTGATCCTGGCGTGGTCCTCTCTTACGCGGTCAGCCTGGGCTTCGTCACCGACGTGATCGTCGAGAACATGGACGACATGTACATCCCAGAAATGCCCAGGGGCTATGACCCGCTTCCACCGCGCTTTGCCGGGCCAGAGAGGGCTGCGGCCGTGCCACCCACCCTGCCCGCAAAAGGAACAGGGCAGGCGGCCGTGGCGCCACTTCCTGCGGTTCCGCCCATTGAAGGGCCAGGCATCATCGCGGTCGTGTCTGGGGCAGGGCTGGCAGAGGTGTTCAAGAGCCTGGGCACCCATATCGTGGTCTCCGGCGGCCAGACCATGAACCCAAGTACGCAGGAGCTGTTGGCGGCGGTTGAGCAGCTTCCTGCGCAGGAAGTGATCATCTTGCCGAACAACGGCAACATCATCATGGCAGCCCAGCAAGCCCAGGCCCTGGGCGCTTCGGCCGGGCCCTCAGGTCAGCCCAAGTCAGTGGCCGTGGTGCCGAGCCGCAGTATCCCCCAGGGGATCAGTGCCCTGCTGGCATACAACCCGCAACAGAACCTGGCGCGCAATGTCGAACGGATGACCGCCGCCCTGGACAACGTCCAGACCGGCGAGGTGACCGTCGCGGTGCAGGATGCGCACTTCAACGGCATAGAGATCAAAGCGGGGGATGTCATTGGGCTGCTCAATGATACTCTGACTGCTAAAGGCTCGAGCAGTGAGGAGGTCGTGCTGAAGCTGTTGGAGCAGATGGGAGCTGCCGAGCTGGAGGTGATCACCCTGTATTATGGCCAGCCGGTCAGCCCAGAGGAAGCCGAGCGGCTGCGTGCCCGGCTCAATGAGCTGTTTCCCAACCAGGAGATCGAACTCATCAACGGCGGACAGCCATTCTATCATTATATTATCTCAGCGGAGTGACTCACCACAAGGCGATTTCAACACCAGGCATGCACAGCGAGAACTCAAGGGGAGCGCTCATCCCTTGGCCCTGGGATCTTGTGACGGGTGCCCAATCGCTGTGCAGGCCCAACAGCAGGAGTTATCGTGGCACAGGTCAAGATAGTTACCGACAGCAACGCATACTTTCCCAATCCCGAGCTGATCAACGAATTGGGCATCGAAGTTGTGCCACTGCGGGTTCGCATTGGCAAGCAAGTCTATCAGGAACGTGTCAACCTGACCGATGAGACCTTCTTCCGAAAGCTGGCCCAGGATTCCAAGAATGTCTCGGTGGAGGCACCTTCCGTCGCCTATATGAGGGGGCTCTTCGAGCGGCTGGGCCAGGCCACCGACCGGATCGTGTGTATTCATGTGTCTAGTGGTTTGAACGATATCAGCGAGGTGGCTCGTCTGGCAGCCGAAGGTTTCATGGGACACCAGCGGATTGTGGTGCTGGATACGGCTACCACTTCTGTGGGCCTGGGCCTGATTGTAGAGGCCGCGGCAAAGGCGGCGGCGGAAGGTGCGCCGCAGAAAGAGATTATCCGCATCGTGCGAGGCATGATACCCCACATGTACGCGCTCTTCTTTTCGGACTCCCTGGAGTATCTGGAAGCGTGGGGGCGCCTGGGGCCGGCTCAAACGCTGCTGGGCACCATGTTGGGGCTGAAGCCGTTTGCCTTGATGGAGGATGGCGACCTGTTGCCCATTGAAAAGGTGCGCAGTTATACCCGCGCCGTGGACAAGCTATACAACTTTATCGTGGAATTCTCGCGCATTGAGCAGATGTACTTGTTGCAGCACGATTTCGAAACCGAAGCCGCTCAATTGCTTGAGCGTCTCGAGCTCGTCTATCCCCAGCGCGAGTTCCCGGTAATCGGCTATCCTCCATCGTTGGGGGTGCATATCGGCCCCCGAGCCATGGGTGTGATCGTTTACGAAGGTATGCGCTGATGGCTGTGCCGAGCTCGCATGACCCTTTCTCTCGCCTGCTGAAGGTGCTGGCGTTAGAACGCCAACAGGGCTACCGTAATAAGGCGGTGATCGGGGGGCTGGATAAGTTCGCCAGCCGTTGGGAGTCGGACGCCCTTGCGGCCAGCCCAAACCATGCGGCCGTGCGCGAGATCGTGGCCCTCTTGCTGGGCTATTGCGCCGTTGAAGATGTGGCGGCTCGCCAGCGCATCATTGATCAGATTGAGCGGCGCCTCCAGGAAGCTACTTCGGGCGGCGCAGGCGCTGCCGATTCCTCGCCTGTGCTGGCGGCACCCGTTCCAGAGCAACCCCCTCAGCCGGCCGCACCACAGGCCGCGGCCGACCTGGGCGTGCTGCCTCAGGATGCCCGGAGGGAGGCTCGACCTACATCCCCTGCCCCGGCCAGGCCGTCGGCGCCGGCCGCGCGCGAACCCCCGCCCGAGCCGGTACCGGCCCAGGCTATTCCGGCGGCCACGAAACCCGAGGTGCCCCAGTCCTACCCGGCCCTGGGCCTCGACGCACCGGTCACGCGGCTGCCTGGCATCGGGCCCAGCCTGGCCGCCAGGCTGGCCAGGCTGGGGGTACGCACTGTGGGCGAACTGCTCTACCTGTTGCCGCGGCGCTATGAGGATTACAGCCAACTGCGCACCATAGACAGGCTGCGTTACGGCGAAGAGGTTACGGTGATCGGCACCGTATGGCAGGTGGAGCGGCGCACCATCGGGGACCAGCGCCGGATAATCAACGCTGTGGTGGGCGACGGAACCGGCGAAATGCAGATGACCTGGTTCAACCCATACGTGGAGCGCAGGTTGCGGCCGGGGCGCGCCTATGCGTTCAGCGGACGGGTGGAAAGCTTTCGCGATCGTCTGCTCATGCGCAACCCCGAGTTTGAGCCGTTGGAGAAACGCCAGGTCAGCACGGGCCGCCTGGTGCCAATCTACCCGCTCACCGAGGGCATTACGGCTCGTTGGCTGCGCCTGATGATGAAGAAGGCGGTGGATGCCTGGGCTCAGAACGTGCCCGATTTCCTGCCCGAAAGTGTGCGCCAGGAGGCAGGGCTGCTGCGCCTCAGCGAGGCCCTGACCCAGATCCACTTCCCTGATACGCGGGAGTTGCTGGAGGCTGCGCATCGCCGGCTGAGTTTCGATGAATTTTTCCTGTTGCAGTTGGGCATGCTACGGCAGCGCAAGCTCGTTCGCGACCTGCCTGCCCGTCCGCTGCGGGCCGATCCCCAGGTGCTGGCGCCATTGCTGGCCAGCTTGCCGTTCAGCATGACCGGGGCCCAGCAACGGGCATTGCAAGAGATCACAGCCGACCTGGCCAGCCCTCGGCCGATGAGCCGCTTGTTGCAGGGAGATGTAGGGTCGGGCAAGACCGCTGTGGCGGCTGCCGCTTTGTGGGTGGCCGTGGCCAATGGCACCCAGGGGGCCATCATGGCTCCCACAGAGATCCTGGCCGAGCAGCACGCCCGTTCGTTTGGTGCCATGTTAGCCGGCCTGGCCCACCCTGTCGCCGGTCGGCCTGTGCGCATCCAGCTCTTCACCGGCAGCATGCGGCGGGCCGAGCGGGAAGCGGCCCTGGCAGCGCTGGCAGCCGGGGAGATAGATGTGGCCGTGGGCACCCATGCGCTCATCCAGGAGGATATCACCTTTCGCGAGCTGACCGTGGCCGTTGTGGATGAACAACACCGGTTCGGGGTCGCGCAGCGGGCTGCGCTGCGCCAGAAAGGGGTGCAGCCTCATGTACTGGTGATGAGCGCTACCCCCATCCCCCGCTCTCTGGCCCTGACCATCTACGGCGACCTCGACATCTCCGTGATTGACGAGATGCCCGCCGGCCGTACTCCGGTGAAGACCAAATGGCTACCTTCCCATCAACGGGAGCGCGCTTATGATTTCATCCGGCGCCAGGTGGCCAGCGGACGTCAGGCTTTCATCATTTATCCTTTGGTGGAAGCTGGAGACCAGGGCGAGGCCAAGGCGGCTGTCGAGGAGCATGCTCGCCTCCAAAGCCAGGTTTTCCCTGAGCTGCGGGTGGGGTTGCTCCACGGTCGGCTGCGGAGCGAGGAGAAGGACGCGGTCATGCGCGCCTTCAGCGCGGGTGAGTTGCACATCCTGGTTGCCACCTCGGTTGTCGAGGTGGGCATAGACGTGCCCAATGCTACGGTGATCCTGATCGAGGGGGCAGAGCGCTTTGGCCTGGCCCAACTGCATCAGTTCAGGGGACGGGTTGGTCGCGGCCCCTATCCTTCATACTGTATCCTGATTTCGGATGCCAACGAAGGGGATAGCGTGAGGAGGCTCCAGGCCCTGGAGGAGAGTAACGATGGGTTTGCCCTGGCGCAGATCGACCTGGAACTGCGCGGGCCTGGTGACTTTTTCGGCACGCGCCAGAGTGGACTGCCCCCGCTGCGGACAGCCAGCCTGGGCGACCTGCGCACCCTGGAGCAGGCCCGGGCTGCAGCTCACAAACTTTTCGCAGCCGACCCAAATCTCTCCCGCCCTGAGCATCGGCTTCTGGCCGCCCAGGTCAGCGCCTTCTGGAAGGGGGGCGGGGATCTCAGTTGAGGTGAAGACAGGCAATGATCCGTGCTCTATATCCCGGCACTTTTGACCCGATTCATAACGGCCACATAGATATAGCCACCCGCGCTGCCAACCTGTTTGATGAGCTGGTGATCGGCATCTACGACAGCCCCCCGAAGAGCCTGCTATTTGACACGCCTCAGCGGATAGCCCTGGCTCGTCAGGCCCTGGCCCATCTTCCCAACGTGCGGGTGGCATCCTATCGCGGCCTCACGGTGGAGTTTGCCCGCCAGATCGGGGCTTCGGTCATGGTACGGGGTCTGCGGGCCATCTCGGACTTTGAGTTCGAGTTTCAGATGGCGTTGACCAATAAGAAGCTGGCGCCCGATATCGAGTTCGTCAGCCTTATGACCAGCCTGGAGTACACTTTTCTGAGCTCGACCGTGCTCAAGGAAGTGGCGGCTCTGGGGGGCGACATCTCCGGCCTGGCGCCTGAGGTGGTGCAGGCTGCCCTGAAGGCTCGCTTTGCCGAGGCTGGCCACCCTTTTCACGGGGTGGCGCCCCTGGTTGCCTCGCATGATTGAGGCTGGTCAACTTTGCAGAGAGGCGCCTGGCCCGGCTCAGGCGGGGTGCCGACTCAGAGAGGAGATGCGCCTGGACTATGTTAGCCTTGGTTGATCAACTGGAAGAGTTACTGGAGCGCGGCGTCCGGGTGCCCCTGACCGGCAAGGTGCTGCTGGACGAGGCTGAGTTGCGCGCGCTGATCGAAGAGATGCGCGCTGCCGTACCTGATGAGGTGCGCCTGGGTCAGCGGATTGCCAGCGAACGCGAGCGGATCCTGGCTGATGCACGGGCCCAGGCCCGACGCATTTTGGAAGAGGCGCAGGCTCAAGTCAACAGCCGGCTGGATGAACATGGAGTGGTCCAGGCCGCCCGTCAGCGGGCGCGCGAGATCCAAAATGAGGCGGAACGCAACGCGGCCAGGTTGCGCGCCGATGCCAACCGCTACGTGATTGACCAGCTAAGTGCCCTGGAGGCGCGGTTGCAGCGGCTGTTGCGTGAGGTGCAGGCCGGGCAGCGTGTGTTGGCCCAGGAGAACGAGGCGCAAGCGGAAGGCGGTGGATTTTGACAGGGGTTCCCCTGTCCCCTATAATAGCTCCTTGGCGTATGGATAGCAGTACCGCAGCAAGGTGGGCGTGTGTAGCGAAAGCCGGGGGAGTAGCCTATCACCCAACCTTACATGTCGTGGCTTGTGTTCAATCGCTGTGCAAGCTCCCAAGGTAGATGGCCGTGATTGACAATCTGACTTTCAACGTGGCTCAACTGCTAAAAGAGCCTATCGGTGCAACCCGCGATGGGGAGGTGGTGGCGAGCTTGCGCCGCCTGGTCCCCGACCTGGCCCAGACAGAGGACGCGCCGGACACTACTCTCACCGGCTCAGTACGGCTGATGCATGTCAGCGAGGGGGTTCTGGTGCAGGGCACCCTCCATGTGGAGGCCACGATGCCTTGCGCGCGGTGCCTGGAACCCGTGACGGTGCTGTTGCAGGTGGAGTTAGAAGAGGTCTTCGTGCCTACTGTAAGCATCGCCACGGGCCGGCCGATCACGCCCGAGGAGGATGACCAGGCCCTCTGGATCAGCGAAAACCACATCTTGGACCTGCGTGAGGTGCTACGCCAGGACGTGTTGCTGGCTCAGCCTGTCCAGGTGTTGTGCCGGCCCGACTGTCGGGGCCTGTGTCCGATCTGCGGCCAAAACCTGAATCAAGGGGCTTGTAGTTGTCAGCCCGAGCCAGACCCACGCTGGGCAGCCCTGACTGCCTTGTTGGAGCGTGAGCCATAGGACGAGGTATGTGGGGCGTGCGCAGCGAAGGCCCGGGGAGTCGCTCATCGTAGTCGCCCGATGTAGGGGCGACCCTTGTGGTCGCCCAAGGGAAGCATCAATTCATGTGTGAAGGAGTATAATCGTGCCACCGCTTCCGAAACGAAAGCTTTCTAAGGCCCGCCGTGATCGCCGGCGGGCTCATGATGCTTTGCCTGCCATCCATTTGGTGCGTTGCCCGCAATGCGGCAGGCTGCGTCGGCCGCATCATGTCTGTCCAGAGTGCGGCACTTATAAGGGTGAAACGATCCTGACCATGGAGGAGAAGAAGTAGCAGGGGCCAGGTTGTTATTGGTGTGGCAACCCCCAGCAGAACGGTCAGTACGAGGCTTACATTGAACGGGACCAGGAGTGGTGGCCAGGGTTGATCGAGTTGGTGGACATATCAGGCACTTCAGAAAGGGCGTGATATGTCCACCAGGCGAAACTAGCCACCACCGGGAAGTCGTGGTCATGCCCGTGGGCCCCAGCAGTTAGGGTGACAGGGGCCAGGGGAGGGGGATCTGGGGCGTACCCATGTCCCCTTTCTTTTCTTCTGGATCAGTGCGAAGAGGGCGGCAGCTCCAGTGCAACTTTGTGCCTATCTTTTTCCGGGGCAGGGTTCGCAGAGTGTCGGTATGGGCAGGGCTCTGGCGCAGGCCTATCGGGTAGCGCGCGACACCTTTGCCGAGGCCGACGAGATCCTGGGGTTTCCGCTCTCGCGGCTCTGCTTTGAGGGCCCGGCCGAAGTCTTGACCGACACCCGTAACGCGCAGCCGGCTCTCCTGGTGACTGCTATAGCAGCTCTGCGGGCACTGCAGTGGGCGCGGCCCGATTTGCCGCCTCCGCTCTACGTGGCGGGACATAGCCTGGGGGAGTACAGTGCGTTGGTGGCTGCTGGCGCGCTCTCCTTTGCCGATGCTGTGCGCCTGACCCGGGCGCGTGGCGAGCTGATGGCCCAGGCTGGGGCTGCGCATCCGGGCAGCATGGCAGCGATCCTGCGTCTGAGCGATGAGCAGGTGGCTGAGATCTGTGCCAGGGCGGCAGCCCAGAGCGGTGACGTGGTGCAGGTAGCCAATTACAATGCCCCTGGCCAGGTGGTGATCTCCGGCGGGGTTGCCGGGGTGGCGGCCGCCAGCACACTGGCGCGCGAGGAAGGGGGCAGGGTGGTGCCTCTGGCCGTTAGCGTGCCATCCCATTCCTCCCTGATGCAACCGGCGGCGGAAGGGTTGGCCAGCCTGGTGGCTGAGGTGCCCCTGGCGCAGCCGGCTATCCCGGTGATCGGCAATGTACACGCCGCGGTGTTGCATACCGCTGATGAAATCCGCGCTGAACTCCTTTCTCAGCTTGTGTCCCCGGTGCGCTGGACCGCATCGGTGCTGCGAATGGCAGAGGAAGGGGTGTCTGGCTTTGTGGAGATCGGCCCGGGCGAGGTGCTGACGGGCCTGGTAAAGCGCATCGTGCCTCATGCTCAGACCGCCAACGTGGCATCCCCAGAGGACATTGTGGCCCTGGGAGAGGTGTTGTGCGGCCAATAGGGGGTTGGGCTACTCTTTGCGTAACTATGCAGGCCGATTGAAATCGCCCCTGCTGGGCACTTCGTTCCGGGTGTCGGCCTCCGCCGGCACCCTTCATGTATGCATCATGAGAGAGGTCGGCGAAGGCCGACCGCTGGCCGCAGGCCCCAAAAGGGTGACTTCCAGTCACCGCTGAATAGTTACCTCTTTGCCAGCTTGAGGACCATAACTATGTTGCAGGGAAAGGTTGCCATCGTTACCGGCAGTTCGCGTGGCATCGGGGCTGCTATTGCCCGCGAGCTGGCTGCTCAGGGCGCCATCGTGGTTGTCAACCATCGGGATAGCGCCGCAGCCGCCGCGGCTGTAGTTGAGGAGATCACCGCGGCTGGGGGGCAGGCGATTGCCATTCAAGCTGACGTGAGCGTTTTCGCTGAGGCGCAACGCCTGGTCAAGGAGACCCTGGACCGCTTTGGCAGGGTTGACATCCTGGTCAACAATGCCGGGACCACACGCGATATGCTCCTGATGATGATGAGTGAAGAGGATTGGGACACCGTCATTCGCACAAACCTCAAGAGCGCCTATAATTGCGCCAAAGCTGTCTTGCGGCCCATGCTCAGGCAGCGCGCCGGCCGCATCATCAACATCACCTCGGTGTCGGGGCTGGCTGGCCAGGCTGGCCAGACCAACTACTCGGCGTCGAAGGCCGGCCTGATCGGTTTCACCAAAGCCCTGGCCAAGGAGGTCGGCCCGCGCGGGATCACGGTCAACGCGGTGGCGCCAGGCTTTGTGCCGACAGCTCTGACCGAGGCCTTGACCGATGAGCAAAAGAAACAGATCATCGCTGCCACGCCCCTGGGGCGCTTTGGCAAGCCGGAGGAGATCGCCTACGCGGTGGCTTTCCTGGCCGATGACCGGGCGTCTTTCATCACTGGCCAGGTTCTCAGCGTAGATGGTGGGCTGGTGATGCAGTAGCTAGCCAGCGCGTTTCGATTTTACGATAGGCGTTGACGGGATGGTTCAAAATTGGTGAACACTTTCTGCCCCTCACCCCCCTTCTTCTCCCCTCCCCTGCCGCCAAAGGCGAGTGGGGGAGGGGAGGGGCCAGAGAGAGGGGTGGGGGCTCTGGGCGGCAATTCTAACGACCGCAAAAAGTGTAAACCAATTTTCCGGGCAAATTGAACCATTCCGAAGAGCCTATGAAGAAGAAATATCCGAGTGAGATGGTGTGACCGCTCAGGTGGGCGAATTTGCGCCTGTGCGTTTGGCCTTCGCGTGGGTAAAGAGCCACAACGGGGAGGGGACGGGTGGACGAGGTCCGGGGTAAAGTCACGATTGCACCTTCGGTGTTGACGGCCATCGTGCGGCTGACTGCTTTAGAGCAAGGCGGTGTGCATCGCCTGGCACCCGTGCCACCCAAGATGTGGGGTCTGCTCGGCAAGGGCGCGTTGGAAGAAGGGATCCTTGTTGAGGTAACGGATAAAGGCGTACAGGTCGAGATCCACGTAGTAGCTGAGGCCGACACCAATATGCTCAAGCTGGGAGAGAGCCTGCAGGCGAACATCACACGGGCCATTGAGGAAATGGTGGGCCTGCCGGTAGCCTGCGTTGATGTCTATATTGAGGATGTATCGTTGCCGAGGAACAAGACCAATCGGCCTTAGGGGCGCATAATGCACGTCCGACGGCTGGCGCGCATCTACGCGCTGCAGGCGCTGTATGAACTGGACCTGACCAATCACCCGGTCGGTGAGACCCTGGCGAGGTGGCTAGAGGAGCAACCTCTGCCACCCGAAGGAGAGAGCTTCTTTCGTTTGCTGGTCAGCGGGGTCATGCGCTATCGCCGCGAGCTTGACGCCTTGATTCAACGCTATGCACCAGCCTGGCCGGTGGCGCAGATTGCCGTGATAGACCGTAACGTGCTGCGCATGGCTCTTTTTGAGCTGAGCAGCGAAGTTGACACGCCGGCCAAAGTTGCCATCAATGAAGCCGTTGATCTGGCCAAGCTTTTTGGCAGCGAGAGCAGCCCGCGCTTCGTGAACGGTGTGCTTGGGTCGGTGGTTAGTGAGCATGGCCGCATAGACCTCCAGTCCCTGGCGGTCTCCACGGCAATGGGGGATTAGCGTGGACATACTGGGTATCGGTCCTCTGGAGCTGATCGTGATTTTGATCCTGGCGCTGGTTTTCTTTGGGCCAGACCGGCTGCCCCAGATTGGAGCCAAGCTGGGCAAGAGCTATCGGGAGATGCGGCGGGCCACGCGCGAGTTCTCGCGTGAGCTGGAGCAGGCGCGGGCCGCCCTTGAGGCTCCCGTCCAGGAGGTCAAGAAACCGCTGGCGG
>DAOTZS010000102.1:0-11238 GCA_034434335.1 Anaerolineae bacterium
GAAGCCGCCCCAGAAACCCCCACACTTGGGATTTCCCCCGCTCTCCCCTCCCAGGGGAGAGCGGGGGAAAGGGGGTGAGAGGGGTAACGCACTGACTGCAAAATGCCAGAATCTAGCTTAACACGGCACTAGCGCCGGCATGCCGGCCTTGTTATGACCACGCCAAACAAAGGATGATCGGATGATAACGGAGACCAAACCATCCAGTGCCCAAATCCGCCAGCAGTTCCTGGATTTCTTTGCCGCCAGGGGGCACGCGATCGTGCCCAGCGCCTCCCTGGTGCCGTTGGATGATCCCACGCTGCTCTTTACCAACGCGGGGATGAATCAGTTCAAGGACATCTTCCTGAACCTGCGCCAGCCCACCGCCACGCGCGTGGCGAACTCTCAGAAGTGCATGCGCGTAAGCGGTAAGCACAACGACCTGGAAGATGTCGGCCGGTCGCCGTATCACCATACTATGTTCGAGATGCTGGGCAACTGGTCGTTCGGCGACTATTACAAGAAGGAGGCCATCAGGTGGGCCTGGGAACTCCTGACCGGGGTGTGGAAGCTGCCCAAGGAGCGCCTTTGGGCCACCGTGTTCGAGGATGACAAGGGCGAGCTGGGCCGCGATGAAGAAGCTGCTGCATTCTGGCGCAGTGAGACTGACATTAGCCCGGACCATGTCCTCTTTTTTGGCCGCAAAGACAATTTCTGGGAGATGGGCGACGTCGGCCCGTGTGGGCCATGCAGCGAAATCCATCTGGACATGGGGCCTGAGGCATGCAATAAGCGGGGCGTGCCCGGTCATGTCTGCCGGGTGAACGGCGACTGCCGACGCTTCATCGAGTTGTGGAACCTGGTCTTCATCCAATATAACCACACCCAGGACGATCGGCTGGAACCCCTGCCGGCCAGGCACGTGGATACCGGCATGGGGTTTGAGCGGCTGGTGAGCGTGCTGCAGGGGGTCAGGTCGAACTACGAGACCGACCTGTTCATGCCTATCATCCGGCGAACGCAGGAGCTGGTTGGGCATAGCGATGAGGAGCGGGAGGCGCACATTGTGTCCTACCGCGTGATCGCCGATCATGCGCGGGCGGTCACCTTCCTGATTGGGGATGGGGTGTTGCCGGCCAATGAGGGCCGGGGCTACGTGCTGCGCCTGATCCTGCGACGGGCAGCCCGACACGGCCGGATGCTGGGGCTGCAGGAGCCTTTCCTGGCTGAGGTCGCCAGGGTGGTGATCGAGATGATGGGGCCGCACTACAGTGAACTGGTGACCCGGCGGGAGTTCATCTTGAATATGATCGAGCAAGAGGAACGGCGCTTCAGCCAGACCCTGACCAACGGCCTGGCGCTCCTGGACGAGCTCATCGCGGACCTCAAGGCCCAGGGGCAGACAGTGATCCCAGGCGAAGAGGCATTCAGGCTTTACGACACCCATGGTTTTCCGCTCGACCTGACCCAGGACGTGGCGCGTGATCACAACATGGTAGTGGACCTGGCCGGCTTCCAGAAGGCCATGGCTGAGCAGCAGGCCCGTGCCCGCGCGGCAGCCCAGTTCGGCCAGGGGGATGCCCAGACGGCTCAGAGCTATGCGCTGCTGCTCCAGAACCTGAAAGACGAAGGCCGGCTCCCTCCGGAAGGGGTGCAGCACCTTTACGAGAGCGCCTTCGAGGTCGAGACGACGGTGGCCGCATTGATCCGGGAAGGGAAGTCGGTTTCTAGCGCCCATCCCGGTGATGCCGTGGAAGTTGTGGTGGCAGCCACGCCTTTCTACGTTGAATCGGGTGGTCAGGTCTCTGACACAGGGGTGATTGCCCGCTATCCCGCGGACAGCGACGAGCCAATATGGGAGATCCGGATTGACGACACGCGCCGTCCAGTGCCAGGCCTGATTGTTCACATTGGCCAGGTCACGCGCGGTACGCCGTCAGTGGGTGAGCCAGCCTGGGCGATGGTGGACTATGAGCGCCGCATGGACATCATGCGTAACCATACGGCCACCCATCTGCTCGACAGCGAGCTGCGCTACCTGCTCGGGAAACATGTGCAGCAGGCCGGCTCTGTGGTAGAGCCTGACCGGCTGCGCTTTGACTTCACCCATTCGGCCATGCTGACCCAGGACCAACTCGACGCCCTCGAGCAGTCCATCAATGCAGCCATCCTGGCCGATTACCCGGTGCGTGCCGAGCGCATGAGCTATAAAGAAGCGGTGGCCGACGGCGCCATCGCCCTCTTCACCGAGAAGTACGGGGACGAGGTGCGCGTGATCAAGATTGGCTGGGAAGGGGAGGAGTTCAGCAAAGAGTTGTGTGGTGGCACGCATGTGGAGCGCACCAGCCAGTTGGGCTTCTTTCACATTGTCTCAGAGGAGAGCATCGGCGCGGGGGTGCGCCGTATCGAGGCGGTGACGGGCCGGGCGGCCTACGAGTTCGTTCAAAAGCGGCTGAGGGCGTTGGATCAGGCCGCAGCCTTCTTGCGGGTGCAACCTGATGAGTTGGACCGGGCGGTGCGCAACCTTTACGCCGAGTTGCAGACATCCCAGAAAGAAATCGCGCGTCTGCGGGCCCAACTGGCCTTTCAGCAGACCGACACCCTGGCTGCCAAGGCGATGCGGGTGGCCAACGTGGCCGTCGTCGCGGCAGAGGTGGCCGACGCCGACCTGCAAACCCTGCGCAATATGAGTGACCGGCTGCGCGCGCAGTTGGGCTCATCGGTGGTGGTGCTGGCCACTGCCATTGACGGCAAGCCGCAGATCATCGCAGCCGTTACCGATGATCTGGTCAAGCGCGGGATCCATGCCGGTGATCTGGTCAAAGCGGTGGCGCGCACGGTGGGTGGTGGCGGGGGCGGCAAGCCCTCACTGGCCCAGGCCGGCGGCCGAGACCTGAGCAAGGTACCCGAGGCGCTGGCCCAGGTGCCAGAGCTGGTGGCCAGAATGCTAACACGATGAGTTCGATAACCCTCACCCCTCAGGACACCCTGGCCAGCGTGCTGGCCAGGGTGCGAGCGGCTTCAGATGGCCGCGTCCTCCTCGTGGTGCCGCCACCCCTCTCCTTTAGCCTGGCCGAACTGCACATCCTGCGCCGCGAGGCAGCCGGGAAAGGGCTGGAGCTCGCCCTGCTGACCTCGGACGTTCGGTTGCGCAAGCTGGCAGCCCAGGCCGGCATCAGCACCTTTCGGGATCGCCGTTGGGCTGAGCGGGTCCGTTGGCGCCGGCTGCGACCCGCGGCTCCTTTGCGCCAGCCGCCCCTTGGCCCGGCCACGGCCATGGTGCCCCACGGTGCAGGCCTCTTCGGCAAGAGTTCACCTTCGGGCTTCAGGCCTGCGCCCTTCGTGCGTGCTTTTGTCCGCCGGCCCAGTCCCTGGCTGAGCACGTTGGGCCTGATAGTGGCCTTGGTGGCTCTGTTTGCCGGCCTCCTGGCTGCGCTGGCCATCGTCATCCCCGAGGCCACCATCACCCTTGTGCCGGCGGCTGAGCCAATTCAGGCAACTGTGCGGCTGCGCGCGGTGCAGGATGCGACCCTCGACCCAGAGGCAGGTATCGTGCCAGCGCGCGCGCTCAGCGCACAGGTGTCGGGCGAGGCCCGTATGCCGACCACCGGCCGGCGACTCGAGCCGGCTGCGCGTGCCACGGGCCAGGTGGTGCTGGTCAACCGCACGGCGGCACCTCTGACCGTCCCCGCGGGCACCGTTGTAGCCACAGCGACCGGCAACAACGTGCGCTTCGCCACCACCATCGAGGCCCCATTGGTGCCCAATGGCCGGGCCACGGTGCCGATCGAAGCGTTGCTCCCAGGCCCCAGTGGCAACGTCCGCGCCGGCACCATCACCAAGGTCGAAGGACCTCTGGCCCTGTCGCTGCTGGTGGCCAACGAAGCGCCAACCTCTGGCGGCACTCTGGCCCCGGTGGGCGTGGTCACCGAAGAGGACCAGAAGCGGCTACAGGCCCTCCTTTTCGATTCCCTGAAGCAGCAGGCCTTCGAGCAGCTCACCCAGCGCCTGGAGCCGGGTGCCTTCATCCCACCCGAATCGGTGAACTATCTGGCGCTCTCCCCTACCTTCACCCCTTTTGTCGGTGAGGCCGCGCCTGAGCTCTTCCTGCGCATGACCGTCCAGGCAGTGGGGCTGGTGGTGGATGTGCCGGCCGGCCACCGCCTTGCCCTCAGCCGCCTGCAGGACATCATGCCTCCTGGCTCGCGGCTCATCTCAGACACGCTGCGCTATATCCCAGGCTCGGTGGTGGTGGAAGATGAACGCACTGTTGCCTTTTCCCTCACCGCCGAGGGCATCCTGCTGCGAGGGGTGGATGTGGCCGCGGTACGCAACCTGGTCTTGGGTATGGCGCCTGAGGAGGCAGCCGCGTTGTTGGTGGAGCGTTTTCCCCTGGCCACCTGGCCGGAGATCCACCTGGGCCCGGACTGGTTGCCCTATATTGTACCCACCCATATCTCTAGCCTGCCATGGCGCATCCGGGTGGTGGTAGATTGGGACATGGCCGCGGCGTTGGTCACGCGAGGTTAGGGATGGCTGTTCTCTCTTCCCCCTTTGACCTGCCCCCGGGCCGCCTTCTGGCGCTCGACCTGGGCCAGGCGCGCATCGGTGTGGCGGTCTGCGACGAAGGAGGGGTGCTGGCCACACCGCTCATGGTCCTGCGCCGCCGACGCACGCGGGCTGAGGATTTCGCCGCGCTGCGGGCTCTGGTCGTCAAGGAGCGAGCTGTGGGGGTGCTGGTGGGCATGCCCCTGGGGAGTGGTGGAGAGGGGGCCCAGGCGCGTTGGGCGCGGCGTTATGCCAGCCGATTGGCAGGGGCCTTGCCGGTGCCACTGGCCTTTTGGGATGAGACCCTTTCCTCGATGGATGCGGCCCGCCTGATGGTCGAGGGGCAGGGGCACACACCTGTAGATGCCGTGGCCGCAGCCGTGATCCTGGCCGACTTCCTGGAGGCCAGGCGGGCACGTGCTGCTGGCCAGAGCCGCGCGGAGCAACAAGAGGAGGTACCATGGAGCGCAGAGAAGTTGTCGGCCGGGTGAAGACAGGGTGGCCAGCCCGGTCAGCACCACGGCAGCACGGCGGATGGTGGACCGCCTTGCATTGGTTGCTGCGGATGGCGCTCTTCATGGTGCCGCTCACTGCGCTGGCCGTCCTCGGCTTCGTGGCAGTAAGCTTTGTGGCCGCGCAATTGGCAGAGGTGCCTGAGCCGCCTCAGGTGGCCCTGGTGCGGCCAGCCGCCGAGCAGCCGTTGGACCTGCGGCCCGAGACGTGGGAGTTACGCGCCCTGGGGCTCTACCTGCGCTGGCAGGCGCAGGCCCTGGAGACCCCCGCCGGCACCGATAGCACCCCGCGGCTTTTCACCATCGCGCCGGGCGAGACCGCCGCTTCGGTCAGCGCGCGCCTGCAGGAGCAGGGGCTGATCCGCGATGCGGAGCTGTTCCGGCTCTACATGCGCTACCACGGCATTGATCAGCGGCTGGCTACCGGCGACTTCGAGCTGGCCCCCAACATGACGATGAGCGAGATCGCGCAGCGGCTGCAGCAAGCGCGCTATGAGGAAATCGTGATCACCATCCCCGAGGGATTGCGGGCTGAGGAAGTGGCCGACCTGCTCAATGTGGAGGGGGTCATGGATGGTGACGCGTTCCTGGCCCTGGTGCGCGGGGGCAGCGCATCGGCCAAGGCACTGGGGGACTATCCCTGGCTGCCCGACAACCTCACCACCCTTGAAGGCTATCTCTTCCCCGACACCTACCGGTTGCCTGCCCGGGCCACGCCGGCCGATCTTATCCGCCGCATGTTGGACAACTTCGGCCAGCGGGTGACCCCTGAGCTGCTGGCGCCGGCCACCCAGGCCGGCCGCGGCCTGGCGCAGGTGATCACCATGGCTTCGATCGTGGAGCGGGAGGCTCCCCGCGCCGATGAACGGCCGTTGGTGGCCAGCGTCTACTGGAACCGGGTCAGCGGTGCGTGCAGCGCGCAGACAGGTGGTGCCTACCTCCAGGCTGACCCCACGGTGCAGTACGCGGCCGGCCGGCCAGGGGAGTGGTGGTGGAAGCCGCCATCTGTGGAGGCGTACCAGGAGGTGCAGTCCCCCTATAACACCTACCTGCGCCCTGGCCTGCCCCCAGGACCCATCTGCAGCCCGGGCCTCTCGGCTATTGAGGCGGCTGCAGCCCCGGCCGCCACCCAATACTGCTTTTTCCTGGCCACAGGTGATGGCTCCCACGTGTTTGCTGTGACGCTGGCCGAGCATGAAGCCAACATCGCCCGCTTTCAGAGGTGAGCCCCACCACCTTTGTCTGCCATCCCTGGCCCTGTTGTGCCTGGGCTTCCTGGCATCGTGCGCATTGCCCGGCGACGCCGCACCAGTCGTAAAGATAGGGCTTATCGCGCCGTTTGAAGGGCTGGGCCGGCCATTGGGGTATACAGTCCTGCCTGTGGTGCAAGGAGCCATCGGGCATGACAACCTTAGCGGCAGGTTTGGACGATACCGCGTGGCGCTGGTGGCCTTCGATGACAGCCTCCATCCTCCTACCGCCGCGGCTCAGGCCCGGGCGCTGGCCCAGGACCCAGACGTCATCGCCGTGCTGGGCCCATGGACAGCCGAGACCGCGTCCGCAGTGGCCCCGGTGCTGAGCCAGGCCGGTATCCCCACCCTGGTCGCGGCGCCCCTGGCCGGTAACCTGCCCCGCATCCTCTCCCTTTGCCCCGGCGAGCTCAGCATCCGGCAGGCGCTGATCGCCCGCGCAGAAACGCTGCTCGGCGGGCCGGCCAACGTGATGGAGCCAGGGGCTTCCACACGGCCCGCAACGGAGGTGGTCGTCTACCTGGGCGAGGCGGCCAGCGCGGCCGAAGACCTCCGGCGCTGGCGCGGGCACGGGTGGGATGGCCGGCTGGTGGGCGGCCCAGACCTGTTTCGGCCCTGGTTTGTCAAGCTGGCCGGCGAGGCAGGAGAGGGCACTTTGGCTCTGGCATGTGGTCAGGCTCCAGCCCAGGCCACGGAGGACGTGACGGCAGCTCAGGCTGGCCAATTGGCAGAAGTGGGGGTGGAAATCCTGCTGCAGGCTCTGGCCGATGACGTCTCTGCTCACGGTCGGCCTGGTCGCGAGGGCTTAGCTGAGGCGCTGGCGCGCCTCTCCCGTCCTTCAACATCGGAATGGTATCAGGTGCAACATGGGCAGTGGCAGCGGCTGGAATAGCCCTGGCCTGCGCTAGCGGATGATGCGGTGGATGAGGGGAGGCACGGCGACCGGTTCGTCGCTGATGGTGAGCGCCTGCGCCAGCCGGGCCAGGCCGTGGGCGAGCCCTTGCTCACTGCGTGCGTGGACCCACAGCAGGGGCTGGCCGGCCTCTACCCGGCTGCCCACCTTGCCCGCTTCGGTCAGCACGACGCCTACGGCCGGGTCAATGGGATCTTCTTTGCGGCCGCGGCCGCCGCCCAGGTCCACCACCGTGAACCCCACCTCGCGCGCGTCCACCTGGGTGACATAACCGCTGCGCGGAGCCAGCAGGGGCGCGATAAAGGGTGCCTTAGGGAGCCGGTCGGGGTTCTCCAGCGCGGCCACATCGCCTCCCTGGGCGGCCACAAATTCCAGGAACTTGGCCCAGGCCGCACCGTTGTGCAGCGTTTCGGCGGCCATCCGACGGCCGGCCTCCGGGTCGGGTGCCCGGCCGCTGATGAGCAGCATCTCCCCCGCCACGTCCACGCAGTGCTGGCGAAAATCGGCCGGCCCGTCGCCGTGCAGGGTAGCGATCGCCTCCCGCACCTCCAGGGCATTGCCCACGGCCAGCCCCAGGGGCTGGCTCATGTCCCCGATCAGGGCGGCCATCCGCCGCCCCAGCCGCCGGCCGATCTGCATCATCAGGTTGGCCAGTTCGACCCCTGCCTCTTCGGTGGCCATGAAGGCCCCGCGGCCCACCTTGACGTCCAGAACGATGGCATCTGCGCCGGCCGCGATCTTCTTCGACATGATGGAGCTGGCGATCAGGGGGAGCGAGGGCACGGTACCGGTGACGTCGCGCAGGGCATAGAGCTTGCCGTCGGCCGGGGCCAGCTCATGGGTCTGCCCTGCCACCACCAGCCCCACCGTGCGCAGTTGGTGCTTAAACTCGGAGATGGTCAGGGAAGCACGAAAGCCGGGGATGGACTCCAACTTATCCAGGGTGCCACCTGAAAAGGAGAGCCCCCGGCCCGACATCTTGCCTACCGGCACCCCCAGGCTGGCCACGATAGGGCCCACGACCAACGTGGTCTTGTCCCCGACCCCGCCCGAGGAATGCTTGTCCACGACGAAGTCTACCACATCGTGAAGGTCGAGGGTGGCGCCCGAAAAGGCCATGGCCTCGGTCAGGTAGGTCGTCTCGAGGGGACTCATGCCCTGGAAGTAGACCGCCATACACCAGGCCGCAGCCTGATAGTCGGGCA
This sequence comes from Anaerolineae bacterium, assembly GCA_034434335.1. Taxonomy (GTDB): domain Bacteria; phylum Chloroflexota; class Anaerolineae; order CG2-30-64-16; family CG2-30-64-16; genus DAOTZS01. The sequence continues at coordinate 8,411 of DAOTZS010000102.1, forward strand.
CCTCGCCGGCCACGTAGCCGCGGATGAAGAACTCGATCTCCTCCCGCGACAGCTCGTGCCCGTCTCGCTTCTTGGTGATGATATCTACGGCGCGCATAGCAGCAGAGAATCTTCGGCCGGGAAGTTCAGGAGGTCATGGGGTGTCTGCTGCCAGGTCGGCGCGCGGTTCCCAGCGTTCGACGGCGTGCCGTTGTACCACCACCAACCCCTCATCCCCGGTGTCCACGCCAACCGCTCCCAGGTCCCACCAGCAGACCTTCCCTTTGACCACCTGGCCGGTGGAAAGGTAGAGGGTGATCGGGTCGCCCTGGGCGAGGGCGGCAGCCAGGGCCTGGCTGAGCGCCTTGCGTGGCCAGTCAAGCCGCCAGCGCAGCTCCTCAAAAGGCACGCCGTAGAAGTCGGCCAGGGCGTGAATGGATTCATCGTCGCCCACGGCGCGGTAACGCTGCTCCATCAGGCGGTAAAGGCCCCTGGGCAGGTTGGTGGCCGCCTCGATCTCCCAGGGGGTGATGCCGCCTCGCTTGGCGCGCAAGATGCGCAGGTAGTCCCCCAGGCTCATGAGCTATTCTCCTTCGTGGCAGGCGCGGCCTTGCGGTAGGTGACGATCGCCAACTTGTTGATGGTGACCTCTGAGCCGTCTTCGGCGCGCAAGGTAATGGTGTACGGCCCAAAGCCGATCACCCGGCCGGCGAGCCGGGAGCCGTCGAACAGGGTGAAGTGCAACAGGTCCCCTGCCTCCTGGGCGGCGGTCAGGTAGCGGGCCTCGAACTCGTCCACCGACTCGGGCAGGTAAGGCCGGCGTCGAGCGGTGGCCGCGCTGCGCTTGGCCAGCTCGGCCTGCAGTTGGCCGAGGAGATGGCTTACGGCCGAGCGATCCAGTTCAGCCAAGGGCTTGCCCAGTTCGGCCTCCAGCTCCGCGGTGGAGCGGCCCAGCTTTTGCAGCAGTATTTCGAGATGAGCCAATTGGCTGGGCCGGGGCGGGGCAGGTGGCTTGGGAGCCGCTTTGGCCCGCGCGGCCTTCCCTCGAGTCTTGGGTGTAGGTTGCCCTTCTGGGCCAGGTGGCTGTTCCGAAGGTGTTGGGCTCGGACGGGGATCTGATTGGAGCTTGATGTCTGCCTCTTCCACATAGAGGGCGCGCGCCAGGCGGCTCAGGTGACGCGGATCTATGCTGCGCTGTCCTGATTCGTACTCCATGATCAGGCTGACGGGCAGCCCGGTGCGGTTGGCCAGGGCTGCCACGCTCATCCTCTTTTGCTCACGCAATGCCCACAGGTTTTCGGACACTAGCGCTTCTCCTGTCTTAGAATCTCACCCGAGATCTGTCCATCTGGCAGAGGTGGTAACGCTTCAAGGCTGTCAAGCCCGAAGTAATGCAAGAATTGAAAGGTGGTGCCGTACAGAAAAGGCCGGCCGGGAGCTTCCAGGCGGCCCACCGGTTCGATCAGTTCGCGGGCCAGGAGGGTACGCAGCACCCCGTCGCAGTTGACCCCACGTACTGCCTCGATCTCGGCCCTGGTAATGGGCTGACGATAGGCGATGATGGCCAGCGTTTCCAGGGCCGCCGCGGAAAGCCGGGTGCTGAGGTCCAGCCCCAGGAAACGTTCAACGTAGGGAGCTGCTTCGGGCATGGTGCAAAGCTGAACGCGATCACCCTTCCGCTGCAGGCGCAGGCCACGACGGGCCTCGACATAATCTTGGGCCAACGCCGCGAGCGCTCTCTCAACCGCCTCCTGGTCCACCTCCAGGGCTTGCGCCAACCGCGAGATTGCCACTGGCTCACTGGCCACGAAGAGCAGGCTCTCCAATAAAGTTGGCAGGTCCTGTTCGGATGGCGGCCCTGCCTCCGCTGTCAGAGCTGAGGGCAGAGAAGAGCCCACTACTTCCGACACCACCGTCATGGCACAGTCCTTCAGGCTGGCTCGGTATACGGGCCATGCTCGATATGGACTTCGATCTTGCCCACCTGCATCCCCATGCGCTCAACGATGACCTCTCGCGCTACGGCTACCACCTCATCGGTTTTCATCGGCACATCGATTTCGGGGCTGGTTTGCAGGTCCAGGACGACGTCCACAGAACGGCCGTGGGCGGTCACGCGCGGGGTGACCGAGATCACATCGGCCAGCTGGTCAATGTGCCAGGCCAGGCGCCGTGCTACCGAGTCGGTGGTCACCAGGGCCTGGCTGCCTGTTTCGGTATGCACCCGCACGGCCCTGGGCCGTCGCGGCCACACTTCGGCCCACAGCAGCAGCCCGAAGAACACCAGAGCCACCAACACCAACACAATCCTGCTGATAACATAAGGGACGTAGTACGAGGTTTCCATCGTGTTCAGGAAGCCGGCGGTCAATTCCAGTCCACGTTGAGCCAGTCGCACCAGCTCCACCGGGAACACGGCCAGTGCCAGGATCAGCAAGAAGAGGAAGATCAACACGACGACCGCCAGGATGCGATTAAAGACGTTCATGTTTGTCTCCCGGGAGAGCCTGCGAAGCTTTTCTGGTCTCGCAGGCGCGATAAGCTTGCTCCGCTACCTCAGACGGGGTTGGTTCCAGCGTAACTATTCAGGCCGATTGAAATCGCCCTCCCTGGGCACTTCGTGCCAGGTGGGGCGATCCGGAGGATCGCCCCTACGCCGACACCCTTCATGTGTGCATCACCAGGTCGGCGAAGGCCGACCGCTGGCCGCAGGCCCCAAGAGGGTGACGCCTCGGGCGAGCCCTCGGCGTGGCCCTTCCAGTCACCGCCTGAATAGCCACGTTCCACCTATCAGATTTGATTATACATGATCTACGGTGCGGAGTCCAACGAGGGGCGTGTGTTGTGGG
>DAOTZS010000103.1:0-7847 GCA_034434335.1 Anaerolineae bacterium
GCACAGTCTCTTGCCCTCTCGATTTCTCCCGCGTGCTGGCTGCAGGTTATAATTGCAAAAAGGGCGGAACGCCGCCCCCGCTGGCTGATAGGCGGTGGAAATCTGTGCCGAACAAGCGAAGTCTGACTCCATGCCCTTGATTGCCCCCTTATCCGACGAAGCCTGGAACGCCTTTGTGGCGGCTCATCCGGATGGCCATGTCCTTCAGACCAGTCAGTGGGCACAGTTGAAAGCCGCTTTTGGCTGGGAGGCCGAGCGGGTGATCGTGCAGGACCCGCATGGCACGGCGATTGCAGCCGGGGCCAGCCTGCTCTTCCGTCGGCTACCCTGGGGCCAGACCCTGGCCTACGCGCCCAAAGGCCCGCTGGTCAACTGGGAAGATGCCGGCCAGGTGCAGGCGTTCCTGGCGCAAGCACGGCTGGTGTGCCGACGCCATCGGGCAGCCCTGCTCAAGATCGAGCCTGAGTTGCCCGCTGCCGACGCGCGGGCCGGCCTGCTCGCGGCCTACGGGTTCCGGCCCAGCCCACAACGGGTCCAGCCCCTCAGCACCATCCACCTTGACCTGACCCCCGACGAGGAGACCATTCTGGCCCGCATGAAGCCCAAGTGGCGCTACAACATACGCCTGGCCGAACGCAAGGGGATCACCGTGCGGCACGGCACCCTGGCTGACCTGCCTGCCATCCAGAGCCTGCTGCGGGCCACAGGGGAGCGCGATGGCTTTGCTGTGCACAGCGCACCATACTATGCGCTGGCCACTGAGCTTTTTGTGCCTGCCGGCCTGGCCACCTGGCTGGTGGCCGAGTACGAAGGTGAGATCCTGGCGGCTATCGCCGTCTTTGCGCTGGGGGCGAGGGCATGGTACATGTGGGGCGCCTCCAGCGACCACCACCGTCACCTGATGCCCAATCATGCCTTGCAGTGGGCTGCCATCCGCTGGGCGCGCAGCCTGGGATGTCGCAGCTACGATCTGTGGGGCATTCCTGACCAGGTGGGAGAGGACCCCGAGGCCTATGCCTCGCCAGAAAGGTGGGGGGAGGGCGGGCTGTGGGGAGTATATCGGTTCAAGCAGGGCTTTGGTGGGCAGGTAGTGCGCTATGTCGGGGCCTGGGACCTGCCGCTGTCGGCCCCAGGGTACGCCCTCTACCGGCTGGCCCTGCGCCTGCGCGGCAAAGCCGCCTCCGAGTGACGGCCTTACCAGGCTGCTCCTCTGGAAGCCTACAGCAAGAAAGCCATGTACAGAGCGATCGAAATCACCCGGGCCGATATCTGGGACGCGGCACTTCTGTCGTTGCCCAACCCCCATGTGCTCCAGTGTTGGGCCTGGGGAGAGCTGAAAGCCCAGACGGGTTGGACGGCCAGGCGGCTCCTGTGGGTTGCAGAAGGGGAGGCGACTGCCTCGCCCCCACCGGTGAGCCCACGGGCCGCGGCTGCCGTGCTCACGCGGCGGCTGTCTCCCCGGCTGCCCGTGGCCGTCGCCTACGTTCCCAAGGGGCCTCTGCTGGACTGGTCTGAGGCCGGCCTGGTCGAAGCGGTGCTGGCCGGGCTGGAAGAAGAAGCCCGGCGCAGCCAGGCCATCTTCATCAAACTCGATCCCGACCTGCGGGCCGATGCTCCGGTGGGCAAGGAGGTGATGAAAGTGTTGGCCCGCCGCGGCTGGCTGCCCTCTGCCGAGCAGATCCAGTTTCGCAACACACTGGTCAGCGACCTGACCCTGGACGAGAGCGCTCTCCTGGCGGCCATGAAGCCCAAGTGGCGCTATAATATCCGCCTGGCCGAGCGCCGAGGGGTCTCGGTGCGGCCGGGCACCGTCGGCGACCTGCCCGTGTTCTATGGCATGTATGTGGAAACTGGACAGCGAGACGGCTTTCTGGTGCGCCCCTACTCCTATTATCGGGCGGTGTGGGAACGGTTTCTGAGAGATGGGTTGGCCCACCTGTTGTTGGCCGAGGTAGATGGTCATCCGGTGGCTGGGCTGATGCTGTTCCGCTTTGGGCCCACTGCCTGGTACTTCTACGGTGCGTCCACAGGCCAGGCGCGTGAGCTGATGCCCAACCATGCGCTCCAGTGGGCAGCCATGCGGTGGGCCAAAGCCGCAGGTTGCACCCGTTATGATTGGTGGGGCGCACCCGACACTTTGGATGAACACGACCCCATGTGGGGCGTTTACAGGTTCAAAGCCGGGTTCGGAGGCGAGTTCGTTGTCGGGATCGGCGCCTGGGACTTCCCGGCCAGGAGAGGCCTCTACCGGGTGTACCGCGTGGTCATGCCGCGGGCTTTGGCACTGGCCAGGCGCCGTCATCGGCAGCTTAGCGGTACCTGAAATTGGATGGTCCCCTTGTTGGGTGTTGCTACCGGAGCGACTGTCCGCCTCTTGCGGCGGGCTTCGCCTCTGATTTCTAACCGGGGCGTGCGGCGCACTTATTTGCCCAGCCGGATGACCAATCCTTCGTTCGGTTTAACTTCCAGGGCAGCCAGTGCCACCGGCCGCGCGCCGGTCATCTCGGTGGAAAGGACCACCTCTGCTTCCCTGCCCACCGCTGACAGATCCACCCGTTGCCCTTTGCCCCCCAGGTTCAGCACCATCAGGAAACGGCTGTCACCATAAGTGCGCAGATAGGCGAAGATATCCTCTGCGTCCACGTCCAGCGACCGGTAGTCGCCAATGCTCAGCGCCGGTTCGGCCCGGCGCAGGGCCGTAAGCGCGCGGAAGAAGCTGAGCATGGAGGTCGGGTCCTGGGATTGGACGGCCACGTTGCGCGTGGGGTAATCGTCGGCTATGGGCAGCCAGGGGCGCACGCCCGCCGGCGCGAAGCCGGCGTTGGGCGAGGCATCCCACTGCATCGGGGTACGCTCTGGATCGCGGCCGACGATGGCCGCGATCTCCGGCTGGTTGAGCGCCGGCGGGTCCTGTATCATCTCCGGCGGGATGGGCACGTCGTGCATGCCGATCTCGTCGCCATAGTAGCAGGTGGGCGTGCCGCGCAGCGTCAATAACAGCATGGTGGCCACGCGCGCCTGCTCCGCGCCCACGCGGGTCGCCAGGCGATGGTTATCATGGTTGCCCAGCACCCAGTTGGGCCAGCCATGGGCCGGCACCGCGGCGTTGTAGGCATCCACCAATTGCCGCACCGTCTTTGCACTCCAGGTGGGCAAGGTGTGCGCGGGCACTGCTATCCGGTAGGTCTCTATCAGTTGGCGCACGATTTCCGGGTGCCAGGCCATCATCATCAGGTGGAAATTGAAGGGCAGGTGGCACTCTGGTGCCTCTGGGGTGCCGTAGTACTTCACCAGCTCCTCAATCGGCAGGAAGATCTCACCCACCATCACACGGTCGCCATAGGCATCCAGCACCTTGCGCATCTCACAGATCAGGCCATGCACCTCTGGCAGGTTGGCCGTGTAGATGTGCAACAGCCTGTCGTGTGGATCTATGCCGTTCCAGTTCGGGTTGGGCGGCTCATCCCGGAAGAGCGGGTCCTTCATCATCAGCCAGATGACATCCACCCGGAAGCCGTCTACCCCGCGGTCTAGCCAAAAGCGCATGTTGTCGAGCATGGCGGCCAGCACCGCTGGGTTGCGGTAGTTGAGCTCTGGCTGCTCTTTGAGGAACTGGTGCAGGTAGTACTGGCCGGTGCGCTCATCGTAAGTCCAGGCCGGGCCGCCGAAGTAGGAGAGCCAGTTGTTGGGCGGGCCACCATCGGGCGCGGGATCGCGCCAGATATACCAGTCGCGCTTGGGGTTGTCGCGGCTGGACCGGCTCTCGATGAACCAGGGGTGTTGGTCAGAGGTATGGTTGGGCACCAGGTCGAGGATCAGTTTCAGGCCGCGGCGATGGGTTTCGGCCAGCAGGCGGTCGAAGTCGGCCAGGGTGCCGAAAATGGGGTGGATGTTGCAATAGTCGGCCACGTCGTAGCCGAAGTCGCGCATGGGTGAGGGGTAGATGGGCGAGAGCCAGATGGCCGACACATTCAGGCTCTGCACATAGTCCAGCCGGCTGATGATACCTGGCAGGTCACCTATGCCGTCGCCGTTGCTGTCCTGGAACGAGCGGGGGTAGATCTGGTAAATGATGCCAGTCTGCCACCAATGGTAAGAGGGGTCCTTCATACGCTCCTCCTCGGTGGATATGTTCGTAACCTCGTAGTAACGACTCTTGCAACTTGGAAAATTATCCCGGCAATCTGTTGCTTTGCCCCCGGGGCAAGGCTTCCCGGGCTGTGGCCCTCACCCCACTCCCTGGCCCCTCCCCTCTCCCGCTCGCCTTCGGCGGCGGGAGAGGGGAGGGGGTGGAAAAAGGGTTTTGTAGCGGCGGCCTTCGGCCGCCGCTACAAAACCCCTCTTCAATCCTCCCTCTCCCCTGGCCTACGGCCGGGGGAGAGGGAGGACGAAGGGGGGTGAGGAGGCAAAACACCTCTTCGGCCATTGCCGGAGTAATTTATTGGGTATCCCCAAAATTCGCCAGAGTCCGGTCCGTAAGCCGGACACGTAACGAAGCCTGTTCACTCAAATATCCAGCGATCTGTGCTGCGCTCGTAGTTCAGCAGCTCATGATCTGCGAACCACAACCCGATTTCGAACGCCGCGGTCTCCGGGCCATCGGAGCCGTGGACCAGGTTGCGGCCCATCTCCAGTGCAAAATCGGCGCGGATGGTGCCTGGCATGGCCTTAGCCGGGTTTGTGGCCCCCATGGTCGCCCGCGCCACTTCGATAGCGTTGGTTCCCTCTAATACCATAGCCACCACCGGGCCGCTGGTGATGTAATTGATCAGCCCCTCAAAGAAGGGCTTGCCCACGTGCACTGCATAGTGTCGGTGCGCGAACTCGCGATCTATGTGCACCATCTTCATGGCCACGATCTTAAGCCCCCTCTGCTCGAAGCGGCTGATGATCTCGCCCACCAGCCCGCGCTGCACGGCATCGGGCTTCAGCATAACAAACGTACGTTCCACGGTTTCTCCCTCACAGGATGATTGCCGGAAGGTAGAGGAGCGCACAGCCGGGCGCCCCTCCAGGGCTATTAAGGCGTGGAAAGTATAGCACGGCCAAGAGCCAGGGGCCAAAAACAATCCTGTCGAAGGCGCAGCGGAGGTGGACGATGCGAGGTCGTATGCTCAGCGTGGCGAACTCGCGGCGGAGCCTTGCGCGGTGACCACGTACGGCACCACGTGAAACCGGAAGCGGTTGCGAAAGCGACGCAAGACGCGCAGGATGGGGGCGCCAAAAAGTCCCAACAAAAGGGCGTTGCCGGCTGCCCGGCCCATATCCCACCACAACGATGTTGCCACATAGAAAGCCGCGTAGGTGCGCAGCGTAGCCCCCACTGACATCCCGGGCTGCCATACGCCTGGTATGCTCTGAGCGGAGTTAGCCTGGGCCTGAGCCGTGCCCGCCAGGAAGGGCCAGAACCAGATGTTCATGATGGCGCCGAAGAGCAGCCCCAGCACCCACCCCCAGCCGGCCAACATCACCGCTTCCCAGCGCCGGTGGCGCGGGAATTCCGGCAACCAGCCGGACAACATGCCCACCCAGCCGGTAGCGAACATCTGATACGGCATCCACGGCCCTACCCCGCCCCCGATCAGCGCGGAGACCAACAGGGACAACGCGCCCAGCAGAAAACCGAAAGTGGGGCCATAGCAATACCCGGCCAGGATGGGCAACAGGAAGATGGCCGAGAAACCGCCTGGGCCAGGCACCGCGCGCAACACCGCGCTCAGCGCGGTGAGGATGCCCAATACTGCAACCAGTTTGCTGGACATCTGCCCATAGGCAGCCGGCATCCCCCAGCCCGTCAGGCTGGTAAAGATCGCCGCCAGGCATAGGAGCAGGAGAAGGATGAAGAGCAGGGGCGCGTCGTTGGCATGGGCCATCATGCCCCTGGCAGGCAGGCTGGGCAGAAAGAACGGATACAAGAAGGCAGCCAGGCCCAGCAGGCTGGCCAGAGCCAAGATGGCAGCCGAAAGAAGACGAGAGGCTACCCACATCGCCCGGCCCGTAGCTGTCTTCTCAGATGCTGCCTCGATGCCGGCCATAGCCGTTGGCTGGCCCCCTCGCAGTTCATGAGCCCAATCGCTCATCACGGCACCGGCTCCCGGTCCAGCGCGCGCAACACATCCTCCACCACCAGAAAGCGGGGATCGCGGAAAAGCTTGTTGATCTGCGACGCGAAGACCTGCGAATCGCTCATCACCGTCCTGGCAGGCCCCTCTACCACCACCTCTCCTTCGCCCAGCAGCACCACCCGATCGGCGCAGATGGCCACCAGCTCCACATCGTGCGTTGCCATGATGATGGTCTGTCCTTCCCTCTTCAGGCCCTTCAACATGTCTGCCAGGCTCTGCTTTTGGGCATAATCCAGACCGCGCGTTGGCTCGTCCAGCAAGATGATCTCTGGCTGCGCCACCAGCACTGCTGCCAGCGCGGCTCGCTGTTGCTCGCCGCCGCTCAGATCACGCGGATGGCGTTCGGCCAGCGCGGCCAGGCCTAGCCGCTCCAGCAGAGCCCGGTCAGCGGCCGGGTCTGGGGGCAGCCGGTGCCCCCGCCGCGTGAAGGCCAGCTCGTCCGCCAGCCGCTCCTGGAACAGGAGGGCGCCCGGGTGCTGGGGCACATAACCCACATGGCGGATGATCTCCTCCAGCGGCACCTGCCGCGTATCTTTGCCTGCGACCACCACCTGGCCCTGATCGGGCTTGAGCAATCCGGCCACGTGCTTGAGGAGCGTGCTCTTACCCGAACCATTGCGCCCCATTACAGCCACAAATTCCCCTTCTTTGATTTCCAGGTTGACCCCGCGCAGGGCCTGTTGTCCGTCATAGGCATAACAAACATCTTGCAGCGCCACGACCGGTTGGCCGGGGGGTGCAGCTGGCTCTTGCATAGAGCTGGCCCCTCCATTCCGCAGCACAAGGCCCCGCGCATGACCTCGCCCCTCCTTAATCGTCAGCGGTAGCGGCTGCCAGCCCAGCCGGCGCCCCAGCTCGATCAACGGCGGCACCAGAGGCAGTTGTGCCGCTACCGCGCGCGGGGTATCCAGAAGCGCAGGAGCTCCTGCCGCCGGCAGATAGAGCACACGGTCGGCGTATTGGATGACCCGCTCCAGCCGATGCTCGCTCAGGATCACGGTCAGCCCCAGGTCCTCGTTCAGATGGCGCAGGGCCACAAGGACCTCTTCAGCTGCCTGGGGATCGAGCTGAGAGGTGGGCTCGTCCAGCACCAGCACCGATGGCTGGAGCGCCAGCACGGCCGCGATCGCCACACGCTGCTTTTCCCCGCCAGAGAGCGTGCTGATGCGGCGCTGGCGCAGGTGCGCGATGCCCATCTGGTCCAGGACCTCTTCTACCCTCTTACGCATGGTGGCTTGCGGCAGCGCGAAATTCTCCATGGCAAAGGCCAGCTCGTCCTCAACCGTATCCACCACAAACTGGGCTTCCGGGTCCTGAAAGACAAAGCCTACCAGCTCAGCCATGCCGCGCGGCCCGGCCACCAGGGGGTCGCGGCCGCAGACAACTACCCGGCCGGCCCAGCGGCCACCGTAGAAGTGCGGCACAAGGCCGTTCAGGGTGCGCAGAAAGGTGGACTTGCCAGCCCCTGAGGGGCCAACAACCAGCACAAACTCGCCGGGCTCGATGTGGAGCGATAAATCGGCCAGGGCAGGAGCTGGCTGTTCCGGATAGGTATAGGTAACGTGAGAATGCTCGATCATAGGCAGCATCCCGGTCAATGGTCGGGGCGACCCTTGTGCTCGCCCTGGTGGCCGCCCCCACAATGGGACAACCGCGTAGGGGCGACCCTGGTGGTCGCCCTGACACTGGGCAACCACAGGGGTTGCTCCTACGTCTGCCTCC
>DAOTZS010000104.1:0-8039 GCA_034434335.1 Anaerolineae bacterium
GCTGCCCGCGGGCTATGCCGATATGTCGGGAGGCGCGGCCGGAACTGCGCGAGTTGCAACCCGGCCATCAGGTTGCCTGTTGGCTTTATTGAACACCTGAGAGGAGGTGAGGAAGAAGAACCAGGATATGAGGTAAGAAGTCTGGTGTGCTTTCCTGTCTATCCAGCAAAGGAGGTTAGAAATGAAATCCCTGCGTGCGACGTTGTACGTTGTTGTCACGGCCGTCATCTGCTTCTCGATGGTGGCCTGCGCTGCGCCCGCGCCGGCTCCCGCGCCCACGCAGCCGGCCGCGGCGCCGACAAAAGCACCGGAGCCAACCAAGCCACCTGCGCCCACCCAGCCCCCTGCGCCCACTGAGGCGCCGGCCAAGGTTGAGCTGCAGGGCCCCATTCCCTACCCCGAGCCGCCTCAGCTCGAGGTGGGTGGTGAGCCGGTCAAGCGCCAGCCCATTAGCGAGATCGTGACCTACAAGGCGCTGCCGAAGTACAATGAGCCGGCCTGGGTCACCGAACTGGTCAAGCAGGGGAAGTTGCCGCCCGTCGAGGAACGCCTGCCCAAGGAGCCACAGGTCATCCTGAAGTCCGGCATGGCTGACGGCATCGGCGTCTACGGCGACGTGGGCCGCTTCTTCTCGGCCTGCCCCACCGCCGGGTGGAACTTCATGGCCGGTACCACAGCCGGCTGGTTCGGCATCGAGCACTACTCCTACCACTACCAGGCGCTGGTCCTCACCGGCCCGCTCTGGCGCGCTGACCAGGACGTTGACCCGTTCCCGCAACTGGCCAAGAGCTGGGAGTGGTCGGAGGATGGCACGCAGTTGACCATGCACCTGATCGAGGGTGCCAAGTGGTCGGATGGGGTGCCGTTCACCGCGGATGATGTGATCTTCACCTGGGAGGATTACATCAGCGACCCGAACGTCAACTCGTGGATGAAGGCCGATGCCCTGACCTACAACGGCATTCCGGCCAAGCTGGAGAAGATCGACGACTACACCATCCGCTGGACCTTTGGCATGCCCAGGCCACCCCTGGCGCTTTACCACATGGATGAGGGAGACTTCGACGTCTTCCCGGCCCATATCTTCAAACCTTTGCACCCGAAGTACAACCCCAACACCGACTACAAGACCTTTGCCAATACGCCAGGGCCTCAGGACCTGCCGCAGATCACCATGGGCCCGTTCGCCGCGGTCGAGTATAAGACCGACGAACTGCTGATCATGCGCCGCAACCCCTACTTCTGGAAAGTGGACGAAGAGGGTAACCAACTGCCCTACTTCGACGAAATCCAGTACCAGAAGGGGCCCAGCGGTACGGGCCGCACGCTGTGCGTGATGGCTGGTGGCTGCGACCAGGACAACCTGGAGAACCCCAGCGTCTACGTGGAAGCGTTGAAGAAGGCCGCTGAACCCGACGCTCCCAACAAGATCACCTGGGGGCCCGAGACCCTGGGCTTCTGGCTGGCGCTCAACCTCTCGGCTGATCTGGGTGTGAAGAGCGACCGGGATAAGGCGGTGCGCGAGCTGTTCCGCGATTTCCGCTTCCGCCGCGCCCTGACCCAGGCGATCGACCGTGAGGGGATTACGCAAGCCATCATGCGTGGCCCCTTCTTGCGGCCGTGGCCCGGCGGCCTCTACCCTGGTTCGCCCGAATTCAACCGCGAGTCGGTGGTCTACTATCCGTACCATCCTGAGACATCCAAGGCGCTGTTGGCTGAACTGGGCCTGAAGGATACCGATGGCAACGGCATCCTCAACTGGACCAGCGGCCCCATGGCCGGCCAGGACCTGATCCTCTCCATGAGCGCCAGCCAGGATGCTATCGAGACCGTCAACATCGCCGAGGCCCTGGTCAACCAGTTCGGCCAGATCGGCATCAAGGTCAACATGCGGCCGAAGACCTCCGACGCGCTTACTGAGGAGAACCAGAGTGGTGAGTGGGATATGACCGTCAGCCGCGGTGGGCAGAACTTCGCGTTGCCGCACATCGCGCCCGAATCCCTGGCTCCCCTCACCAAGACCGCGCCCCCTTGGCACCGCGAAGGTGAGAAGCCGCGCCAGCTCCTGCCGTTCGAGGAAGAGTTGGTGAAGATCATCGAGAAGTACCGCGTCTCGATCGATCCGGCCGAGCGCAAGCAACTGATGTTCCAGTACAATAAGATCTTCACCGAGAACATCTACAACATCGGTATCTTCATCGGCCGCTACGGCGAGAACCTGTCCAAGCGCTTCAAGAACATCAACCCCGGCCTGCCGGCCTTCCTCTACGACTGGACCGAGGGCAACATCATGCTGGAGCAGGTGTGGACGCCGGTAGAGTTGCAGAAACCGCAGGTGCGGCCGAACACGATCCCGGTGTACGAGGGCTCGGCCCTGTACAAGCTCATCGGTAAGTGATGCCTTCGCGGCTGCCTGGCCTTGCCAGCGCCCCTTAGGGGCGCTGGCTTCTGTAGCTGGTGGGGTCCTGGCCATCCCGCAGGGGGTGCCAGGACCCCACGACGCCGGGCTTTCCAGATCAGCACTTCGCCACCTGTGCCGTCTAAGGACCTGTTATGATCAACTACATCCTGCGCCGGCTTATCATCTCGATCTTCCTCTTGATAGGGGTTGGGCTGGTTTCCTGGATTGTGATCCAATTGCCGCCGGGGGACTTTGCGACCACCTATGAGACGTTCCTTAGGAACCAAGCTGGTATGACTCAAGACCAGGTTGAGGCAGCCGTGAGCAGATTGCGCGCTCAACTCGGCCTTGATCAGCCCCAGTGGGTCCAGTATCTTAACTGGATGAAGGGGATCATCACCCAGGGGAAATTCGGCTATTCCTTCGCCTATCGCCGGGACGTGGGGGAGCTGATTGCCGAACGCCTGGGCTATACACTGCTGTTGGCGCTGGCCGCGCATGCCATTTCGACCTTTGTGGGGATCTTTGTGGGCATTTATGTGGCACAGCGCAAATACAGCTTGTGGGATAACATAGCCTCTGTGATCGCTTTTGTTCTAGCCTCGGTGCCGCGTTTCTGGATTGCCCTGGTCATTATCTATACCCTGGTGTTCAGGTTTAATCAGCACCACATCACATCCTTCTTCTCGCCGGAGTATGCTCTGGCGCCCTGGTCGTGGCCAAAGCTCTGGGACTTTATCAGGCATGTCTGGCCGGTGGTGTTCATCGCCGGGCTGGGGGGCGTGGCGCGCAACATGCGTGTCATGCGGGGCAATCTGCTGGATGTGCTGAACCTGCAGTACGTTACCACAGCTCGTTCCAAGGGGCTGGAAGAGCGCAAGGTGATCAACCGCCATGCTGTGCCCAATGCGTTGCACCCCATCCTGGCCTACCAGGGCACCGTGCTCCCCTACATGCTCCAGGGCGAGCTCGAAGCGGCGATTGTGTTGGGCATCCCCACTTTGGGCCCCCTCTTTTACGAGTCATTGGTCAACCAGGATATCTACATTTCCGGCGGGCTGTTGTTCATCTATGCCGTGCTGATCATCGTGGGCAATCTGCTCGCCGACCTCTCGCTGGCCTTGCTTGACCCACGCATCCGTTACAGTTAGGAGCCGTAAACCGATGGCAGCAACTGATCTCCCGCTCTCGAGAGGACCCCGGCCCGCGGCGGTGGCCGCGGCCGATGAGACGCTGCTGCGCGAGACGGAAGAACACGAAAGCTATTTTCAACTCGTCTGGCGTCGCTTCAGGCGCAGCAAGGCTGCTATTGCCGGTGCTTTGCTCGTGCTGGGACTGACCGTGATGGCGGTGTTCGCGGACTTCTTCTCCCCCTATCCGCTCAACGAGATCAACCTGCAGGATACCTTTATCGCTCCAACCATCGTCCACTTCGTGGATACCCAGGGCCGCTTCCACTTGCGGCCTTTCGTCTACGCGCAGGAGATAACGATCGACCCCAAGACGTTCGAGCCCACCTGGTCGGAGAACACCGAGAAGATGTACCCGATCAAGTTCTTTGTCCAGGGGTGGGAGTACAAGATCCTGGGGATCATCCCTGCCAGGGTGCACCTGTTCGGCGTGGAGGGGGAGGGGCGCATCCACCTGATGGGCACCGACAAGTTTGGCCGCGACTTGTTCGGCAAGTCATGCCAGGCCGGGCGCATCTCCCTGACGATGGCGCTCTTCGGCACCCTGATCAGCGTGGCGGTCGGCTCGGTCCTGGGGGTGACGTCGGGTTACTATGGCGGGCGAATAGATGACCTGATCCAGCGCTTTGTGGAGTTCGTCAACTGCTTCCCCCAGCTCCCCCTCTGGATGTCGCTGGCGGCCATTGTCCCCCGCACGTGGGATTCCTTCCGCATCTTCGTGATCATGGCTTTCATTTTCGCGCTCCTCTCGTGGACCACACTGGAGCGCGAGGTGCGGGGCAAGGTGATGGCCTTCCGCGAGACCGATTTCATCCTGGCCGCCAAGGAGATGGGGGCTTCGGACGCGCGCATCATCTTCCTGCACCTCTACCCCAACTCGTTGAGCCATGTTCTGGTCATCCTGACCCTGACCATCCCCTCGATCATCCTGGCCGAGGCGTTTCTCAGCTTCCTGGGCATCGGTATTCAGGAGCCGCTGATCAGTTGGGGGTTGCTGATGCGCAACGCCCAGAACATCCAGACGCTGGGCCAGTACCCCTGGATGATGAGTCCCGTGTTCTTCATCATCGCTGCGGTGCTCGGCTTCAACTTCCTGGGCGACGGGCTGCGCGACGCAGCCGACCCGTATGCGACGATGTGAATGGATGGAGGACTCGGTATGCCGGTTATTGCTCGCTTCTATGGGATCATCATCAAGATGTATTTCAGTCAAAGCGAGCATGGCATTCCCCATTTCCATGCAATCTACGGAGAATTCGATGGCGTCTTCTCGATAGAGACTTTGGAGATGTTGGAGGGCGATTTGCCGCCAAGAGCACAACGTTTGGTGAAGGAATGGGCAACGCTCTACCAGAGCGAACTGCTACACATGTGGCGAACCAATGAGTTCAAGACATTGCCTGGACTGGAGTAGAGCCAATGGATGTTCCAAGAATCCTAGCGGTTCGAGCGCTGGAAGGCAAGAAGCTGCTTGTTAGGTTTGTGAACGGTGCCGAGAAAGTCTATGATTGTAATCCCTTACTAAGCCTGGAAAGATTCAACTTGCTGAAGAATGAAGCGTTTTTTAGAGCAGTAAGGGTAGATCCAGGTGGCTATGGGATTTCGTGGAATGACGAGATGGATTTGAGCGAATACGAGCTTTGGACAAATGGCATGGAAGTGAAAGAGGATGACACCACTGGCATGCCAATATCTGGCTGCCATGCGGAGGTTCGACAGACTTAATGGGGAGAGCGCTGGGCAATCTCGTCTTTGCCGGGCCAGCGTATTATGTGCAGATGAAGATCCGATGACGCAAGACGGAGGGATAGCACGGTGATGACCCGAGGGATGCGTGGGGTTTTGGTTTGCCTGCTGCTGACAGCTACGGCTCTTCTGTTCGGCGTGGCTTTCGCCGGGGTTCAGGCTGACCCGGCTAAGAGTGGCCAGCCGACGCCGTTGCCGGCCAGGGGGCAACTCGCTGGCGTTGTCCGGGATGCACATGGCCCGGTGGCGGGCGCAGTCGTGCGCCTCCAGCTCACCGAGAACAAGACGACCAGCGATGTCAACGGTGCGTTCACACTCTCAGACCTGTATGCTAACGGTGTGATGACTGTAACGGCCTGGGCGCCCGGCTATTATGTCGGCTGGATCACCACCACGCTGGCCACGCAATCGGTCACCATCACCCTCAAGCCCTATTACACCACCGACAACCTCGCGTACGACTGGTTCTCCTTTGGGGGGCTGGAGGGTTCTGCCAGTTGCGCGCCCTGCCACACCCAGTACCCTGAGTGGGCCGGCGATGCTCATGCCCAGGCCGCAGTTAACCCGCGCTTCCTTTCCATGTACGCGGGAACCGACATCCTGGGCCGTAAGAGCCCGCTGACCCAGCTTGACGCGTCTGGCAAGGCTCTGCCCCTGCCGGCCGACCAGCCATACTACGGCCCGGGCTGGCGGCTGGATTACCCCAACCGGGCCGGCAACTGCGCCGCATGCCACACCCCGCTGGCGTCGAAGATCCCCAACACCCAGAACTGCGGCTGGTCCGGGTGTCACACTGACGTGACGACCGAATGGTCGCAAGGGGTGATCGCCCCAGGCCCGTCGCCGTTGGACTTGAAAGGGGACGCGGCAGAGGGGATCGCGTGTGACTTCTGCCATAAGATCGGCGATGTCTACCTTGACCCCCAAACCAGGCTGCCCTACCCGGACATGCCGGGGATTTTGTCCTATCGCCTGTACCGTCCCCCTGAGGGACAACAGCTCTTTTTCGGCACCTTTGACGATGTCACCCGGCGCGTGACCTACTTACCCCTTGAGGAGGAAAGCGCCTTCTGCGCGCCCTGCCATTACGGCGTTTTCGGGGGTGTGGTGGGGGTTGGCCATGTGGCGGGGGGTGTGATCATTTATAATTCCTACGGCGAGTGGCTGGAAAGCCCTTACAGCGACCCGGAGACCGGCAAGACGTGCCAGGATTGCCATATGCCTCCTGTGGAGTACGGGTATATCGTCTTCCCAGAACAAGGAGGGTTGCCGCGCGATCCCAACCGTATCCACAATCACCGTATGCCGGGCGCGGCCGACGTCAACCTCCTGCAGAACTCGGTCACCATGACGACCACGGCCGGCTGGGAGGGGGACAGGGTGACGGTCGAGGTCCAGATTACCAATGATAAGACTGGACATCACGTCCCAACCGACTCTCCTCTCCGGCACCTGATCCTGGTTGTTGAGGCCACTGACGCCGACGGCCGGCGCATGAAGCTGGCGGATGGTCCCGTGCTCCCCGACTGGGCCGGCGACTATGCCGGGCTACCTGGCAAGGTTTTCGCCAAGGTGCTGCAGGACGAGTGGACGGGCGAAATCCCCGCTGCGGCCTACTGGCGACCTGTACGCCTGGTCGAGGATACGCGGCTGGCAGCTTTTGCCACCGATGTCAGCCGCTACACCTTCCAGGCGCCCGAGGCCAGGCCGGTGACCGTGGAGGCGCGGCTCATCTTCCGCCGCGCCTACCAGGAACTGATGAGGCAGAAAGGATGGACTGACCCCGACATCCTGATGGAGCTAGATCGGATCACCGTGTTGCCCGCCTTTTCTCAGCGTTAGTATTTATCGAGCCACACAAGGAGGCCAGACTATGCTCGAGGAATTCAAGAAATTCGCCATGCGCGGCAGTGTTATTGACCTGGCGGTGGGCGTCATCATAGGCACCGCCTTCGGCGCCATCGTCCATTCGCTGGTCAATGATATCATCATGCCGCCGATTGGGTTGCTTCTCGGCAAGGTTGATTTCTCCAACCTGTTCATCAACCTGACAGGCACCCCCTATGCCAGCCTTGCCGAGGCAAAAGCAGCGGGCGCGGCGACGATCAACTATGGCCTGTTCATCAACACGGTGATCGACTTCCTGATCATCGCCTTCGTGCTATTCCTGTTGATTCGGCAGGTGAACCGATGGACGACGAAGCCGGCTCCGCCGGCTGCTCCAACCACAAAGGAGTGTCCGTTCTGCTTCACCGCGATACCGATCAAAGCGACGCGCTGTCCAAACTGCACGTCGGAGCTCAAGGCATAGGTGGCAAGTACCACTCTAGAGCACAAGCAAAGCGGAAGGTAACCATTCAGGCCGATCGAAATCGTCGTCCCTGGGCACTTTGTGCCGGGTCTCGGCCACTGCCGTCACCCTTCATATGTCAGGAGTTATGCACTTTGAGGCGTATCGCCCCATCCCCCTACCCCCTTCCCCGCAAGGCGGGGAAGGGGAATCGAGATTAAGGGTATTCTGGGCGGCGAAGCCGCCCAGAATACCCTTTTCATAAGGATTCCCCCGCCCCCAATCGGGGGCGGGGGCTACAGCGTAGTGCAACTGCGTAAATCCTGTTATTGAGCGAAGTCGATACAAGCATATCACGGTGCCGGGACCATGGTCTCGGCACCGTGATTATGCTTTCTTGAGTCCTTAGAGC
>DAOTZS010000105.1:0-13778 GCA_034434335.1 Anaerolineae bacterium
GCTGCCCGCCCAAACTCCTTCCTTCAACCCCTATCCGCTCGCCTGCTCACGCGACCGTCACTTCCCGGCAGAGATACACATCCTGGATAGCGTTCAGCAGCTTGACCCCCTCGGCCATCGGCTTCTGGAAAGCTTTGCGGCCGCTGATCAGCCCCATGCCGCCGGCCCGTTTGTTGATGACCGCCGTGCGCACCGCGTCGGCCAGGTCGTTCTTGCCCGAGGGCCCACCGGAGTTGATCAGGCCGATCCTGCCCATGTAGTTGTTGACCACTTGATAGCGGCAGAGGTCAATAGGATGATCGGAGGTCAGCTCGGTGTACATGCGCTCATCTATCTTGCCGTAACCACTATCGCTCATGCGCACTGCCTTATAGCCCCCGTTGTTCTCCGGCAACTTCTGCTTGACGATGTCCGCCTCTATCGTTACCCCCAGATGGTTGGCCTGGCCAGTCAGGTCAGCAGCGGTATGGTAGTCCACCCCACCCACCTTGAAGGCCGGGTTGCGGGTGTAGCACCATAGCACCGTGAACATGCCCAGCTCATGTGCAGCCTTGAAAGCCTGGCTCACCTCGGTGATCTGCCGGCTGGACTCAGGCGAGCCAAAGTAAATCGTCGCGCCCACCGCCACCGCGCCCATGTCCCAGGCCTGCTTGACCTGGGCGAAAAAGACCTGGTCGAACTTGTTGGGGTAGGTCAGCAGCTCGTTGTGGTTGAGCTTCACGATGAAGGGGATCTTGTGCGCGTACTTGCGCGCCACCGCCCCCAGCACCCCCAGGGTCGAGGCAACGGCATTACAACCACCCTCGATCGCCAACTTCACGATGTTCTCCGGGTCGAAGTAGATGGGATTCGGCGCGAAAGAGGCTCCCCCTGAATGCTCAATGCCCTGGTCAATGGGCAGGATCGAGAGATACCCCGTGTTTGCCAGCCGGCCATGCGAGAAGATAGTCTGCAGGCTGCGTAGCACAGGCAACGGCCGATCGCTCACCGCGAAGATGCGGTCCACAAAGTCGGGCCCTGGCAGATGCAGGAGTTCCTTCGCCACCTTCGGAGTCTGATACCCCAACAGGTATTCGGCATCGCCTCCCAACAGACTTTCAATCGCCTTGATATCCAACGCCATGTTCTTGCCTCCTGAGAAAACGACTTTTCGATATCCATGGGAATCGAACCTCGTCACTCAGTTCGACCCCTGCGAGCACGAGAACCATGCTCAATAAGCCATTATGGCACAAAACCCCCTGCCAGGCAAACCGGCCCCCCCTATCATCCCAGCAATAGCAAATATGGGATGGTTCAATTTGCCGGGAAAATTTGAACCATCCCCCTATCGTCCTTGATAAGCCTATAGAGATCTCGGGCAAGGGCGGGAATGAAAGATAGCATAGTTTCTGGTCAACCTTGAGCCCGTGGCTTGACAAGCTGCCAGTTTTATGTCAAAATGGTGCTACCCGAAGCGCTTCAACCACCCAGAGACGCCATAAAGTGAAGAGATCACATGCACGGGGAGGTCCCTATGCCAGATGAACAGATTGCCCTCTTTCCCAAAGGCCAGCCTGGTCGTGGCACCGCCGGCGAGAAAACCCGGCCCGTGACCTCACTGTCCACCCATCTGGACGCCAACTCTTCCCTCAGTGCTGCCATCACCGCCTTCCACGGCCACATGGTACGCCAGGGGTTCTCCGATAACACCATCAAAGCCTTCCAGGCCGACCTCCGGCTGCTCACCAGATACCTGGCCCCCAACCAACCCATTGGCCACATCGGCCAGGAAGACCTGGAGCAGTTCCTCACCTGGTTGCGAGTTGAACGTGGCGTCCCCTGCAGCCCCAAGTCCTATGCCCGCCGGCTGACAACGCTCAAGGTGTTCTTTGGCTGGTTAGCCGAGATCAACGCCCTGCCGCGCGATCCTGCCGCACCCCTGGTTCACACCCCGGCCAAAGCACCCCTGCCGGAGATCCTCTACGATGATCAGGTCAACGCCCTGCTGCGCGCGACCCAAGATCTGCTGTGGGCACCCAAGCCCGATGCGCGACCTTATCTGCTGGTAACCCTCCTCCTCCAGACCGGCATCAAGAAGAGCGAATGCATGGAGATCAGGCTGGAGCACATCGACCTTTCCAATCCCCAGGCTCCGGTGCTCTATGTGCGCTATGCTGATCCACGGCGCACCCATAAAGAGCGCAAGCTGGCCTTAGGCCCGGGGTTTGCAGCCGTGCTGCGCCAGTATCTGCGGGAATATGAGCCTAAGGAGAGGCTTTTTGAGTGTACAGCGCGCAACCTGGAGTATGTCCTGGAGGATGCAGCAGAGCTGGCGGGGATAAAGGGAGGGGTTAGCTTCGAACAACTGCGGTGGACCTGTGCCGTGCGCGACTACCGCAACGGCATGCCCCCTGAGCAGCTCCGCCTGAAGTTGGGCCTTTCACTCATCAGTTGGCGAGAGACGCTGCCCAAGATCCAGAAACTGGCCCGGCCGGCCTTGTGAAGGGCCGGGCCGCGTTGGTCCTCGGCCCTGGCCGGCCGTGGCGCTCTGCGCTGGTGGCATCCCGGCACTGCTCAGCCGCCCTTTGCACCCAGCGGCAGCAGTTGCCGGATCAGGGCCAGGTATTCCTCATTGACGTTGAGATAGCTGCCGCTCCACCCACCAACGGCATAGAGCTTCTGGCCATGGGCAGCCAGCCCCAGGTTGCGCCACTGGCCTACCACCGGTGTCCCAAAGCGAGACCAGGCAGCCGTATGCAGGTCATATTGCTCATTGAACGCCAGCACCTGAGTCCAGCCGCCGCCCACTGCATAAAGCTGGGAACCAACCACAGCCACCCCCAATCCCCCGCGCGGCTGGCTCAGCGGGGCTCGTTCAGACCATGGCCCGCCTTCGCTTCCCTCGCGGGCCGGGTCGTACACGGCTACTGTGGCCAGTTCCTTCACACCGTCATACCCACCCACCACATAGATCAGGCCCCCCAACACCCCGGCTGCCAGAAAAGCGCGCGGCTCCGTCATCGGCGTGCCTTCCGTCCAGCTATCAGAGCGGGGGTCGTAAATATATGTCTCGCTCCGGTATGCCGTGCCGTCCCAACCCCCGAACAGATACAGTTTGCCTTCCCACGCGGCCAGCCCGTAGGCGGCCAGGGTGGTGGGAAGCGGGGCACGCGCTTCCCAGGCATCTGCCCGCGGGTCATAAACCTCCAGCACGTTAGTGGTTCCTCCCCCAGCCGTGCTGCCACCCGGCACATAGATCAGCCCACCAACAAGGGCTCCGGCGATATTAGACACAGGGGTAGGCTTGCGCGCGGCCGCTGACCAGCTATTGCTGCGTGGATCATAGATGGTCACCTGATCGGTCACCCCTGCTGCCGTCTCACCGCCGATGGCATACAGCCGATCTTCGTCGGCCACCAGAGCCAGCCGGCTGCGCGGCTCGGGAAGGGGTGCTGCACTGGCCCAGCGCGGCACCTGAGGACGAGGGGCCACAGGTACCTCTGGCTGCCCCACATCCGTAAAAGGGGTTACCGGGGGGGCCTGGCTCTGGCCACGCCACCAGGCCGGCAAGGCCAGGCCAACCACCACCAGCACCGCTACTGCGACCATGTAAATGCGCTGCCAGCGGGCAATGGCCGGCCGCGGCAAAGGCAGGGGTCTGACGGGTTCCTCCCCAGCCGGCACGACCACCCCGGGCACTGTCACCCAGCCGCGGCGCACCGCCTCCATGGTCGCCTCTGTGCGCGACTGAACCCCTAGCTTCTCGAAGATATTGCGCAGATGCACCTTAACCGTGTTGGGGCTGATGAACAACGCGCGCGCGATTTGCTGATTGGTCGCGCCGGTCGCCACCAACTTCAACACTTCCAGCTCTCGCTCACTCAGAGGTCCAAGGTCGTCTGCCATAGCCTCAGTCAGTCAAGAGGAAGCCGAGGCCCACCAGGGGCCAAGTGGGCCGGGCAACGGCCAGAGGGCCTCACGCCCAGCGCACCAGGGAGAGCGCGAACGGGTTGGGCAGGTCTGGATGATGAGGACGCACACGTACCCCGTAGATGAATACTCCGCTCTCGGGCGGCGCGAAGGCCATCTCGTAATGATACCCTTCAGCGCGCCGGCCGGTGAAGTGCATGGGCAACGCCGCGACGTCCTCCGGCTCACTGCCGGCCCCTGGCCGGCCATAAACCAGCTCCACTGCCAGGTCATCTGGGGCCAGCGGCCCCGCCTGTAGCAATGCCTCGACCCGCAAGGGCTGCCCCACCAGGGTCTCCTCCTGACGAGGCCCGGTCGCCTGCAGGGAAACCTGCGCCCACCCCGCTCTGACCCGGGCTTCCCACTCGGCCAGGGCCCGTGCGGCAGCAAACCCATCTCGCCCCATCCTGCGGCCCAGGGCATCGCCCGGAAGATAGTACTTCGTCAGGTACTCCTTCAGCATGCGGCTCAGGCTAAAGGCTGGCGCGATGGAAGCAATCGAAGCCCGCATCTTCGCCAGCCACCCGCGCGGGATACCATCACCGTCCCGTGTATAGAACAGGGGGACAATCTCATTCTCAAGGATGTCGTACAGGGCCAGGGCGTCCGCGTCATCCTGTCTGGACTCATCGGCGTACTCGGCCGCCTGGCCGATGGCCCAGCCATTCTGGCCGTTATACCCTTCGCACCACCAGCCATCCAGGATGCTGCAACTGGGCACCCCATTGAGGCCGGCCTTCTGCCCACTTGTGCCGCTGGCTTCCAGCGGCCGCCGCGGGGTGTTGAGCCAGAGGTCCACCCCTGCCACCAGGTGACGGGCCAGGTTGATGTCGTACTCCTCGACAAACACGATGCGGCCGGCAAACTCCGGCTGCCGGCTCAGCCGGTAGATAGTCTGTATCAGCTCCTTGCCGGGCTCGTCCGCGGGATGGGCTTTGCCGGCAAAGATGATCTGCACCGGCCGCGCGGGGTGATTCAGGATGCGCTGCAAGCGCTCCCGGTCTCTGAAGAGCAAGGTCGCCCGTTTGTAGGTGGCAAAACGCCGGGCAAAGCCGATGGTTAGTGTGTCGGGGTCAAACAGCCGGCCGGCGGCTTGCAGCTCGGCTGGGGTTGCCCCTATGGCTGTCAAATGACGGCGGACCCGTTCCCGCACCAGAGCCAACATCTCGGCCTTCGCAGCATTATGATGGGCCCACAGCTCGGCATCGGGAATGCGCGCTACTGCCTCCCAAATCGCTGGATCGTCAATGTTATGTCGCCAGCCTGGGTCCAGATAGCGGTCGAAGAGGCTGGCCAGGCCCGGATGGAGCCAGCTCTCAGTATGCACGCCATTGGTAATATGGCCGATCGGCACCTCGGGCCGGGGCACTTCCGGCCACAACGCCTGCCACATGCGCCGCGACACCTGTCCGTGCAGGCGGCTCACCCCGTTGGCCATCCCGCTGGTGCGCAGCGCCAGCACGGTCATGCTGAACTGCGTTCCCCAGGGGGAGTCGAAGCGCCCCAGCGCCAGAAAGCCCTCGCGGTCCAATCCCAGCCGGCCCCAGTAGTTGCCGAAAAAGCGGTCCATCAGCTCGAAGGGGAAGGCATCATGGCCGGCCGGCACCGGGGTGTGAGTGGTGAAGAGCGCGTTGGCCCGGGCCGCCCACAAGGCGGCCGCAAAAGGCAGCCCCTGCTCCTCCACATACTCTCGGATGCGCTCGAGTTGCAGGAAAGCAGCGTGCCCTTCATTCAGATGCCAGACCGTCGGCCGCAGCCCCAGGGCCCGCACGGCCCGCACCCCGCCGATCCCCAACACCACTTCCTGCGCAATGCGCATCTCGTGATCGCCGCCATATAGCCGGGCCGAGAGCTCTCGATCTGGTGGTGCGTTCTGCTCAACGTCGGTATCCATCAGGTAGAGCGACACCCGTCCCACCTGGAAGTGCCACACCTTGGCATAAACCGTACGGCCGGGCAGCTCCACGCTGATCACCACTTCTCTGCCCTGTGGGTCCAGGGCGGGAACAGCGGGCATCGTGCGGAAATCCAGCTTCTCGTAGATGGCCCTCTGCCGGCCATCGGCGTCAATGCGCTGCTGGAAATAGCCCTGGGGATACAAGAACCCCACCCCGATCAGGGGCACCCCCAAATCGCTGGCAGCCTTGCAGTGATCCCCCGACAGGATACCCAGCCCCCCTGAGTAGATCGGCAACGCCTCGTGCAACCCAAATTCGGCCGAAAAGTAGGCGATCAATCGGCTGCCCGCCTCCTGATCGGCACCAGTCCCCGTGCCTCCCCACGCCCGGGCGTACCAGGTATCCGCAGCCGCCATATAGGCATCGAAGGCCGCCATGACCTCGCGATAGCGCGCCATATAGGCATCGTCTTCTGCAGCCCGGTCCAGCCGCTGTTGGCTGACCTGCTGCAGGAAGCTGACCGGGTTATGATTGGTTTCCTCCCACAACTGAGGGTCGATCTCCCTATACAGCGCCTGGGCGGCCGGTTGCCAGCTCCACCACAGGTTAGATGCCAGCTCGGCCAGCCGCGCCAGGCGTGGGCCGGGCACAGGACGTACAGTAACGGTTCCCAAGGCTTTCATGCTCCTTTTCTTCCTCAATATCCACAAGGTGAACACGGAGAAGCGCAAACAGCAATCCCTGACCATTTTAGGGGAAGATGGGCGCTCTGTCCAATTAGGATGTCGGGCATGGGCGACAGCTCGCTGCCTGAACAGATGGTGTGGTACAATGAGAGATGGTTCAATTTGCCAGGAAAATCGGTTCACACCTTTTGGGGCCTGCGGCCAGCGAGGTCGGCGAAGGCCGACCTCGCTGGTGATGCACAAAGGAGGGCTCTGTGGCACACCTGCATCCTACGAAACGGCCCGCCAGGGCGATGCCGAGGGCACAGCAACATCGTTACCTGCTTTTCTATAAGCCTTACAACGTGCTTTCCTCTTTTACCGATCCTGAGGGCCGGCCAACCCTGGCCTCCTACGTCCCCGTGCCCGGAGTCTACGCAGCCGGCCGGCTGGATCGCGAGAGCGAAGGGCTGATGCTGCTGACGGACGACGGCCGGCTGGCCCATATGATGACCCATCCGCGCTACAAGCTGCCTAAGACGTACCTGGTGCAGGTAGAAGGCGTTCCCGGCCCAGAAGCATTGGACGCGCTGCGCTCGGGGGTCATCGTCAAAGGGGAACGCACCGCCCCGGCCGAAGTCGAGCTGTTGACCACTGAGCCACCTCTCCCCCCACGCAGTACCCCGATCCGTTACCGGGCGTCTATCCCCACAGCCTGGCTGCGCATCGTGCTGCGAGAGGGCCGCAAGCGGCAGATCCGCCATATGACGGCCGCCGTAGGCCACCCCACCCTGCGGCTGGTGCGCATTGCCATCGGCCCTCTGACGTTATGGGGGGTGGCCGGCCACGATTGGCCGCGCGCCGGCCCGGCTACCCTGCCTGCGCTCGAGCCCGGCCAGTGGCGCGACCTCACTCCAGATGAACTGGCATCCCTCTGGAAGGCGCTCAGCCGTGCTGGGAGGAATTGGCGCCACGGGCCAGGGACTTCGCCACGCGCGGCATCCCCTCCAGATTCGCCGTAATCTCGCATATCGCATATACTGTGGGTGTAACTATGCAGGCCGATTGAAATCGCCCCTCCTGGGCACTTCGTGCCGGGTGTCGGCCTCCGCCGACACCCTTCATGCATATCATGAAGGCCGACCACCGGCCGCAGGCCCAAAAAGGGTGACTTCCAGTCACCGCTGAATAGTTACCTTTGGATGAAGATTCCGGCATCTCGAGCCGTAAGCTGTGGGGCGGAGTCTGGCTTATGCCAGGTTCCAGGCCCCAGAAAACTATATACTCTTCCCCGGTAAAGGAGCAAACTATGCCTATCAAGATTGCCATGATCGGGGCCGGCTCGATCGGTTTTACCCGCCGCCTGATGCGCGACATCGTGGCAGTGCCAGAGCTGGCCGATACGGTTTTTGCTTTCACCGACATCTCCGAGCGCAACCTCGAGATGGTCACCCAGCTATGCCGACGCGACCTGGAGGCCAACAAATTGCCCGCCCGGATCATCTCGACCCTTGACCGCCGCGCGGCCATCGCGGATAGCGACTACGTGGTTTGCATGATCCGCCAGGGCGGGCTGGAAGCCTTTCAGCTCGATATAGACATCCCCCTCAAGTACGGCGTTGACCAGTGCGTCGGCGACACCATCTGCGCTGGCGGCATCATGTACGCTCAGCGTAGCATCCCGGAGCTGCTCAAGTTCTGTCGGGACATCCGCGAGGTTGCCAAGCCCGGCGCGCTCTTCCTCAACTACTCCAACCCCATGGCCATGAACACCTGGGCCTGTAACAAGTACGGCGGCGTACGTACGATTGGCCTCTGCCACGGTGTGCAGGGCGCGCACTGGCAGATCACCAAGGTGATCGAGCTGTGGGCGCGCAAGGAGGGGCTGATTGGCCCCGACGAGACGCTGCACCGCAACGAGGTGGATGTCATCGCGGCCGGCCTGAACCACCAGACCTGGTTCATCAAGGTGCAGTGGCGTGGCCTGGACATGGTCCCCAAGCTCCTGGAGCTGTTCGAGGCGCATCCGGAATACTCGCGGACCGAGAAAGTGCGCATTGATGTGCTGCGCCGCTTCGGCTACTACAGCACCGAATCCAACGGCCACCTCAGCGAGTATCTGCCCTGGTATCGCAAGCGGCCGGAAGAGATCATGCGCTGGATCGACCTGTCGTCGTGGATCCACGGCGAGACCGGCGGTTATCTGCGCGTGTGCATTGAGGCGCGCAACTGGTTCGAGACCGACTTCCCCCGCTGGCTGGCCGAGCCGCCTCTGGACCTGAAGACCTATCAGCGGAGCGAGGAGCACGGCTCGTACATCATCGAAGCCCTGGAAACCGGCCGCGTCTACCGCGGGCATTTCAACGTGGTCAACCAGGGCCACATCACCAATCTGCCGAACGGCTGTGTGGTGGAGATCCCGGGCTATGTCGACCGCACGGGCATCCACATGCCCGTGGTCGGTGACCTGCCGTTGGCCTGCGCGGCCACGTGCGCGGCCTCCGTACGCGTGCAGGAGATGGCCATGGAGGCGGCCGTCCATGGCGATGTGATGTTGCTGAAACAGGCCATGTTGCACGATCCGCTGGTGGGCGCCGTGTGCAACCCTGAAGAAGTGTGGCAGATGACCGATGAGATGCTGGTGGCCCAGGCCCAGTGGCTGCCCCAATATGCCGACGAGATACCCCGTGCCCGTCAGCGTCTGGAGGAGGCGGAACGCACGGGCACGCGCGTACCCCTGCGCGACACTAAAGGCGCCGCCCGCCTGCCCATCAAGAGCGTAGAGGAGATGGCGGCCGATGCCGCAGCCGCCAGGGCCATGGCCGCGGCTTCCGACAAGGCGAAGATGACCCGCCAGGATACCTGACCTGGCCTCGGGCAACGGGAGCTGCCAGCCCATCAGTGCTGGCAGCTCCCGTTGCCGGCATTTCATTGGGGGTAGACGACGATGAGCCAGACACCGCGCGAAGTTATTGATTCCTTGCTGCGTAACCGGCCGGCCGAGCGTATCGGCTCAACCGAGTTCTTCTGGTCGGACGCCATCTGGAAATGGGTGCAACAGGGTTACCCAACGCGCCTGGTACACAAAGAGCCAGGGGAAAAGCGCTGGCGGCCCGAAGATGGCCAGTGGGAAGAGGTGGCCGAAGCCGGCGAGTACCTGGAGCCGGTACCCCCGTGGGAACACTTCGGCCTGGACATGGCTGAGGTCGGCGGCTGGTTCGATGCCATGCCCCTGCGTGGCTACGACGAAGTGGTGGCCGAGACGGACGAATGGGTGATCCGCCGCAACGGCGCCGGCGCGGCGCTCAAGTGGTGGAAACACAAGATGGGCACCCCGGAGCATGTTGACTTCCGCATGACCTCACGCGAGATCTGGGAACGCGACTACCGACCGCACGTGCTCCGCTGGGACCCTGCCCGGACCGACCCGGTCGCCCAGGGCCGCGACCTGGCCAGGGCGCGCGCGGCCGGGCGCTGGACGCACTTCGGCCACATCTTCGTCTGGGAGCTGATGCGCAGTAGCATGGGAGACCTGACCCTCTATCAGAGCCTGCTGCTCGACCCAGGCTGGATTCACGACTACAACCGGGTGTACACGGATTTCTTCAAGCAGGGGTACGTCTACCTGTTCGAACAGGTTGGCCTGCCCGACGGCATCTGGATGTACGAGGACCTGGGCTACAAGAACGGCACCTTCGCCTCGCCCAAGACCTATGCTGAGCTGATCTTCCCCTACTACAAGGAGATGGTAGACTTCTTTCATAGCTATGGCCTGCCGGTGGTGTTGCACACCTGCGGCAGCGTGGCCCAGGCGCTGCCTTTGATCGTCGAGGCCGGTTTCGACGCGCTGCATCCCATGGAACGCAAGGCCAGGGGCAACGATCCCTTCGCCTTTGCCGAGCAATACCGCGACAAGCTGGTCTTTGTGGGAGGGCTGGACATCCGCATCCTGGAAACCAACGACCGCCATCTCGTGCGTCGTGAGGTGCAGGCTTACATCCAGGGGATGAAGGCGCGCGGCGCGCGGCTGGTATTCGGCTCGGATCATTCGATCACCCCCAATGTGGACTACGACACCTACCGCTATGCGCTCGATGTGTACCGAGAGCACATGACATATTGAGCCACCTGCCATCGCATGAGCCACTCGCTGTTCACCACACTGCGTAACCTGCGCGGCAACGTGCGAGGATGCGTCTACACCGAGGCCCTGTGGGGGATCCCCTTCAACCTCTACGCGCCGTATGCCTCGGTCTATATGCTGGCACTGGGATTGACGGACGCCCAGATCGGGCTGATCACCAGCATCAGCCTTGTCTGCCAGATCTTCTGGGCCCTGTTGAGCGGCGCCATTACCGATAAGGCGGGCCGCAAGCGCACAACCCTGGTCGCGGACATCATCTCATGGAGCGTGCCCACCTTCATCTGGGCTATCTCGCAGAACTTCACCTACTTCCTGGTTGCCGCGCTCTTCAACAGCGTCTGGCGCGTTTCCATGACCTCCTGGACGTGCCTGCTGGTTGAAGACACCGACCCCGACCTGCTGGTTGACGTGTACGCCTGGATCTACATTGCCAACCTGGTCGTAGGGCTGGTGGCGCCGGTCGGTGGGCTTTTCATTGCCAGATATGGCCTGGTGCCGACCATGCGCGGGCTCTATGCCCTGGCCTGCCTTATGATGACCGCCAAGTTCCTGATCATGAACGCCATGGTGACGGAGACCCGCCAGGGCATGATCCGCATGCAGGAGACCAGAGGCCAGCATCTGTTCGCCGTCCTGGGCGAATCAACGGCTGTCTTCCGGCAGGTACTGCGCACACCGGCTGTTCTGGCCGCCGCGGGGCTCATGGTGCTGCTGAACATCTCGCGCATGATCAGCGGAACGTTCTGGTCCATCCTGGTGACCGAGAAGCTGGCCATCCCCGCTGAGCATCTGGCCCTGTTTCACACCGCCCGTGCGGTCGCCCAGCTCGCCATCTTCTTCCTGGTAATGCCCAGGCTGCGCACGGCGCCTGTCCACCGCCCGATGGCCGTCGGATTCGGCGGGCTGCTGCTGAGCCAGGTGATCCTGCTCATGACCCCCGCCGGCCACTACCCCCTGCTCTTCCTGGCCACCCTGGTGGAGGCCTGCAGCGCGCCGGCAGCTTCAGCCCTGCTGGATAAGCTGCTGGTGCTGGTGGTGGACCCCAAAGAGCGGGCCAGGATCACCGCCATCGTCTACGTCATCGTGATCATCTGGACCTCGCCCTTTGGTTGGATTGCAGGCCAGCTATCGGAGGTGGACCGTATCCTGCCCTTCATCCTGTGCTCCCTTCTCTACGCTGCGGCCAGCCTGCTGGCGGGCTTCACCAGCCGGCTGCCTGGCAAAGAGGAGAGCCTGTGCGAACCCTATCCTGCGGAAGAGCCGTGATTGCCAAGGTTCACGCCCTGCGCTATACTGAAAGTCGGCAATGAACTTCAGAAGCCTGAGAGCAAGAAAGGAAGCTGCCATGCAATCGGCTAAAGTGATCAACCTCCGCTGTGAATATCTTTCTAACCCTTTGGGGATTGATGTCCTCCAGCCTCGCTTGAGCTGGCAACTGGATTGCCCCCGCCGCGGCGCGCGGCAGACGGCTTATCAGATCGTGGCTGCGGACAGCCAGAAGGCACTGGAAGAGGCCCGCGCCTTGATCTGGGATACAGGCAAAATCCTGTCCGACCGCTCCACGCATGTGCCCTACGAGGGGCCAGCCCTGCATTCGGCGCAGCGGGTCTGGTGGAGGGTGCGCATCTGGGATGAGCACGACCAACCCTCGCCCTGGAGTGAGCCTGCCTGGTGGGAGATGGGACTGCTGGACCGCGGGGAATGGCGGGGCCGGTGGATCGGCGCGGCGCTGTCCGGGGGGCGCTGGACCTCTGCTCCATGCCCCTTCCTGCGTAAGACATTCGTCGTGTCCCAGCCCGTGGCCTCCGCCCGGCTCTACGTCACCGCGCTGGGGTTGTACGAATGCTATCTGAACGGCCACCGCGTTGGCGACGATGTCTTCACCCCCGGATGGACCGACTACCGCAAGCGTGTCCAGTACCGTGTCTACGACGTGACCGAGATGCTGCGGACAGGCGCAAATGCCCTCGGTGCCATCCTGGGCGATGGCTGGTACTGCGGCCATGTGTGCTGGATCGGCCGGCAGCAGTATGGCGACCGGCCCAAGCTCCTGGCTCAACTGGTCATCAACTTTGCCGACGGCTCCACCCATACGGTGGTCAGCGATGAGAGCTGGAAGACAGCCTTCGGCCCTATCCTGGAATCTGATCTGCTGATGGGGGAGAGCTACGACGCGCGCAAGGAGTTGGTTGGCTGGGATACTCCAGGTTATGACGACTCCCAATGGCAGCCGGTACAATGCTTTGCAGACCCCGGCATAGCCCTGGTAGCCACCAATGGGCCCACCGTGCGACGCTTCGAGGAATTACAGCCTGTGGCTGATCCGGTGGAGATCAAGGAATGGCCCATGTCGCGCTGGATATTCGACTTCGGCCAGAATATGGTAGGCAGGGTACGCCTGAAAGTAAGCGGGCCTGGGGGCACCACCATTACCCTGCGCCATGGCGAGATGTTGGACGCCGAGGGCAAGCTATATACGGCCAACCTGCGTTCAGCTCGCCAGACCGACCACTACACCCTGCGCGGAGAAGGAGAGGAGGTATACGAGCCGCGCTTCACCTTCCATGGCTTCCGCTACGTGGAGATGAGCGGCTACCCGGGCCGGCCAGGCCGCGATGCCCTCACTGGCATCGTGCTCCATTCCGACATACCCCAAACCGGCACCTTTGAGTGCTCCGACCCACTGATCAACCAGCTCCAACACAACATCGTCTGGGGCCAGAAGGGCAACTTCCTGGAGGTGCCTACCGATTGCCCCCAGCGCGATGAGCGCCTGGGCTGGACCGGAGACGCGCAGATCTTCATCCGCACGGCGGCGTTCAACAGGGATGTGGCGGCCTTCTTCACCAAATGGCAGCAAGACCTGGCCGATGCCCAGTTCGAGTCAGGGGCCATACCGCCCGTGGCACCCAATGTGGCGTTCTTTGCCGAGGGCCCCTTACGAGACGGCGGGCCTGCCTGGGCCGATGCGGTGGTGATCTGCCCCTGGACCATTTACCTCTGCTACGGGGATACACAGCTTCTGGAACGGCACTACGACTCAATGGCCCGCTTCGTGGATTACCTGGTACGCTCCTCAGCCGGCCTGATCCGGGCCCACCCGGACGTAGACCCCTGGGG
>DAOTZS010000106.1:0-2494 GCA_034434335.1 Anaerolineae bacterium
GGGGGAAAGGGGGTGAGAGGGGTAACGCACTGACTGCAAAATGCCAGAATCTAGCTTAACACGGCAGTAGGTCTCGACCTGATGTTTGGATATAAGTTTATCCACCACTTCTCTGAGCCAAACAATCCCTCTGATCCTCACCTGGTCACCTTTTCGCTGTAATACCGTGATAGCAGAAGACAGGTCACCGCGCAGTTGCCACTTGACAGTCGCACGATTACGGCACGATTGTCAGCGGGACCGGGGTGAACACAAGCACGAAGATCACCATCATCGTGATCGCCAGCCCGCGCTGCCAGCCGGTTAGCTCCGTCACGTCATCCAGCGGCATATCCTGCATGCGGCCGAAGAGGAGGATCAAGATCAGCCAGAACCCCCAATAGGCCCAGACGAAGAGCAGGCCGGCCATGGCAATAGCTACAGCCCATGTGGCGAGCCGGGCCCCCCTGGGCCCCAACAGAGCGTAGATTATGTGGCCGCCATCCAACTGGCCGGCCGGGATCAGGTTCAGCCCGGTCACCAGCAGCCCCGCCCAGCCGGCAAAGGCCACCGGGTGAATGAAAACGTCCATGCCACCGGAGGGAAGGAAGCGGCCGAAGTGGAGGTACTTGATCGCCGCGTACAGCAATGAGTTGCCTTCCATCTGATAGCCACCTGGGGGCAGTGGCACCACCCGGCTCATGTCCAAGCCCCACCACAACACAGGCAGGGCCACCGCCAGCCCGGCCAACGGTCCCGCCGCACCAATCGCCAGCAGGTGCCGACGGTTGCGCGGGGGCACACTCATGCTGATAAAGGCGCCAAAAGTGCCGAACGGCCCCAGGGGCATGGGGATGAAATAAGGCAGGCTGGTGGCGCTCCCCAACCTGCGGGCCATCAGGTAATGGCCAAACTCGTGCGCAGCCAGGATCGCTAACAGGCTGGCAGCAAAGGGGAGGCCATCAAGTAAGTTGAGGTTGATATCGGCCAACCCCTCCTTCATCTGGGCGCCCACGAAAAGGCAGGATAGCAGGGTCAGCACGAAGAGGACCAGAGCCCTGGCCACGTGCTGCTGTGCCGGTTTGAAGGTCACCGGCAGGGCCAGGACCTCTTCCCCTGTGCCATCCTGGCGCTTCCGTAGCAGGGGCGTGCGCCCCAGTGGGCGCCAGCGCTCGGCCAGGTAGTTCCATGCCTCGTGGGCCGGCACCAACAACCGGCCCCGCACGCGCACCGAGTTGGCTGGGGGCACCCCCTCGGTCACATCCTCCACCTCCATCACCCTGGCCGCCGCGTCCATCAATCGGGGCACCAGGTCCGGAGGCATGGCCTTCGTGTCAGTTGTCTTCTCCATCTATGGGACCTTCCATGTCCATCACGCCTGAGGGGTCTCTCCCTCCGGCTTGCACGGGTGCTCAAAAGGCTGCTTCCCCTCATCGGCGGCCAGGGCCTCCTTCACCGCGCTGCCGTCCAGGGTCTCGCACTGCAGCAGGCGCTGGGTCAGCGCCTCCAGCGCGGCCCTGTGCTGCTGCAAGAGGGCCTGGGCACGCTCGTACTGTTCTGAGATGATGCGCTTGACCTCATTGTCAATCAGTTCCCTGGTCTCGGGGCTGAGGCCGATGTTTTCCTCCACCGCGCCAGCCAGATACTGTAGTTGCTGACCGGCATAGCGCACCGAGCCCAACTTCTCGCTCATGCCGAACTCGGTTACCATGCGTCGGGCCAGCTCAGTAGCGCGCTGGATATCATCGCTGGCACCGGTGCTGATGGTGTTGAAGACGACCTTCTCGGCCGCGCGGCCGGCGAGCATCACGGCGATGCGGTCCTGCAGTTCTTCCAGGGTCTGCAGATAGCGGTCCTCCTCGGGCATCTGCAGGGTGTAGCCCAGTGCACCGCGGCTGCGTGGCACAATGCTGATCTTGCTGACCGGGTCGCCGTGGGGCACCAGCTCGGCCACCAGAGCATGGCCGGCCTCGTGATAGGCGATTGCCCGGCGTACATCCTCGCTCATGCGCCGGGTGCGCTGCTCCAGCCCTGCCACCACCCGCTCGATGGCGGCCTCGAAATCGGCCATGGTGACCGCCTCAGCATTGCGCCGGGCCGCCAGAAGCGCTGCCTCATTCATGATGTTGGCCAGGTCAGCGCCGCTGAAGCCAGGGGTCATGCGCGCGGCCCGCTCGATGTCAAAATCAGGCGCCAGCTTGATCCCCCGGCTGTGGATTTTGAGGATTTGCTGCCGACCGATCAGGTCGGGGTTGCCAACCACGATCTGACGGTCGAAGCGCCCGGCCCGCAACAGGGCGGGGTCGAGCACCTCGGGCCGGTTGGTGGCCGCCATAATGATCACCGGCGCGCTGGTGCTGGAGCGAAAGCCGTCGATCTCGGCCAGCAACTGGTTGAGAGTCTGCTCGCGTTCATCGTTGGCGCCGAGGCGGATCGTGCCGGCGCGGCTCTGGCCGATGGCGTCGATCTCGTCTATGAACACGATGGCCGGAGCTGCCCGCCGTGCCTGTTCGAA
>DAOTZS010000107.1:0-8699 GCA_034434335.1 Anaerolineae bacterium
CCCAAGTGTGGGGGTTTCTGGGGCGGCTTCGCCGCCCCAGAAACCCCCTTAATGCCGATCTCCCCGCCCCCTGATAGGGGGCGTCCCGCTGCGCGGGAGGCAAGCACGGGCCGGGGGTGGGGGTCAATCCGAAAAGTGTAGAATCCAGCTTTACAAAGCTATAGTTACGGTCGTCGTTCTTGTCTTTCATCGTATACTTCGAGGAGTGGCAAATGCTCATGAGGCAAAGCAGATCGTGGTTTGGCCGGCTGCGCGGGCCGGTGCGGATCGGGTTGGTATGCGCGGGGCTGGGCATCTTGCTGGCCGTGATCGGCATCCTGCGCGGAACGGTGCCGGCCAACCCCCTTTCTATCTTCCTTGCCCTGCTCATCTCCGGTGGAAGCTGGGGCATAGTGAGCTGGGCCATCGCCACCGCAGCCGCCGATGTGGCCGAGGAGACGGCGCAGGGAGAGGGCGATGAGTGACCTGACGGCGTTGCGGGCTCTGCGCGGCTTCATCTTCGACATGGACGGCGTCATCTATCGGGGCCGGCAAGTGCTGCCGGGCGCGGCGGAACTGGTGACAAACCTGCGCCGGGCTGGCGTGCCGTTCCTCTTCCTGACCAACAACTCCACCACGCCCCCCACGGCGGTGGCCGAACGGCTAATCGGCATGGGCATCCCTGTTGACCCTGCTGAAATCCTGACCTCAGCCGAGGCCACTGCTGAGATGTTGGCTTCCGAGATGCCGGGCTGCCGCGTGCTGGTGGTGGGTGAACAGGGCATCCAGGAGGCATTGCTGGCCGCCGGGCTGAGCATTGTCTCCGCTCACCAGGATGCCGACGCCGTGGTGGTTGGCCTCGACCGCCAATGCACCTATGCCAAGCTGCGCGAGGCGGCTTTGGCCATCCGCCGGGGAGCCAGGTTCGTGGCCACCAACCCCGATCGCAGCTTCCCCACCGAAGAGGGATTGGTGCCTGGCGCCGGCGCGCTGGTGGCCGCGCTGGAGCTGGCCACCGACGTTAAGGCCCAAGTGATCGGCAAGCCAGAACCTGCTTTCTTCCTCCACGCCTTGCGCCGGCTTGGCACACCTCCCCCTCAAACGGCCGTGGTCGGCGATCGGCCCGAGACCGATATCCTGGGTGGCCAACAGGCCGGCTTGCGCACGATCGCCGTCCTCACCGGCACCGGCACGCGCGCCCAATTCGCTGCCATGCACCCCCCGCCCGACTGGGTGTTCAACAACCTGGTAGAGCTGAACCAGGCCTACTTCGGCACCCCCTGAGCGCCGGCGATAGATGGAGATGGCCCAGGTTGGGCATCATCTCCTGTGTGGCACCTAAGGGTGCGGGCGCGAAATGAGGAGAAGCGGGAAAGAGGGGTGAATGGAAAAAGTGGCTGCCGTCGCCGCGGCATCAATCCGATGAGTTCTGATCGTATCCCAGCCTCCGCTTTCCCCGGCCGGCCAGGCCGGGGAAAGCGGGTTCGCCACTATCGCGGCAGCGCCGCTGGCGTAGGCGGGACCTTATCCAGAGACCAGTTGCGCTCGATCTTGGCCTGGCTGCGCACCTGGCTCAGCCAGGCGTTGAAAGCTTCGTACTTCCTCTGCAACAGGGTGAACTCGTCCAGCGGCCGGGCCGGGTCGCGCTCTTCTACCTTGATCAGATGGTAACCGTAGACAGTCTTCACCGGCTCGCTCACCTGGCCAGGCTGTAAGGCAAAGGCGGCCTCCTCGAACTCGGGCACCATCTGCCCCCGGCCAAACCACCCCAGGTCTCCCCCCTTCTCGGCTGAGTAGGTATCATCAGAATAGGTGCGGGCCAGCTCGGCGAAGTCTTCGCCGGCATCCAGCTTTTGCTTCACCTCGGTGATGCGGGCCAGGGCCTGGGCCTCATCGCGCGGCTCTGGCGTTGGCTGCGGAGAGGGATTGGGTGTGGGCGTGGGTTCCCCTTCGGGCAAGGGGGTGGGAGTGGGCAACGGTTCCTGGATGCGTACCAGGATATGCCTGGCCCGCACCTGCTCCTCGGTAGTGGGTACCTCAGCCGTGACCACGTCGTACAGCTTCTGGCGCAGCAGGTCTGCCTCAATCAGGGCCCTGAAGTCAGCCTCGGACATACCTGTGGCCTGGTTCAGGCGCTGCAGGTAGTTCTTGAGCGCCTCCTGATAGGCAGCCAGGCTGACCAGGGTGGCAGTCGGCCGGGGGGTGGGAAGCGGGGTCGGGGTGAACTCGCCTCCAGGGGTCGCTGTGGGTGGAGGTGTGGATGTGGGCGCCGGGGTCGGCGGGACCCGCAGATAGCCGAACACTTTTTCCACCGCCTCAGTCACCTCATCGGGGCTGACAACAATGCCGCGTTTCCGGGCCTCTTCGCGCAGCAACTGCTCATCAATCATCTGATCCAACACGTCAAGGCTGGTGCCTTGCGGGTCGGTAACCGGCTGGCCAGACTGGAACCAGTTGAAAAGGACGCGCTTGCGATAGTCCTGCAAGGTGATGGCAGCCCCATTGACAATGGCCACCGGCTGCCGCGGCTTGATGACCAGTTCCTGGATAAGCCCGGCGCCGATCAAGATCACCAACAGGAGCCCCACCCCGATCAGGCCAATGATCACCCGACGGTTCTGCTCGGCATCGCGCCGGCGGCGGGCCGTCTCCTTGCGCGTCTCTACATGGGCGCGCGGCTGCCTCTGCTTTGCCATGGCTGCTCCTCAGGCCAACCGCTCAGCCGTAGCGGCGGATCTGCTCTGCGGTGAAGGGCAGCAACGCCAGGTGACGGGCCCGCTTGATAGCCACCGTCAGGCGCCGCTGATGACGCGCACAGGTGCCGGTCCTGCGCCGTGATAGGATCTGCCCCTGGTCAGACATGAAGCGCCGCAGAGTGTCAGGGTCCTTGTAGTCTATGTTCTCGACATGGTCCACACAGAACGCGCAGATGCGCCGGCCCCGGAACTGGGCCCGGGCCCGGCTCTTGGCGGCCTTGGTTTCGCCGGCCGCACGCGCTTCTCTTTCATCTACCATTTTGCATTATCTCCTGATCAGCTCAGAAATCAAGCTCCTCGTCGAAGCTCACCTCTTCCGGCTCAACTCCTGGCCGGCTGTCGAGGATCACCATCTCATTGGCCACTACTTCGGTGCGCGAATGGCGCCGCCCCTCTGGGTCATCCCAGCTTCGTGTCTGCAAGCGCCCCTCGATATATACGCGCGAGCCCTTACGTAGATATTGGTTGCACACTTCAGCCAGGCTGCCCCAGGTCACCACGTTGAACCATTCGGTTGCCTCGCGCTTCTCGCCATTACTGGTAGTCCACCCCCGGCTCACCGCCACGCTGAAAGCGGTAACCGGTTTGCCACTAGGCGTGTAGCGCATCTCGGG
Source organism: Anaerolineae bacterium (assembly GCA_034434335.1). Classification (GTDB taxonomy): domain Bacteria; phylum Chloroflexota; class Anaerolineae; order CG2-30-64-16; family CG2-30-64-16; genus DAOTZS01. The sequence continues at coordinate 3,350 of DAOTZS010000107.1, forward strand.
ATCACGGCCCAAGTTGCCGATAATCATGACCTTATTCAAACCTCTCGCCATGACGCGCGCCTCCCCCAGAACGATCTCTCAAGACAGCAATCACCCCGGCTTAATCGAGACGCACGACCAGGTGGCGCATGATCTGCTCATCCAGGCGCAGGTTGCGTTCCAGCTCGCGTGTGGCACTGGGAGCCAGTTGCAGATCGTACTTGATGTAGATCCCTTCGGTCTGCTTGCGAATAGGATACGCCAGCCGGCGCCGCCCCCAGACATTGGTGCCGATCAACGTGCCGTTGCCGGCCGCAATCCAGGCTGCCACGCGGTCGTTAAGGGCTGATATACCTTCCTCATCCAGGTTGGGGTTGACAACCACCATCAGCTCGTAGTTGCGCACGGTATCTGCCATGCCGCGCAAATGCCTCCTTTCTATGGATTTCCCACTCACCCGTCCCAGGCCTGCCCCTGTGGACAAGAGGGATAAGCCGGGAAAGGTATGGGATGGCCGCCAGTCAACGGGGCTGGGAACCCCGGGCCGGGGGCAGAAAGAACGAGGGCGTGAGCCCTCGCGCGGATGCGCCACTTATACCACAGTTGAGGGGTTTTCGCAAAAAGGTAGCCCCTGTTGCTCAGAGCTGTTCGGATACAGAAGCGGGCCCTTTTACCCCCGCGCCCGGGGCTGCAATATGTCGCTCAGCGCATCGCCCAGCAGGGTTACCCCCAGCACTGTCAGGGTGATGGCCAGGCCGGGCACGACGCTGGCCCAGGGCGCGGCCGCCAGATAGCCCCGGCCTTCGTAAAGCATCAGCCCCCACTCGGCCTGCGGAGGAGGGGCACCCAGGCCCAGAAACCCGAGCCCCGCCACATGGAGGACGGCCCAGCCCATATCCAGGGTTGCCAGGGCCAGCACCGGCCCTACCACCCCCGGCAGCAGATGGCGTACGAGGATGCGGACAGTGGTCGCACCAATGGCGTAAGCTGCTTCGACGTATGCCGCGTTGCGCAGGCTCAGAGTAATGCTGCGCACCAGTCGGGCATAGTTGGGGATGCCAGCAAAACCCACAGCCATGGCCAGGGTGCGCAGCCCCGGGCCCAAGAGCGCTACCACCAGCAGGGCCAGCAGCAAGGCCGGGAATGCCAGCCAAAGATCAATCAGTGCCACCCAGGCCTGAGCAGCCCAGCCCCGGCTGTAACCGGCCAGCAATCCGATCACTGTGCCCAGGCTCAGGGCCAGGGCCACCGCCGCGCCGGCCACAGCCAGGGTAGCCCTGGCGCCGTACAATAGCCGGCTGAGGAGGTCGCGGCCGTAGAAATCGGTGCCCAGCGGGTGAAGCAGGGTTGGTGCCTGCAGTTGTGCGGCCAGGTCTATCTGATCCGGGGGGAAACCCGCTAGCTGCGGGGCACATGCCCCACCCATCGCTGCCAGGAGCAGGACTACCAGGCCCAACCAGGCGGCTGGCCGGCGCAGCAGACGGGAAACCAGTGCACGGGCCGGGCCAACATGGGTTGGTATGGGGGCCAGGGATACGGGAGCCGGCCTGGCCCGGCCCTGCACCCCACCATAGAGGGACTGCTCCTCTCGATACGGAACAGGCCGGCCCGGAACTTCCTGCCAAGAGGGGGAAAGGCGCCTGCTGCTCATTGCCACCCTATCTGAGGATTGACCCACGCCGAGATCAAGTCCACACCCAGGTTAACCAGGACATATCCCCCGGCGATCACCAGGGCAACCCCCTGCACCACCGGCAAATCGCGCCATAAGATGGCATCAACCAGAAGTCGGCCCAGGCCCGGCCGGCTGAACACGCTCTCCGTCACCACAGTGCCGCCGAGGAGAAAACCCAATTGCAGGCCAGACAGAGCCAGGACCGGCGCCAGAGCATTGCGCGCCGCATGGCGCACCAACACCTGGCGAGGGTGGAGCCCCTTAGCCCGGGCAGCCGTGATATAGGGTTGAGACAAGACTTCGAGGAGCGTGGCCCGCGTCAGGCGGGCGATGGGGCCGGCCGAGGCATAGCCCAGAACCAGCGAGGGCAGTACGAGGGAACGCCACCCCTCAGCTCCTGCGGAGGGGAGCCAACCAAGCCGCACGCTGAAAAGCCAGATCAACAGCAGGCCCGACCAAAACACTGGCACCGTGGCTCCCACCACCGCCGAGGCCATGGCCAGGCGGTCAAGCCAGCCGGCCGGTCGCAGGGCAGATAGCACGCCCAAGGGCAGGCCCAGAAGCGCCGCCCAAATAAGGGCTGCCAGTGCCAGTTGCACTGTATAGGGCAGGTTGGCGGCGATCAGCTCGGAGACGGGCTGGCTGTAGAACAGGGAGCGGCCCAGGTCACCCCGGGCCAGATGAAATAGCCAGTTCAGGTATTGGACCGGCAGCGGCAGGTTGAGGCCAAGCTGGCCGCGCAGGGCCGCGATCGCCTCCGGTGAGGCCCCAGACTGGGCCAGCAAGGTAGCTGCGGGGTCGCCCGGGAGCAGGTGCAGCAAGGCAAACACCAGGGTAGCCACCCCCCACAGGGTCAAGACGGCACCCACCCCACGGCGATAAAGGTAAGTCAGCATGCTGGTATACTCACCTCTGTGGTGTGCCACTACAGATGCCGGACAGGGTAATTATACTCCACTTCCGGCCTGTAGAGCCACTGCGCGCCTTGCCCGGGTGTGTCCCAAAATCGTCGGGAACCTGGTCCGGACGCAACCAGCAACTGTAGCGCAGGCTGCCAGGCCTGTATGCGCAGGCTGACCGCCTGCGCTATAGATGCAGCGCAAGCGGCCGGGCCAACATTCACAAACATCCCAGCAGCCAGGGCTTATCCATAACAAGCCAGTGATGAGCAGCAGGGTGAAAACGTTAACCGATTTTGAACCATCCCGAATACCGTTATACAATTCCACATAAGACATTGCGCCCTACTGGGCGCTGAGAACGAGAGGTGACTCTATGGTGGCCGTTGCGGCAACTCAACTTACTCGCTCAAATCGCATCGTCGTTAGGCCTGACCGAAAGTGAACTGTTCCAATGTCCATTCCTGATTGGCTACCTCTCCACCCTTCTACACGGGCCTTTATTCATGAAGCCCAACTCACGCCAGGCTATCGTGTGAGTGACTTCCTGCATGGTTATGTCTACGCCCGTTGGCCATATCTGTATATCGGCATTGCCACTGGCGAACACCCGCTTAGCCCCATCTACAGACGCCTGGCCGGCTGGCTGAGCCGACTGTTGCCCCGTTGGATGAGAACCAGGAGCCCGGGCAACGGCACCACTTTCGCCGACACCTACCATGGCAAGGTCGTGACCCTTGAGTCAGCCTCCAGACTGGTCACCGTGGATCGTGAGATCAGCCTGCACAACCTGGAGCAGGTCATCCCCTACGCGCTGGCGCGTGACATCGTGCTGAAAAACCCCGACCATCTCGTGGTCCTTGACTGTCCCTGCCGCGCTAGCCGGGCCAATCCATGCCTGCCCCTGGACGTCTGCCTGATTGTAGGCGAGCCGTTTGCCAGTTTCGTGGCAGAACACCACCGCAGGCGTGCCCGCTGGATTACAAGAGATGAGGCGGTGGAGATCTTACGGGCCGAACACGCGCGGGGGCACGTGCATCACGCCTTTTTCAAAGACGCCATGCTGGGGCGCTTCTACGCCATCTGCAACTGCTGTGCCTGTTGCTGTGGGGCGATGCAGGCGATGCGCCAGGGCGTGCCCATGCTGGCATCCTCTGGCTACGTATGCCAGGTCAACGAGGAGTTGTGCATTGGCTGCGGGACGTGCGCCGCGCACTGCCAGTTCCAGGCGATACGCGTCATCCAGGGCAGGTCGGTGGTAGACACGGATGCCTGTATGGGTTGTGGTGTCTGCGTGGATCAGTGCCAGCAGGGGGCGCTGACGTTGGTGCGCGATGCGCGCAAGAGCCTGCCTCTGGAGCTGGAGGCGCTGGCTCCGTCCCTGTCCACCCCAGATAGCTCAATACATCCGCTGGGTGTCCAGCACGTTGCGTAGAGGCAGGCCTGCCAGGAAGCGCTGCAGGTTGTCGCAGAAGAGGTCTGTCAGGCGCTGGTTTTCCCGGTCGCTGGTGCTGGCCGAGTGGGGGCTGATCAACACATGGGGCATATCCCAGAGGGGACTGTCTGCCGGCAGCGGTTCGACGGCGAAGACATCCAGCGCGGCACCACTCAGATGGCCCGTTTGCAGCGCGGCGATCAGGGCCGCCTCGTCCACCACCGCGCCGCGCGCGATGTTGATGAAGTACGCTCCCTTTGGCAGCAGGGCCAGCTCCTCAGCCCCAATCATCCCCTCCGTGGCCGGCGTATGGGGCACGGCCAGGACAAGGTACTCGGCGTGGGGCAACATCTCGTGCAGTTGCTCTGGAGGGTAATAGCGGTCAACGACCTCCAGGTTGGGCTGGATATCGGTGCCGATTACCTTCATGCCCAGGCAGCGAGCCGCGCGTGCCACGGCTGAGCCAATCCGCCCCAGGCCAACCAGCGCCAGGGTACGGCCCTCCAGATCGGTGCCGGCGTAACGTTCCCAGTGATGACGCTGCTGGTCATGCCACATGCGGCGTGCCCCCTTATTGTGCATCAATATGGCCATGATGCAGAACTCGGCCAGGGGCCGGGCATGGACACCGCTGGCGGTGGTGAAGATGGTGTTGGGCATGCGGGTGTCGTAGCCATAGCGCTTGACGTACTGGCCGATGCCGGCACTGGTGGCCTGGATCCACCGCACCCTCGGCGCCAGATCCGGCAGTTCCTGCCGATGGGTATAGTCGAAATCGAACATGATATCAGCCTGGGCGAGCAGGCCGCGCCAGGTTGCCTCCTGCTCTGGCGAGCGGGTAAAGGGAGCGCCGATATGGTCTGATGGATAGCGGGGCGGTGGCAGCAAGGCGGGCTCGTAGAGCACAGTGAGACGAGGGTCCAGCGCCTGGATGCGGGCAACGTATTCTGGTTCCAGATAGCTGGCAATAAGCAGGTTGTATTTCAAGCCAGGGGTTGTCATTGCTCGGGCACCTCCCATCAATCGCGGTAGTGCGCGTACCACTCCTGCCGGGCCAGGAAGTCATCCACATAAAGGGTCACCTTCTCCGGCGCAAAGGTGAAGTCATAGCCTTCGGCCGCGATGGTGTCGGCGATTGGCCCTGCGTCGAAGCGGAAGCCGGAGAACCTGCTGGGGGGCTGCGCGGCGAGCCAGACAAAGGCTTTGCCCAGTTCCACCGGGTCAGCCCAAGCCGCCTTGGCCTCGGCTGGCATGGCATCCAGCTCGGCCCAGGTGATGCGGGTGGGCTTGATGGGCTTGCCCGGGCCCATGGTATTGATCGCGATGTTGTATTGCGCGGCCTCCAACGCCAGAGCTTTGACG
>DAOTZS010000108.1:0-18783 GCA_034434335.1 Anaerolineae bacterium
TGCCGGCGCGGCTCACGTTGAGGACCCACAGGACCACCACCAGCAGGCCGGCGACCACGATCCATCCCCGGCGCCACATACCGCTTCGAACCCCCATGTCGCGCCCTCCTCTGTTGCCACGCAAGACCGCATTTCGTTGAAAATGGTCGCCAGATTGCCGTCGGCCAGGCCGCGGGCGGCCGCGCCGATCACATCGCTCCACATGCGGCGCGCCAGCCGGGCAGCCGCGGCCCACAGTTGCACTACGCTGTGCCCCACCCCCTGGCCCCTCACAAGTGTAGGTTTTCCCCCTCACAGCGGGTGAGGGGTGAGGAAAATGAGCTCCTGAGTCCCAAAGTCGCCGCATGAGGTCAAGGCCTAACGCGGCTCACCTGTGAATTATGACCAGGCCTCGGTTTAATCACGTCACAAGGCTGGCCTTTTGGTAGAGGGCGGCGAAGTGGTTGGTGGGGCCATGCCCATGGCCGAGGGTTAGGGAGTGCTGAAGCGCCATAGTGATGAACTCTTTGGCCGCCCTCACCGCCTCGGTAACGCTTTTTCCCTTGGCTAGCTCCGCGGCAATGGCCGAGGCGAAGGTGCAACCAGTGCCGTGAGTGTTTCTGGTCTCGACCCGTGGTGCAGTGAACTCGATGAAATCGTGGCCATCATACAGGATGTCAACACTTTCATCCGAGCCAGGAAGATGCCCTCCTTTGACCACCACGTTCTGAGCCCCCAGCTCATGGATGGCCCGTGCCGCCTCCCGCATCTGCTCCAGACTCCCGATCTCTAACCCGGTGAGTGCCCGCGCCTCGTGCAAATTGGGGGTAAGTACCTTAGCCAGGGGGATGAGTTCCCTCACCAGCGCCTGATAGGCATCTTCCCTCAGAAGGGGATCGCCGCTCTTGGCCACCATCACCGGATCAACAACCAGGTTCGGGAGATTGTGCTCCCTTACCTTGGTCGCTACCATGGCGATGATCTCAGCGTTGGCCAGCATGCCCGTTTTCACGGCATCCACGCCGATGTCGATCACTACCGAATCAATCTGCAAACCTACGAAATCGGCCGGCAACTCGAAGACCCCCTGTACTCCCACCGTGTTCTGGGCAGTGATGGCGGTGAGGGCGCTCATACCATAGACGCCCAGGGCAGCGAAGGTTTTGAGATCGGCCTGAATGCCGGCCCCTCCACCTGAGTCGGAGCCAGCAATGGTTAGAGCTCTGTACATGTTCTATTCTCCTCCTAGCAAAACCTCCCGCAGGTTTAGGCAACCTGCGGGAGGCTGGGATTACTCCTGGGTACGAAAGTGATCCCAGCCCCGAGGTGTGAGAGGGCTTTGGCGGCCATCGGGCCAGACGATGGTTCGGCCCGCCTGGACGGGGACAAACTCGCCGATGACCCGTGCCGGGGTGCCGGTAGCTTCCGGCAAAGCCTCGACCAGCGATTGGGCTCGCTCTGGCGCTACGGCCAGGCAAAGCTCGTAATCCTCGCCCCCGAAGAGGGCCCAGTGCAGTGGGTCGGCCCCGGCAGCCTGGGCGACGGCCCGGGTTGACTCCTCGATGGGCAGAGCCTGGGCGAAGAGCCGCACGCCGACGCTGCTTTCGTCGCAGATGTGGCCCACATCGGCAGCCAGGCCATCGCTGACGTCAATGGCTGCCGTCACCCCACCAAAGGCCCCGGCGAACTGCCCCTCGGCGACCCGGGGCGTAGGGGTGAGATGAGCCTCTAGCACGGCCTCGACGTGAGCCTCCGGCAGGCGGGCACGGAGGCCGGGATCAAGGACCAGGGCCAGGCCAGCCCGCGAGGCCCCCAGCCGACCGGTAATGACCACCTGGTCGCCGGGTCGCGCTCCGTTGCGAAGCAGGAGATGAGCAGGGGCCACCTCACCTGTCAGGAAGAGATCAATGATCATCCGGTCAGCGCGGGCCATGTTTCCGCCCACCACATCAGCCTGGTAACGGCTCATCTCCTCAGCCAGGCCCTGATACATGGCATCCAAGTACTCGGCCTCGGTGTCAGGAGGCAAAGCCAGGGAGACCAGCGCATGGCTTGGCCGTCCGCCCATGGCCCCGATGTCGCTCAGGTTGATGGCAGCTATCTTGCGACCAAGCTGATAAGGGGTGATGGCTTCAGGGAGGAAATGCACGCCTTCGACCTGGATGTCGCAGGTCAAGAGCAGGTAGCGCTCGTCGTTCAGGCGCACGACAGCCACGTCATCTCCCACACCTCGCACCACGTCGGGCAGGTAAGGGGGCAGGTGTTGGGCCAGGCGGTCTATGAGGGGGAATTCTCCCAATTCAGATATGCGCATGGCCACCTCCCCTCAGGCCAAGACGACGATGCGCGCCCCGGCCGCCAGTTGCTCCGGCGTCAGGTTGTACAGGCTGTCAAAGAGGGCGACTTTGAAGCTAGCAGGGCCGTGAGCCTGTTCGGCGGCCAGTTCCGCCGCCAGGCCAAAGCAGGCCAGCCCTCCCACCGCCGCGATAAGCGGATCGGGCTCCACGGCGGCGAAGGCGGCAATCGTTGTTGTAGCCATGCAGCCAGTGCCGGTGATCATCTTCAGCCAGATATGGCCGTTATCCACCCCTAGGGCCCGTTCCCCATCGGCGATGATGTCCCGCGCCCCGGTGATGGCGATAGTGGTTTGGTGCTTCCTGGCCATGGCCTGGGCGACGGCCAGGGGGTCGGCCAGGTCTTCCACCGATTCGACCCCTTTGACCACACCGCCGGCGCCGCTCAGGGCGCCGATCTCGCCAGCGTTCCCTCGCACGATGGCCACCCGCACTTCTCGCAGGATGCGTTGGTTGCTCTCGGTGCGCAGGGTGGTCGCGCCCGCGCCTACCGGGTCGAGCACTACGGGCACACCCAGTTCGTTGGCCCGTCGGCCAGCGGCGATCATGGCCTCGACCCAGTCGGGGGTCAGGGTGCCCGGATTGAGGACCAGGGCTCCGGCCAAGGCCACCATCTCCTCTACCTCCTGGCGGGCGTGAGCCATCACCGGCAACGCCCCCACGTGCAGGGTGACGTTGGCTGTGTCGTTCATGACCACGAAGTTGGTGATGTGATGAAGCAAAGGCTTCTGCTCGCGGATGCGAGCCAGAGCCTGGCCGATTTGCTGGGCGATAGCTTCTGTGTCAGACATTGTTCGCTCCTTTTACGTTTCACGCTTCACGCCTTACTCTCCACGGGCCGCGCGGACCACCTGGCACAGTTCGCGGGCGGCAGCCTCGGGGTCGTCGGCGGCCATCACCGCTGAAACCACGGCCACTCCGGCCGCGCCGGCACGGATCAGCTCCGCGGCGTTGGAGGCCTTGATGCCACCGATGGCTACGACGGGGATGCTGACCGCCTGCACCAGGCGACGGAAGCCCTCAACGCCCAAAGGCGTGCCGGTATCGGTTTTGGTGGGGGTGTAGAAGACGGCGTTACAGCCCAGGTAATCAGCCCCATCGGCTTCGGCCTGGCGTGCCTCCTCTGGCGTGCTGGCTGTGGCCCCCACGATCTTGTCAGGGCCGAGAAGTCGGCGGGCCAGGGCCACTGGCATGTCATCCTGGCCCACGTGGACGCCTTCGGCTTCGATGGCCAGGGCCACGTCCACCCGGTCATTGATGATGAGGGGCACATGATAGGCACGGCATAGCTCCCGCAGCCGTTGGCCCAGGGCGATGAACTCCCGTGTGGTGGCTTCCTTCTCGCGCAGCTGGATCACCGTAGCCCCGCCGCGCAGCGCGGCCTCGACCACCTGCTCCAGTGGACGCCCCCTGGCCAGCGGCCGGTCGGTGACGACGTAAAGAGTCCAGTCTACCAATGGTTTCATGGTCCCACCTCCCTGGGTTCGCGGAGTTGTCGCCCTTGAAGCAGCCAAGCCGCCAGCAGATAGCCCAGGAAAGTGACCACGAAGGCCGGCAGGCTGGCTCCCAGCCAGGGCAAGTTCCGGGCGATCCAGTGATAGACCCCCGCGCCGAGCAGCCACACCACGACCGCCACCCAGTTGATCCCGCCGCTATACCAGTAGAGGCTCCTGGGGCGGTACATAGCCTCGACCTGGTAACGCTGTCCTCGCAGGACGAAGTAGTCGGCGGCGAGCAGGCCGAAAAGGGGCACGAAGAAGGAACCAATAAGCAATAGGAAGTTAAAGTACTGGGTCATGGTCAGGAAGGCGGCCAGCAGCAGGCTCACCAGCCCGATGAGGACGACTAGAAGCCGTTGGGAGAGGTGAGGCCACAGGTTTTGCAGGGAAACAGCCGCTGAGTAGATGTCAGCGAAGGCGTTATCCGTCTCGTCCACCAGGATGATGATCAGGGCCACGACCCCGCCGGTTAAGGCCAGGATGGCGGCGGCCAGTTGCTCCGGTCCGGTGCTGGGCAGGTTAAGGCTTAGCAGGAAAAGCGCTCCCAGGCCATAGAACCAGACATTGGTCAGGAAGTAGCCCAGGTAGGTGCCCCAGAAAGCGGCCCGGCCGTTGCGGGCAAAGCGGTTGTAGTCGGCCACTAGCGGCATCCATGAGATGGGCATGGCCACCACCAGGTCCACTGCCAGCAAGAAGGGCAGGCCGCCTGCGCCGGGTTGGCGTAGCAGGGCGCCGATGTCGTACCGCGTCAGCAAAACAGCCGTCAGCCAGATGGTTGCGCCATACACCAGCCATATGCCGAACTTTTCCAGCCATTGGCGCACCACTACCAGCGGTCCCCCCAGGGCCAGCAGGATACACCACAGGGCGAAGACGACCAGCCACAGGTGATAGCTGCTGAAACCCAAAAGGGCCTGTCCGACCCGGTCGGCGGCCAGAGCCATCACCCAGAACTCGAAGGCCGTCCAGCCGATGAGCTGGGCCAGGTTAAGGGCCGTGGGCAGGAAGGAGCCGCGCAGCCCCAGGGATGGGCGCAACAGGACCATAGTTGGCACGCCAGTCCCGGCCCCGACCAGCCCAGCCAGGGCCAACAAGAGCACGCCTATGGCCGTGCCCACCAGGATAGCTCCCAGAGCGGTGCCCAGATTGAGGGCCGGCACCAGCAGCGCGCCGGCCTCCAGAACCAGCAGCCCTACGCCCAGGCTGGACCACAGGACAAAGTGATCGAGCAGGCCCAACTGACGGCTGCCCTCCGGCACCGGCTCGATGCCCCAGGTCGGAGGAAGTTGAACCCGGGGCCAGTGAAGGCGTTGTAAAAGACCTTTGGTCATCATACTCCACCTCCTCCGTTTTTAACATCAAAAGGCTGCCAACCCGGATAAGGCTGGCAGCCTCAGGAATCGTAATTCACTGCTTCCCTACGCTGGCATTATCCAGGTCAGGTTCAAGGGGTCGAGGCATTTGGCTAGCAGCTAGCTGCCAGCCGGGGCCTCCTCTCAGCCTGGCTCACCAAGCTCCCCCAGCTATTTTAGCGTGGCTCCACGCACCTGGGTTGCAATTGTACGAGGTTATTGTAACATTGAACGGGATAGATGTCAAACCATTTAGCGGACTCGGTTCTAAATCGTGTTGGTAGGATTGCGATAGCGCGCCTCTTGAGAAAAATGGGCTGTGTGCGCATACCGGGAGCGGTATCGGCCAGTTGCGGAGGGCGTCTGCGCCGGGAGGAGTGCAAGTGACGCCAGTAGGGGGGCCGGATTTTCCAGCAGTAGGAGAACGACAGCCGAGAGGCGAATGATCTCGCACAGAAGGGTTGTGCGGCGGCGGCCGAAGGCCGCCGCCGCACAACCCTTCTGTTTGCCCCCTCTCCTCTCCCGCTGCCAAAGGCAAGCTGCAAAGGGGCAGGGACAGGGGGTGAGGTGAGGACTGAACAATTACCTAACAGGCACCTTTATTGAGCGACAGCCTGGCCAGGGCGCAGGTCCAGAAGATCATACAACGCAGGGAAGTCGAAATGCTCTTCGAGCAGTGCTGCAAACCGGTTGATCTTCTGGGGTTGCTGGAAGCGACTGCGGCCGAAATAGCCTTCAATAATCTCCACCGCGGCCAGGGTATCCAGGCTGCAGAGGAGAATCGGCACTTTCAACTCCTCTGCCCGGCTCAGCACGACCGGGCTGGGGTAAAGGTTGCCGGTCAGGATCAGGCAGCGGGTGGAGGTCTCGAGGGCGGCCAGTTGGATGTCGGAGCGGTCGCCGCCGGTGATGACCGCCTTGTTCGGCTTGCGGCGGAAGTAGCTCAGGGCGCTTTCCACCCCCATCGCGCCGACCAGCATGTGCTCGACCAACTCGCCGCTGCGCTCGGCGCCGCAGAGGATCTCTGCCCTCAGCCCTTCGGCCAGTTCAGCCACTGATGGCGCAGCCAGCAACTGGTCTTTGGGGAGGATCCCCAGGGTCTTGATGCCGTGGCGGGCCAGGTACCCTTTCACCACTTCGTTCACATAATCCATCTTGATAGGGGGCACGGCGTTGATCACCGCGCCGATCAGGGAGTCCCCAAAGTACCATTGGGCGGTCAGCGCCCGATCCACCATCAGGCCTTCGTCGTAACGCACTACTAAGAGGACGCGTGCCTGCAGGAGCTCCACTACCCGCTTGGGGGGCAGGTTAACCATATATCCCTCGCGCAGGCTGCGGCCCCCCTCTAACACCAACACGTCACGGCCAGCCGAAACCCTGGCAAAGGCCTCTCTTAGCCGGGGTTCGTAGTCGATCTCCGGTCCGCGCAACTGCTGCTCGAACCGGGCTGGCGTTAAGGCTACGGGGGAGAGGAGGTCGGTCGGCTCCTTCATATCGAAGATCTGTTTGGCGAAGTTGACATCCTCGTCGAAAGCCACGCCCTCGCGCAGGGGACAGCTAATATTGACCGGCTTCATATAGCCGACCCGCAGCCCGTCCTTGCGAAAGCGCACCCCCACCCCCACACAAAGCGCCGATTTGCCAGAAAAGGTTTCGGCCGAAGTAATGTACAGGTTCGTCATAGGATACGCTCCTCACTTCTGGTAAGGTGCCAACATCACGATTGCAGTGCCAGGCGCATGTCAATGGCCAGTACACCCTTGCCCGCCTCGAACACCATCAGCGGGTTGATATCGAGCTCTACCACCTCGGGGAAATCGGTCACCAGTTGGGAGACCCGTAACATGGTATCGGCGATGGCGGCCAGGTCTGCTGGCTTCTCGCCACGCACCCCACGCAACAGATTGTAGGCGCGGATCTCGCTCACCATCTCCATGGCATCCCGCCGATCAATGGGCGCCACGCGGAAGGTGACATCCTTGAGCGCCTCCACGTAGATTCCTCCCAGCCCGAACATCAGGAGGGGTCCGAACTGCGGATCGCAGCTCATGCCGATGATAACCTCCCGTCCTCCTCTGACCATCTGTTGCACCTGGCAGCCCCAGATCGTGGCCTCGGGCATGAAGCGGGTAGCCCGGTACACCAGCAGGTCGAAGGCGTCTCGCACTTCGCTGGCCGAGGTGATATTGAGCTTGACACCACCGATGTCGGTCTTGTGCAGGATGTCTGGGGAGGCAATCTTCATGACCACCGGATAGCCGATGGCTTCGGCTGCTGCCACCGCCTCCTCGGCGTTGGCAGCCAACAACGACTTGGGCAGAGGGATGCCGTAGGCCTCCAGCACGGTGCGGGCTTCCGCGTCGCCAATGGTAACGCGGCCTTCGGCGCGTGCGGTATCGAAGACCTTACGCACGGCTGCCCGGTCCACATCCAGGGGGTGCACATCCAGCGGAGGGGTGTTGAGCCAGCGTCGGTAGTACCACATGGCTGCCATGGCGGCCACGGCACGTTCGGGGACCTGGTAATTCGGCACCTGATAGCGGGTGAGGATCTCAACCCCCTGGCGCACGGCGGCATCCCCCATGAACGCGGCAAAGACCGGCTTCTGGCGTCTCTGGGCCAGGCGGCCTACGGCCTCCGCCGTCTCTGGGATTTGGGTCATGGCCTGAGGGGTCAGCACGACCAGCACGGCACCGACATTGGGATCGTTGAGCGCGGCCTCGATGGCCAGGGCGTAGCGGTCGGCCAGGGCATCTCCCAGCACGTCGATCGGGTTCGCCACGCTGGCCGCGGGGGGAAGGTGAGCCTGCAGATAACGTTTGGTCTCCGTAGTCAGCGAGGCCAGCCGCATGCCAGCCCGCTCTACGGCATCGCTGGCCATGATGCCCGGCCCACCCGCGTTGGTGACGATAGCAATGGCATCGCTTTCCAGCAATGGCTGGCGAGCAAACGCCTGGGCATAGTCGAACAGGTCCTGCACTGAACCGGCCCGCACGATGCCGCACTGTTTGAAAGCCGCATCGTACGCCTTCTCCGAACCGGCCAGAGTGCCCGTGTGGGAGGAAACAGCCAGGGACCCGGCGCTGGTGGTGCCCGACTTGATGGCGATGATCGGCTTCTGTCGCGTCACGGTGCGCGCCACCCGCATGAATTCCGCCCCATCGGTGATCCCCTCCAGGTAAGCCACGATGGCCCGCGCCTCATCATCCTCCGCCCATGCTTTGAGCAGGTCAATCTCGTTGATGTCGGCTTTGTTGCCAATGCTGTAGAAGCGGGAGAAGCCTATCCCCTGGCCCAAGGCCATGTCGAGGATGGAGGTGCACAACGCGCCCGACTGGGACATGAAGGCGATATGCCCGTGGCGAGGCATGCCAGCCGCAAAGGAGGCATTGAGTTTGGCTACGGTGTCAATGATCCCCAGGACGTTGGGACCGATCAGGCGCATGCCGTAACGCCTGGCGATCTCGACCACCTGCTGCTCCAGGGCTTTGCCTTCTCGCCCCACCTCGCGGAAGCCGGCCGAGATGATAACTGCACCTTTGAGGCCGCGTTGGCCGCATTCCTCCAGCGCCCCCGGCACTGCCTTGGCCGGGATCACAATCACGGCCAGGTCCACCGGATCGGGCACGTCCAGCACGGAAGGGTAAGCCCGCAGCCCCAAGATCTCGGTAGCCTTGGGGTTGATAGGATAGACCCGCCCCTCGTAGCCATATCGCACGATGTTGTGGAGGACCTGGTAACCCAGTTTCTCTGGGCTTGTGGACGCACCGATGACGGCCACGCCCTTGGGATCGGTAAACATTTCAAGCATAGCTTTGCATTCCTGCCAGATGGGAGTTGCTCCGTAACTATTCAGCGGTGACTGGAAGGGCCACGCCGAAGGCTCGCCCGAGGCGTCACCCTTTTTGGGCCTGCGGCCAGAGGTCGGCCTTCGCCGACTTCTCTCATGATGCATACATGAAGGGTGTCGGCGGAGGCCGACACCCGGCACGAAGTGCCCAGGAGGGGCGATTTCAATCGGCCTGAATAGTTACATTGCTTCTCATTGCCTTGTTCTAAATGTAGGGATGGTTCAATTTGCCGGGAGAATTGCCGCCCAGGGCCCCCCACCCCTCCCTTTGCCCCCTCCCCTCCCCCGCTCGCCTTTGGCGGCAGGAGAGGGGAGGGGAGAAAAGGGTTGTTGTGGCGGCGAAGGCCCGAGGGGGCATAAAGTGTTAACCTGTTTTGAATCATCCCCAAATGTACAGACATTATACACCTTCAACTCCAAAAGTCCTACGCAGCCAGCCCAGCGATTCTAACACCTGTTCCTAACCAACGCGCGGCAGGTGCCGGCCAACAGGGCGCATTATCCCACGATGGGTGTACAGGGTAAATGACATCGGTCATGTTGCAGGCCGCGGGGCGGGAGCAGGCTCGTAGGGAGGGCAGGCAGGGCGGTTTGCCGTTTGTGGCAATGGCAGGTAGAATGGAAAGCCGGTCGCCTGAGGTGGCCCTTAGACAAAGCCGGCTTCTTGGAGGTGGTCATGATCTACATGGACCATTCGGCAACCACAGCGGTAGACCCGCGCGTGGTCGAAGCCATGCTGCCGTTCTGGACCGAGGCATACGGCAACCCTTCCAGCCTTTATGCCCTGGGCCGGCGCGCCGCGACGGCTCTGGAGGATGCGCGTGGCCGCATCGCGCGCATCCTCAACTGCCAGCCGGCCGAAATCGTCTTCACCGCCTGCGGCACCGAAAGCGACAACCTGGCCTTGCGCGGGGTGGCCTTCGCCCAGGCCAGCCGGGGCCGACGCCACATCATCACCACCCCCGTTGAGCACCACGCCGTGCTCCACACCGCGGCCGACCTGGCCGAGCATTTCGGCTTCGAGGTCACCTATGTGCCGGTGGACCGCTATGGCCTGGTCGACCCGGCCGACGTGGCTGCTGCGATCCGGCCTGACACAGCCCTGATCAGCGTGATGTATGCCAACAACGAGGTGGGCACGGTGGAACCAATCGCTGAGATCGGCGCCCTGGCGCGAGAGCATGGCATCCCGTTCCACACTGATGCGGTGCAGGCCGGAGGCTTTCTCTCCCTGGATGTGGAGGCCTTGAACGTAGACCTGCTGGCCCTCTCCGCGCATAAGTTCTATGGGCCCAAGGGGGTGGGCCTGCTTTACGTGCGCCGCGGGATCAACCTGCGGCCCGTGCAGACCGGTGGTGGCCAGGAGCGGGGCCGCCGTGCCGGCACCGAGAACGTGCCCTACATCGTGGGGATGGCCCGGGCGTTGGAGTTGGCCCAGGCAGAGCGGGAAACGGAGAGCCGCCGGCTGACGGCCTTGCGCGATCGGCTGGCCGAGGGTTTGCTGGCTGCCATCCCCGGAGTCTGCATCAGCGGCCACCCGTCTCGCCGGCTGCCCGGCCATCTCAGCCTGGTGATCGAGGGGGTGGAGGCCGAGGCCATGTTGATCGCCCTGGACCTGGCCGGGGTGGCCGCCTCGTCGGGCTCAGCGTGCGCCAGCGGCTCGCCCACCCCCAGCCATGTGTTGACCGCCATGGGCTACAACATGCAGGAAGCGCTGGGGGCCCTGCGCCTGACGTTAGGCCGTGAGAACAGCGCAGACGATGTGGATTATGTGGTGGCCACGCTGCCAGAGATCGTGGCCCGGCTGCGCGCTGCACATTGATGGATAGGCAGGCGCTCTTGACCCACCCGGTGTGTTGCTGACATGTCCCCTGGCCTTCTTTACGAACTGGGCCGGCATTGGCTGGCCTATCGGTTGAGCGGCAGAAAGCGTCCGCTGCTGGCCGGCCTGAAGCTGACCCACCGCTGCAACCTGCGCTGCCACACCTGCCCTTTCTGGCGCCGGCCCAGGCCCGACCTCTCCTTTGCGGCTGTGCAGGCCGCGCTGGATGAGCTCTATCAAGCTGGCTGCCGCCTGTTGATCCTGGAGGGAGGCGAGCCTTTCCTGTGGCGGGATGGCGCGCATAACCTGGAAGATGTGGTGGCCGCGGCCCGGGAGCGCGGCTTCGCCCGCATTGGCATCGCTACCAACGGCACGCTGCCGATTGCCACCAGCGCTGATGTGGTGTGGGTGAGCCTGGATGGGCTTCAGGCCAGCCACGAGGCCAATCGCGGGCCGGTCTGGGAGAGGGTGCTGGCCAACATGGCCACCTGCCAACACCCGCGGCTGTTTGTGCAGGTAACGATCAGCCGGGCCAATTGGATGGACGTGCCCAAGCTGGTGGTGTTTCTGGCCGGCCGGGTACAGGGGATGACGATCCAGTTTTTCTATCCATATCCGGAGAGCGACGACCTCTGGCTGCCCTGGCCTGAACGCCAATGGGTGCTGCGCCAGCTCCGGGCCCTCAAGCGGCAGGGTTATCCCGTCACCGACTCGTATCGCGCGCTGCGCGACCTGGAAGACAACCGCTGGCGCTGCCACGACTGGTTGATCGCCAACGCCGAGCCTGATCCCGCTTCACCTGACAGGGCACTGATCCACTACGGGTGCTATCTGAAGGGGAGGGCCGCAGCCGATTGCCGGCGCTGCGGGTTCGCGGCCCATACAGAGCTCTCCCTGGCTTACGACCTGCACCCCGGCGCCCTCTGGACCGGGCAGCAGGTTTTCGGGTTCGTGCGCCGCGGTGGGGGTAGCAGCAATGGGTGAGCGTGTTGTCGTCGCCATGAGCGGCGGGGTGGACAGCTCTGTGGCTGCCGCGCTGCTGGTGGACCAGGGTTACGAGGTCGTGGGGGTGATGTTGCGGCTGTGGTCAGAGCCGGGGGACGGCTGCGATCCCTTGCGGCCGGCCAGTGACAACCGTTGCTGCACGCTGGAAGCGATGCACGTTGCGCGCAGCGTGGCCGAACGACTGGGCATCCCGTTTTATGTGGTCAACGCGGAGGAGCGGTTCAAGGCTGCGGTGGTGGAGATGTTCATCCGCGAGTATAGCTCTGGTCGGACCCCCAACCCCTGCCTGACCTGCAACCGTGAGGTTCGCTTTGGCTACCTGCTGAGCTACGCGCGCCGGCTGGGAGCGCGCTATCTGGCTACCGGGCATTATGCCAGGGTGCGCCAGGGCCCAGACGGCAGGTTTCAGCTCTGGCGCGGGGTGGATCGGGCCAAGGATCAGTCTTATGTGCTGAGTGTCCTGGGACAGGAGCAACTGCAACAGGTGCTGTTTCCGGTGGGTGAGCGTACGAAAGGTGAGGTACGGGAGCTGGCCGCTGCGCGAGGCCTGCCGGCCGCCACGCGGCGTGAAAGCCAGGACCTCTGTTTTGTGGCCGATGGCGACTACCGCCGGTTTCTGCGCCATTGGGCGCCTGAGGCGATCCGCGCCGGGCCCATCCTGGACCGCCAGGGCCGCCTGCTGGGCACCCATCGTGGCCTGCCGTTCTACACCATCGGCCAGCGTGAGGGGCTGGGGGTTGCCGCAGGTCACCCCCTGTACGTGCTGGCTTTGGACGTGGAGCGCAATGCGCTGATCGTCGGCCGCGGCGAAGAGCTGGAACATAACTGGTTACGCACCGGCCGGGTGAACTGGATTGCCGGTGAGCCGCCTGTGGGCCCCCTGCATGTGGGGGTGCAGATCCGCTACCGGGCCATGCCCGCGCCTGCGACGGTGTGGCCTCTGCCCGATGGCGGCGCGCGGGTGCGCTTTGCCGGGGCAGTGCGCGCTATTACCCCTGGCCAGGCCGCCGTCTTTTATGAGGGGGACCGTTGCCTGGGTGGGGGCGTGATCGAGGAGTCGGGCCGTGATGCTGAGCAGTCTGGCTGAGCCTTTGCTGGATATCCTCCTCTCCCCCGCGCTGTGGCTGGGCGGGTCGCTGGCGATAGTAGTGGGCCTGCTGTTCCACCTCTGGTGGGGAGGTGGCTGGCGACAACTGGGCCGCGATGTGGGCGCCAGCCTGGTCGGGTTCGGGGTGGGCCAGATGGTGGGCTGGTTCTCTGGCCTGGCCTGGCTGCAACTGGGGCAGCTCCATCTGGCGTGGGGCCTGGCTGGCGCGCTGGGAGGCCTCACCCTGGGGCGCCTGGCAGGGCTCAGACTGCGCGGATCGCGCACGCGCAGGTGAGTCAGGCTGAGACGTGCGGAGAATTCCTGGCGCATGAAGACCATTCTCCTGGTCTGCACAGCTAACGTCTGTCGTTCGCCCATGGCAGCCGCCATCTTGCGCCACAAGCTGGCTGCCCTGGGGCTGGCCGATCAGATAAGGGTGGAGTCGGCCGGGGTCTGGGCTGCCGAGGGCCAGCCCGCCAGCGCCAACGCGGTAGCCGCGCTGGCAGAGCAGGGCATTGAGCTGGCTGAGCACCGCTCCCAGGCGGTGAGCCTGGCTTTGTTGGCCGAGGCGGATCTGGTCCTGGTCATGGAAGAGGCGCATCGTCGTTCCCTCTTCCACCTGGCGCCTCAGCATTTGGGCAAGGTCTATTTGCTGACGGAGATGGCCGGTCTGCACGAAGATGTGGCAGACCCTTACGGTGGCACGCCAGAGGAATATCGCAGGACGGTGAGGCAGTTAGAGGCTTTGATCGAGGCCGGCCTGCCCCGCATTCTCACCAGGCTCGGCCTCAGCGAGAGCCCCGAAAGCCGCGCCAGGCCGCGCGCAGCAGGTGCCAATGTGGCATGAAGCCGTAGTAGAAGCCTAACAAGAGCGCCAGCTTGAACCCTAGCCAGCCATCGCGATAGCCCTTCAGCTCAACGTAGCGCCGCCAGAACTCGCGCCATGCCGTTGTGAACAGCTTGTGCGGCCACGGCCTGACCCCCTGTTGGCGTAGTGCCTGGCTTTCCAGCCGGGCGTAGCGCCTCTGCTTGGCATGAAACTGGGCCCAGTTGTCATAATTATAGTGAATCATGACGTTGCGCAACTGGCCGGTGGGGCCATCTACCAGCACTATCTCGTGGACAGGGCGCCGGGGGTCGTAGCGCGCCCGGCCTTTGCGCAATAGGCGTAACTGGTAATCGGGGTAGAAACCGCCGTAGCGCACCTGCTGTCCGGCGATATAGTTGTGGCGGGGCACCCACCATCCCACTTCGGGCCGCTCGCTGATAACCTGGCGCGCTTCAGCCGCCAGCTCGGGCGTGACTCGCTCGTCCGCATCCACGAAGAAAATCCACTCCGCATTCACAGCGTCCATGGCTGCATTGCGCTGCGCGGCGAAGTTATCGAAGGGCCTCTGCAGCACCACTGCACCGTTGGCTTCCGCGATCTCGACTGTGCCATCGTCGCTGTAAGAGTCGGAGACGACCAGGAGGTCGGCGAAGCGCAACGAGGCCAGACACTCCGCAATATGCCGGGCCTCGTTGCGGGTCAGCACCACGGCCGCCAGTTGAACAGGCTCGGATGAGGGGGTCATGGGATCGCTCATACTCTGTGCTTCGAAGTGTTGCCCTGCTCTCTGGCGATGCCGTGCCGGAACAGCGTGGCGATCTGGCGGGCTGCCGCGGTGCGCTCGGCGAGCTCATCTGGGCTGATCTGCCCGCGGACGGCTTCGGCCCGAGCGCGGCGTACCTCAGCCCACATGCCCAGCCGGACCATCTGCGCGGCCAGCCAGCGTCGGGGCCAGTTGTAGAAGCGGCTGTACAGCCGATAGCGGCTTTGCCAGAGGTTGGTAAAGGATTGCGCTCGAAACTGGCGGGCGCTGGCCCCTCCATGATGGATCACACGGGCAGCCGGCACGCAATAGAACGGCCACCCAGCCCGCTGGATGCGCCAGCACCAGTCCACCTCTTCAGCGTACATGAAATAGCCTTCGTCCAACAGGCCGGCAGCCTCGATGGCTGGCCGGCGCACCATCAGGGCAGCCCCCAACACGAAGTCCACCGGAAATGGCTTTCCCGCCTCGTACAGCGCGCGCGGGTAGCGGCCGTTCAGCCGAGATTCCAGCAGCCGGCGAGGCCGGGGCGGGAAGAAGTCAAACCACAACTGCCACAGGTCGGGAAAGCGGAACGCGCTGTGCTGGAAGCGGCCGTCGGGGTAGAGCAGATAGGGGCCCACGCCGCCAACAGCGGGGTGCTCGCGCATGAAAGCAGCCATCTGGCCGATGGCATCCCCCAGCGGCTCGGTGTCGGGGTTGAGGAGCAGGATCAGCTCGGGCGCTGCTCTCCGGGGTGAGGCCGACTTGACAGCGAGCTCATCCTCTGGCGGGGCCTCAGAGGGTTGGCGGCCCAGCCCAAGCTCCTGCAATACCAGGTTGTTGCTCCTGGCAAAGCCCAGGTTGACGGAGCTGGCGATGAGGTGAACCTGGGGGAACTCGCGGGCCACCATTTGCGCGCTGCTATCGGCCGAAGCGTTGTCCACCACCCAGATGGTCGCAGCCAGCTCTGGGCTGCGTGCCAGGCTGGCCAGGGTGGCGGCCAGGCAGGCCCTCAGCAGCTCCCGCACATTATAGCTGATGATGATGATCGCCAGTGTGGCCGTGGCCGAGGGCCCGGTCACGCTGGCATGGGGCTGTTCGTGCAGCATCCCATCCTCGCAGGCGGCGCGCAGAGCTATTGCCCTGGGCCGGAGGTGGCGGGCAGGCCAGCTCAGGGCGCACCTACCACCACGCTAATGCGGTCAATATAGTTGTTGACCACTTCGACGAACTCGTGGATCAGCCCACCCCACCAGAAGTTGGTTCCCACCGGCGGCACCTGGTCGAACTGGATACAGCCATACACCAGCCCACGCCGGCCCGGCAACAGGTAATACTGCGGCCGGCCATCAATGATTCGCTCCTCCAGGTCCTCCTTGCGGCCAATTGCCCAACGGAAGGGGAAATCTACCCCGGTCGTGTCGAAGTTAATGCCGAAGCGCCAGATGCCAGCCTGTTGATACCAGGAGTCCTCGCCATAGCGGGCAGCCAGTGTGTTGTAATTCTCGCTGAAGCGAAAGGTCTGGCCCGGCCAGGGGCCGGCCGTGCGGATGGGGACAGGGCCGATATTCACCACCGTGGCTGTGAAACACAAACTGTGCCCCAGCGGCACGCTGACCATCCGGTTCATCTCTCCCTGCCAGTCGATCTCCCCGCCGGCGACATCGGCGCGCGGCTTGCCTCCCTCCCGGATCGTCAAGGTTGAAGATACCACCACCCGGTTGCCGACCCTGTCCTCCGCCTCGGCGTAGATCACATACTCACCATCGGGAGGTGGCTCAGCTCCCAGGTCCACTCCGCCCTCATAGCGGTACTGGTGATAGCCGGCATCCCCTGGCTCCACCACCGACTCCTGCTCAGGGATGGGGTATTTGAGGTTGGGTTCGTTGGGGCCCAGGTGCGCTCGTTTCAGGTAGACCTGCACGCGCTCGGCCTTCTTCGTCAGGTAATAGGAAATCGAAACCCAGTCATCGCGCAGGCCATCCTGGTTGGGGCGGAATTCCTTGGGCACTACGGTGAAGTTATGCAGCTCCGGCAGGGCGGTATCTGAATCCACCAGCTCGATCTGGCCGGTGACCTGCTGGAGGTGGCCGGCGTCGTCCACAGCTTCGATGACCCAGGTGTAGATCCCATCAGGCAGCACACGGCTCTCGACCAGCATCTGGCCACCAGCCGTCTGGAGCAGTTGGGGATCATTGATCACGCCGCCCCAGTAGACGTCGTACTTGCCCGGCGAACGGCGTTGGGCGTTGCGGAAGTAGTGCTTCACGCCCTGGGCGTCCACGAAGTAGATGGAGACATTGGCCGGCCGGCCGATACGGTAATAGATGTGGGTGACATCGTCCGTGCCGTCGGCGTTGGGTGAGATGACAGACGGCTCAACCCGCACGTCGTAGAGCAACGGGCGGAAGATGCATCCCCCCAGCAAGAAGGCGGCCAGCAGCAGCCACAGCAGTCGGCGGGCCATATCCCGCATGATGGCAATCCTCCTGGTAAGCTTCAATTGGACACCGGCTGGGTGGGCGATGGCATTGCCTGGGTGGGCGACGGC
The DNA here is from genome assembly GCA_034434335.1 of Anaerolineae bacterium. Classification (GTDB taxonomy): domain Bacteria; phylum Chloroflexota; class Anaerolineae; order CG2-30-64-16; family CG2-30-64-16; genus DAOTZS01. Next base: position 17,077 of record DAOTZS010000108.1, read on the forward strand.
ATTGCCGTCGCCCACCCAGGTAGAAATCACAGATTCTGCCTCTCAAGTTGCCTAGCCCAAGATGTGGGTGACCCCAAGGCTTGCCAGAGTCCAGCTTCAACTCTCCAGTTCAGGCATTCGCAGGGCTTCGAGTCTATCAGATAGCGGGCCTGGCGTCAAATACCCCCGGTAAACGGCCGGCGCGCTAGGGTAGCAACACAGGCCCCAGGCGCACCCGCTTCCCGGCCGGGTTGTCGGCCACATCCATGATGTCCAGGCCGGCCGGGTCCAGGTCGTCGTAGAGGGCCAGGGTCAGATAATACTCCCCGGGCGGGATGTCGGCCGGCAGGGGATAACGCCCGAAGACCACCTGGCCAGCTCGCCAGCGGGGGGTTGGATAGTCATAGCCGGCCGGCCGTCCGTCCCAGCGGCTCACCTCGGCCCCGTGGGGGTCCTCTACCACCAGCGAGACCCGGTAGTCTCGCTCCATCTGGCTCAGCGCCTGCCAATAGACCGTGACCTGGCCACCCTGGGGGTCGTCCCAGCCCAGCAGGGCTATCTGGTGGCCGTAGTTGGCGGCATCGGTGTGCATGGGTTGGGGCCCGGTGGGGAACGCTGCGTCAGGGGGCAGGCGCCAGTGGCGCAGGCGCAGGTGCCAGAACTGGCGGGTAACCGGTTGCTCCTGGCCGGCCCGGTCCAGCAGATAGGGCACGAAGCCCACCGGGTCTACCACTTCTGCCTGCCAGAACACCACCCATACGCCGCTCTTGTCCCGCAAAGCTTCGGCCAGCCTGGCCCCAGCCTCATATCCCAAAACTGCCTCCACGTCCAATACATCTATGTCCGGCAGCAGGACGCGCGGTAGATCGGGCGCGTAGTAATCCCACACCGGCCAGGCATGGCCGGAAACCAGCACAGTTACCTCATCCGGGCCAATTGCGCGGCGCACGAACTGGGTCAACTCGCGCCATTGGGCTTTGGTGAAGGCGGGGTCAGTGAACCAGTCGTGTATGGCTGTGAGGGAGACACCCACCTGGAACCCAACCAGGCTGAGAGCCAGGAGCCCTGCCAGCCACCCTTTGGCCGACGACCTGTACCCCAGGGCCAACCCAAGCAAGGTCCCACCTCCCCCTGCCATCAACAGTAGATAGGCCGGCGTGCACATCATCAAGTAGCGGGCATTGAACTTGGGTGTGCGAGAGGCAAGAAGGAGGATGAGAAGGATCGGGATCAGCAGCCAGGCAGAGAGGAAGACCAGGGCACTCCCCACCTCCGTCGGCCGCTGCACACCGGCCTGCGTGCTGTGGGCAGGGCGGGCGGGCATCCGCCGCGACATGAAGGGCCGGCCCACCAACGCCGTGAGTGTCACAACGAACGCCAGCCCGAACCAGGGCAGCAGGCGCACGGCGCGGCTTTCGAGCATGGTCTCGGGCGCACCGGCCGTGAAGCTGACTGCCACGTGGCGCAGGGCCTCGCCCAGCTTCAGGCTGCCCTGCCAGTAGGAGCGGTCAATTCGATAGCGGGTGAGCATGGCCGGCAGCCAGGGGGAGTAAAGGAGCAGGATGGCAGCCGCCGCCAGGAGCGCCATACCGACCTGGCCGCGCAGCAGGCGCTCAGTTCTGGCGCCCAGCAGAGCGGGGACAGCGCAGGCCCACCTCACGGCCAGCCATACCCCATAAGCCAGCAGCACGAAGGCGCCGAAGTAGTGGGTGTAGAGCATAGCGGTCG
>DAOTZS010000109.1:0-11635 GCA_034434335.1 Anaerolineae bacterium
TTGGGCCTGCGGCCAGTGGTTGGCCTTTGCCGACCTCTCTCATGATGCTTACATGAAGGGTGTCGGTGGAGGCCGACACCCGGCACGAAGTGCCCAGGAGGGGCGATTTCAATCGGCCTGAATAAAGGACGCAGCCCTACGGGCCAGCAGAGGCAGAGCAGCGCTCTGCCCTACCAGCGCCTGCAGGGGCTTTGTTCTCAGCGCGAGGGTTGAGCCCGGCCTCTCTGGCCGGGACCAGGTGGATCAGGGCTGCCTGTGGCAGGACGCCGAGCCGCAGGGGAACGCTCTCGCCCAACCCCTGGCTTACGAACATGCGCGCCTGGCCCCGCTGGAACCAGCCGGCCGGGCACCGGCGGGTCAGGTGGGTGCCCTGGGTGTGGATGGCACCGATCAGCGGGAGGCGGATTTGCCCGCCATGGGTGTGGCCAGCCAGCACCAGGTCGGCCCGCTCGATGCCCGGATCGAGCCAGATGTCGGGGTTGTGCGCCAGCAGGATCAGCAGGGCATCGTTGGGGACGGGGGCCAGGGCTGCGGCCAGGTCGGGCCGGCCCTCGGTGTGATCGTCCACGCCGGCGATCCAGAGGTCGAGATCGTCTCCCTGAAGATGGAACGCCTGATTGACCAGTGGCTGCACCCCTGCCTGAGCAAGAGCCGTCTGGATGGCTGTTATGTCGTTGTAGGCCACTGGCAGGCGCACCAGCTCGTTGCGCACGACCTTACGCACGAACTCTGCCATCTGGCGCGCGGCTCTGGCCAGGCGCGCCAGGCTTTTGCCGGGGTTCCCCTGCTCTGACGAGAGGTCGCGGCTATTGTCAAACATGCTCCAAACCGAATACTCGGCGTAGTCGTGATTGCCCAGGCAGCAGAAGGTTCCTGAGGAAGGGTGCAGGGTTTGCAGGAAGGCCAGCGCAGCCGGAAGGCCGTGGATGGTGTGGATCAGATCGCCCGTGAAGAACACCAGATCGTAGTGCTCGCCGGCCAGGAGCCTCTGGAGGTTGGCAACCTTGTCTGCCTCGATGCGACTATCGGCGCCAAAATGGAGATCGGAAAGGTGGAGGATGACCAGTCCTTTGGCCGGCAGGCGGGGCCTGTCCACCGTGATGACAAAGCGATCCAGGCGCACGCGCCTTCGCTCGATGTGGCGTGCATACAGCCAGCCCAGGAGGCTGGCAAGGCCGGCCAGGAGGCCCAGGCGGGCCCACACGGCGGGGAGGCTCCTCATACATGGACCTCCTGGCCGGCGGGGACCAGACGGATGAGCGCGACCTGAGGCGGCGCGGCCAGGCGGAAGGGGAAGCTCTCCCCCAGACCGCGGCTGACAAACATGTGACTACGACCCTGGGTGAACCAGCCCGCCGGCCGGCTGTGGGTCAGGTGGGTGCCCTGGGTGTAGGGCGCGCCGACCAGGGGAAACCGGATTTGCCCACCATGGGTATGTCCGGCCAGGATCAGGTGCGCGCGGCGGGCGAGAGGATGGAGCCAGAGGTCCGGATTATGGGTCAGCAGGATCAGCCCTGCGCCATCCGGCACCTGGGCAAGCGCAGCGTCCAGATCCGGCTCCCCCTGGGTGAGGTCATCCACCCCGGCGATCCACAGCTCCATGCCGTCTGACCGGACGCGCGCGGCCTGGTTGACCAGCGGTTGCACGCCATATGCGCTCAGGCTGGCATGCAGGGCCGAAATATCGTTGGATTTCACGTGCAGCGTGGCTCGCTGGTTGCGAACCACGTGAAGGACAAACTGATAGAATCCCCTCAGCACGGCCAGAGCTGCGGGCCGGCCTTGCTGCTCGGGGGACGCCACCACCTGTCTGTAGAGAGCCCTGAAGCCCGACTCCCAGTAGTCCCGATTGCCAAGGCAACTGAAGGCTCCCAGCCGTGGGTGCAGGGTCTGTACCAGGGCCAGGGCGGTGGGCAGGCCGGCCATGTTGTGGATCAGGTCGCCCGTCAGGGCTACCAGGTCGTAGTGCTCGTTGGCCAGCAGGCCTTGCAGCCGCTCCAGCTTCACCCGTTGCACAGAGCCGTGGTCACGGCAGTGGAGGTCAGAGAGGTGCAGGATGGTCAACCCTTCCGCCGGCAGGCCGGGCAGGTCCACGGCCAGGGTGAAGCGGTCGAGCTGCACCCTGACCGGCTCGACAAAGTGTGCGTAGAGAGCTGTCAGCGCCCCTGCCCCCAAACAGGCGGTCAGGAAGGGTGCCAGTCCACGAGGTTGCGGCATCAATTGCTCCTGTTCTCGGCGGAGATGGATAAGCGCCAGGCCCTGGACATGGGCTTCTGGCCGACCCTTTATACCACGGATTGCTGCAGATGACAACGGTTGTGAGGCGATATGGCTTGTGTTATAATCTCGCCGGAGGTGACAATGCTGCTGAATCTGCGCGAGTATCATCGGCCATCTGCTCTGGATGAGGCGTTGGCTCTGCTGGCCCGGCCAGGGATTCGTACCGTGCCCCTGGCCGGCGGTGACGCCTTGCTCGGGTCCGGCGATCCGGCGGTGGAAGCTGTGGTGGACCTGCAGGGGCTGGGCCTGGATGCGATCGCTGAGGATGGCGAGCGGGCCTGCCTGCGTATCGGAGCGATGGTCAGGCGTGCCGGGTTGGCGGCCGACGAGAGGGTGCAGGGGTGCTACGCTGGGGTAATTGCTCAGGCCGCCGGGCGCTGGCCGGGCAGCCTGCAGCGCAACCGGGGCACGCTGGGCGGCGCGCTGGCGATGGCCGCACCCGATGATCCCCTGGTGGTGGCCATGTTAGCGTGCGAGGCTGTTGTGGTCCTGCATAGCCAGGCCGGGGCACAGGAGGTTGCCCTGGCCGATTTTCTGCCTCATAGGCTCTCCATGCTGGCCGCGCCGGCTTTGATCACCGAGGTGTGGCTGCCGTTGCCCGTTCCGGGCATGGCCGCGGCCATGGCAACGGTCGCTCGCACCCCGGCTGACTGGCCCATTGTCGTGGCGGTGGCCGTCCTGGAGGTGGAGCAGGGGCGGTGTCGCCGTGTGCGGCTGGCATTGGGCGGCGTGGCCGACAGGCCTGTGCGCCTGCCCGAGGTCGAACAGTTGCTCGAAGGGCATAGCCTGACCGCTGAGGCGATGGCTGGCCTCGAGCAGCGCGTGAAGGAGCTGGTGCAGCCCTGCGGGGACTTTCGCGGCAGCGCCGAATATCGGCAGGCCATGGCCGGGGTGCTGAGCCGGCGGGCCGTAAGCGAGGCGTTGATAAGGTGCTAGACAGGTCGCCAGGGCCGTCACGCGCGTCAGGCGTCAGGATGGCCCTGATTGTGGTGGCGTTTGAGCTGGCCCTGGTGGGCGGGGCGCTATGGCTGATCGGCCGTCCCATAGAGAGGGATGCCGCGGCCGTGTCCACGGCAACCCTGCCGGTGGCCGAGGCTGGCTCGCTCAGGGTCACGCCCCGGCCGGCTGTGATGGCTGAAGCGGTGCAAGCGACTCCGGTACCCCCGCTCGTGGCTACGCCTCAGGCCACGGAAGAGGCCACCCGGGCAGCCGAGCCGCCCACCCCTGTTGCTGTGACGCCGTCCCCCGCACCTGCCATGCACAGGCCCGTGGTGCCTACTCCCACGGAGACGGCGGTTCCCACCCCAACCGAGACCCTGGCCCCCACGGCCACCTCAGCCCCGCCTCTGCCCCAGGCTGAGGTGGAGGCAGCGTCGGCGGCCGGGATGCCCGCTCAGCCGGCCGAGCCCCCATCGGCCGACCTGCCTGACGACGTAACCGACGCGCAGGTGATCGAGCTGACCCGGCGGATCAACCAGGCCCGGGCTGAGGCTGGCCTGCCGGCGCTGGCCTGGTGCCGGGAACTGGCCCTGGCGGCCCAAATGCATGCCGAAGACATGGCCGCGCACGGCTTTGTCAGCCACACGGGCTCAGACGGCTCTGAGGTGACCGATCGCATGCGACGGGCAGGATACGAGCCGGCCTTCCGGGGGGAGATCATCGCCTGGGTGCCAGGCGGCCAGGAGCTCGCCTTTGCCGGCTGGTGGGAGAGCCAGGCGCACCACGCGACGATTTTAGGGGAAGCCTACCGCGATTTCGGCATTGCGCGGGTGCCTCACCCGACGCGCGCTGGTCACAATTATTTTGTTGTGGTCTTCGGACGCCGGCGAGGGTAAGGCATCGCTGGCCGACAAATGGAGGTAATTGCCAATGCGGCTCGAGTTCATACTCAACGGAAGATCGGAGAGCTGGGAAATCGCGGCCAACGAGTCATTGCTGGCTGCTCTGCGTCGTCACGGTGTGTTCAGCGTCAAGCACGGCTGCGAGACGGGGGAGTGCGGCGCGTGCGCAGTGCTGCTGGACGGCGTCCCAACAACGTCGTGCACGCTGCTGGCGGCCCAGGCGCACGGCCATACGGTGACGACGGTAGAGGCCCTGGGCGCGTACCCTGAGCAGGGTTGGCGACACACGGCCGGCCTGCACCCCATTCAGCAGGCTTTTGTTGAGACGGGGGCCATCCAGTGCGGGTATTGCACGCCGGCGTTGGTGTTGACTGCCTATGCCCTCTTGCAGCGCAACCCCAATCCCACTGAGGCCGAGGTGCGCCAGGCCCTTTCCGGAGTCCTGTGCCGTTGCACCGGCTATGTCAAGCCGGTGGAAGCGGTCTTGCTTGCGGCGGCCAGGATGCGCGGGGAACCGCTGGCCGGCCGTCCCCCCGCTTGGGGCGTTGGCGGAGACCAGCCTTCTCCGCCCGCGCCAGAGTATTCGCCGACTCTACCGTCTCCCAATCTACCCTCTCCCGCCCTACCATTCGGCTCCTTAGCCACCACCCAGACCCAGGTCTTGCCCGAGGTCGTCGTGGCGCCCGTCCAGGCCCGACATGTGGGCGCGGCGGTGCCCAAGGTGGATGCCGTGAAGCTGGTGCAGGGTAAGCCGGCCTTCGCCGCGGACTTCGAGCTGCGCGGCATGCTGGTGGGCAAGTTGCTTCACAGCCCGATCGCGCATGGCTACATCAAGCGCATTGACGTGAGCAAGGCGCGGGCTTTGCCCGGCGTGCACGCTGTGCTCACCTATCAGGACGTGCCGCGCGTGGCCCACTCGACGGCCGGCCAGTCGGACCCCATCCCCGGCCCGCTGGACTTCTTCAGCCTCGACCGCAAGGTACGCTTCGTGGGGGACCGGGTGGCCGCAGTGGCAGCCGAGACGGAGGAGATCGCCCGTCGCGCGCTGGAGCTAATCGAGGTCGAGTATGAAGAGCTCCCGGCCGTCCTCGACCCGCGCGCCAGTATGGCCCCGGGCGCGCCGGTGATCCACGATGAGCCGGACTACGTGCCCTTCGGCGAGTGACCCGCAGCGCAACCTGGCCGCGCGCATCCATATCCAGTTGGGAGACGTAGACGAGGCATTTAAGCGGGCAGACCACGTGTTCGAAGGGGAATACGAGGTGCCCAGGGTACAGCAGGCCCCCATCGAGCCATACGTCTGCATCACCTACTGGGACGAGGACGACCGGCTGGTGATCCGCACCTCGACCCAGGTGCCGTTCCACGTGCGACGCATGCTGGCCCCGGTCCTGGGCCTGCCCGTCAAGCGCATCCGGGTGATCAAGCCACGCATCGGGGGTGGCTTTGGCAACAAGCAGGAGGTGATGCTGGAAGACATCTGCGCGCACCTCACCATTGCCACGGGCCGGCCGGTCAAGATGGAGTACACCCGCGAGGAGCAGTTCAGCGCCAGCACCTCGCGGCACTCGATGATCATCCGCCTGCGCACCGGCGTGATGAACGACGGCCGCATCGTTGCCAACGAGATGCGCATCCTGAGCGACACGGGCGCCTACGGCAACCACGCGCTGACGGTCACCGGCAACACCGGCCACAAGGCGATGTCCCTTTACCCGGCCAACAAGGGGCCAGATGGGCAGTCGCACATCCGCTTTGTGGCCGACATCGTCTACACCAACCTGCCTCCCGCCGGCGCTTTTCGCGGCTACGGTGTGCCCCAGGGTTTCTTCGCGCTGGAGAGCCACATGGAACGGATCGCCCGCGAGCTGGGACTTGACCCGTTGCAGTTCCGGTTGATGAACGTCATCCAGGCCGGCGAGGAGCACCCCATGTCCAGGGCCTGGAGCGAAGGCCGGGAGGCGCACGGGGAAATCATCCGCACCTGCGCCATTGCCGAGTGCGCGCGGGTGGGCGCAGAACTCATTGGATGGGATTCTGGCGGGCCGGTAGATCAGGAAATCGGTAAATTGGGAGGTGAGGACACCCCTTCGCCACTCTACCAATCTACCAACTTACCAGCTCCCAACCTACCATCCCCCATCCTCCGCGGCCAGGGGGTGGCCTTTGTCATGCAGGGCACGGCCATTCCCAACCTGGACATGGGTGCGGCCAGCATCAAGCTGAACGACGATGGCAGCTTCAACCTGCTGGTGGGTGCCACAGACCTGGGCACGGGCTCTGATACGGTGCTGGCCCAAATGGCTGCCGACATCCTGGGGTGCGAGCCGGAAGATATCATCGTCTACTCGTCCGACACCGACTTCACCCCCTTCGACAAGGGCGCCTATGCCAGCAGCACCACCTACATTTCGGGCGGGGCGGTGGCCGAGGCAGCCCGCAAGGTGGCTGCCCAGATCCAGCAGGTGGCAGGCCAGATGCTGGGGGTGCCGGCCGAGGAAGTGGTGTTGGCCGAGCGGCGGGCCTGGGCTCCTGACGGCCGCAGCGTGACCCTGGCCGAGGTAGCCCTGGAAAGCCTGCATCACACCAACCAGCATCAGATCATGGCCGTCGGCTCGTGGATGAGCCCCGATAGCCCGCCCCCCTTCGCGGCTCAGTTCGCCCAGGTGGCCGTAGATGTGGAGACCGGCCAGGTAACGGTGGAGAAGCTGGCCATGGTCCTGGACTGCGGGGTGATCGTCAACCCTCTGACGGCCTCGGGCCAGGTGGAGGGTGGGATGGCCCAGGCCCTGGGCTATGCGATCTGCGAGGAGATGGCTTTCGACAGGCATGGTCGGCTCCTCAACCCGCGCTTCGGCCCCTACCACATCTTTACCGCCGATGAGATGCCAGAAATGCAGGTGCGCTTCGTGGAGACCTTCGAGCCCACTCACCCGTTTGGCGTCAAGGCCGTGGCCGAGATCCCGCTGGATGGTGTGGCGCCGGCGGTGGCCAATGCGGTCTACGCGGCCACCGGGGTGCAGATCACAGCCATCCCGCTGACCCCGGAAAGGGTCTGGCGCGCGCTGGGGCACAAGAAAGGTCGATGGTAACTGTTCAGACGGTGACTGGAAGTCACCCTTTTGGGGCCTGCGGCTAGAGGTCGGCCTTCGCCGACCTCTCTGGTGATGCGCACATGAAGGGTGTCGGCGTAGGCCGACACCTGGCACGAAGTGCCCAGGGAGGGCGATTTCAATCGGCGTAAATAGTCACGGTTGAGGCAGGGATGACAGCAGAAAACTCTACCCACGTATCTGTCGCAGTCGGGCCTCCACACCTTTCACAAGAGGCCGTGGAAGGGGTGGTGCGCCAGATCGTCGAGCGTTTCCAGCCCAAGCAGATCATCTTATTTGGCTCCTATGCCTACGGCCGGCCTCACCACGGCAGCGATGTGGATTTGCTGGTGATCATGGATACCCCGCTCAAGGAGACCGAACAGGCCGTGGAGATTTGCCAGCAGATTGAGTATCATTTTGGCCTGGACCTGATCGTGCGCACTCCCCAGACAATTGCCCGCCGGCTGGCATTAGGCGATCCTTTTCTGACTGAAGTGATAAAGCGAGGCAAGGTGCTTTATGAAAGAGCTGACGGCTGAGTGGGTTCAGAAAGCCGAGGGTGATTATGCTTCTGCCGGGCGAGAAGTACGGGCTCGACGCCAACCTAATTACGACGCAGCCTGTTTCCACGCTCAACAAAGCGCCGAGAAATACCTCAAGGCTTTCTTGCAAGAGCATGGCGTGGCTTTCCCCAAGACTCATAATCTGATCGAGCTGCTCGAGCTTTGCCTGGCGCTGGATAGCTCCTTTGAGTCTCAACGCCATCTTCTGATCCTGCTGGATCGCTATGCTGTACGCTACCGGTATCCTGGGGATTCGGCGGACCGGGATGAGGCACGGAAGGCGTTTAGGGCCGCTGGATCGGTGCGGGCCTTCGTGCGCCTGAAACTAGGCATCCTGGAGGAAATGAGTTCTTAGCCAAGGCGGTCTACGCGGCCACCGGGGTGCAGATCACGGCCATCTCGCTGACCCCGGAAAGGGTCTGGCGCGCGCTGAGGAGACAGCAACCGCGGTCAGAAGCCGTGACTGTAAGCCAACTGTAAGGTTGGCATATTGAAAATGGACTAACAGTGTGCCTATAATGGTACCGCAGTACTTACTGTAGCCCTAGGGTAAGTTGCTGTGCTCGCAGTGGCCAAGATGGCCTCAGGCCTCGTCTCAGTTCCCTGGATTGCGCCTCAACTGCAGAGGGAGGAAGGGCCTAAAGGCCTGGCCAGGGAGAAGTCGTGGCCAGCAAGTTCGCCAGGCCGGGTGTCTAACTGAGAGGGTAGCCGGCACTGAAAAAGTCTTGGGAAAGGGAGAATAGACATGGAAGCTCTTCGGAACAGGCGTTATTACTTGCTTCTGATCGGGATCTCAATTCTGCTGGTGTTGTTGGGGTTCGGGTTTGTCGCGTCGGTAGCGTTTGCCTCGCCACCGCCGGCAACGCAAAATGCCGAACCTGTGGATCCGGCAGGCCTCGCTTGGGTTATCGAGCCGTGGCCGCAATCGGAGTGCAGCGGGTGGTGGGTGGACTTCGTTGGTTACAATGCCACAGCGGAACAGTGGCGCGTCAAGGTGGACGGCAACGTGATTGCCAGCGGCACCACCAACGGCAACACCACCATCAGCGGAACGTGGCCCTCCTCGCTGGATCTCTCCATCAGTCACACCTTTAGGGTGGAGATTTACGAGAGCGACTGGAAGGGGCGTGATGAAGAAGATGGCGGGTTTGGCCCATGCGGCGCGGGGACCTGCGTGACGATCCAGCGTGGCCGCAACAGCACGGTGGCCGATGCCTACATCTGGCAGGCCCGCCCCGACAGCAACAGCGGCAGTTCGAGCCGGCTATATACTGGTGTTATCAACAATGGCACTAAGCGCACCCTGGTCAACTTTGGGCTGGGGATGATCCCCAGCGGCGCTCAGTTGACCCAGGCCACCTTCACCGTGCGCATGAAGACAGGCAGCAGTCAGACAGTGAACGTCCATCGCATTACGGGTGCGTGGAACGAATCTACCGTCACCTGGAACAACTTCGGCAATCAGTATGACAGCGCCGTGCAAGGCTCGTTCACATCGAATAACGCGCCAAGTCTCAAGAACGTTGAGTTGCTGAATCTGGTCCAGGGCTGGGTAAATGGCAGCTATCCTAACTACGGCCTCCTCCTTGATAACCCTCCTCCGACCAGCAGCGGCCAATATGAAGAATATCTCAGCAGCGAGGTGACCGGCAACGACAGCATCTACGATGCTCAGCGCTTCCGCCCCAAGCTGGAAGTGTGTTACGTTGAGACCGGTTCCATCGGCGACCTGGTGTGGATGGACTATGACCTGGGCGTAGACCCCGATCCGGGTGAGCCAGGCATTGACGGCGTCGTTCTGAACCTCTATAACCAGCAGTGTTCTGGCGTCACCTCGAGCACAACTCCTTATTCCACGACCACGACAGCAGGCGGTGGCCTCTACACGTTCCACAACTTGCCCTCTGGCAACTACTGTGTCTGGGTCATGCCCAGCAACTTTGCTCCGGGTGGCCCGTTGGAGGGGTTGGCCTATACAGCGGACCCCTACCTCCTTCCTGAGAAACGCGATGTCATACTGGCCCCTGGCCAGAACTATACCGATGCGGATTTCGGCTACGCTGACACAGACGTGACGCTGACCAAGACCGCTTCGGACAACGGCCAATGCCCGGGGGTAGATAGCCTGACGATCGTTGGCTCTGGACAGGTGACCTACTGTTACGATGTCCAGAACACGGGCCACACTTACCTGATTGACCTGGTATTGACCGACGACAAGCTTGGCTCTTTGAGCTCGAACCCCGGCCCCCTGGCACCGGGCGCCCACTGGACATACTCTATCACTGTTCCCATCACCCAGACCACCACCAATGTGGGCACCGTCTGCGGCGACCCAAGCGACTTCAAGGGCCGGCCGTTTATCGGCGACCCTGCCTGCGACGATGACCCGGCCACGGTGACGGTAGTTAATGCCAGCATAGGGATCACCCCGGGCAGTGCCACGAACAAGGTCGGTGACTCGCACACCTTTACGGTCACGGTGAAGGCTGACAGCGGCAACGGCATCATGGCCCCTGTTCAGGGCGTGACTCCCACGGTGACGATCAGCCCCACCCCAACCAGCGTGACGGACAACTGCGCTGCACTGGGAACGGATGTCAACGGACAGTGTACCGTTGTTATCAACTCGAATCAGGCAGGGGTGTATACGGCCAATGCCAGTATCACGCTCAACCTGGCCGGCGTGAATGTCACCCGCAGCACCAGTGGCAACAGCGGTCCTGGTGGTACCGGTCCGGCAGCCAAGACCTACGTGGATGCGCGCATCACGTTGAGCCCGTTGCAGGCGACTAACAAGGTTGGGGACTCGCACGTGATCACGGCCACGGTGGAGCAGCATAACGGCACCGGCTGGGGCCCGGCAGCGAATGGCACGCGGGTAGACTTCACCCTCACCGGCAGCGCCAGCTTTGTGGGGAACAGCTACTGTCTGACGAGTGGCGGCGTCTGCACGGTGACCATCACGTCGAGTACAGCGGGGCAGGTAAGCATCCACGCCGCTTCGGATGTGGTGGTAGGTGGGCTGACCCTGCACCGGGAGACCGGGATCAGCGCCGGCTCGAGCGGCAATGCAGCCAAGACCTACGTGGATGCGTGGATCAAGCTGGCGCCGCTGAGCGCGGTCAATGAGGTCAACGAGACGCATACTATCACCGCTACGGTGAAGAAGAACGATGGCACAGGGTGGACCAATGCAGACGGAGCACAGGTGGCCTTCAGCTTCGCTGTGAACACCGCAGGCGCTACCTTCATTGGTGGCAGCAGTTGCACGACCGACCACAACGGCCAGTGCACGGTCACCATCGTGGCCAGCCAGGCCGGCACGGTGCAGGTGCACGGAACTGCCACGGTGACGGTGGGCGGCCTGACCCTGGTGCGGGAGACAAACGGGCAGGGCGAAAACAGCAGCGACGCGGAGAAGACCTACCGGGCCACCGGTGCCATTGGTGACTTTGTATGGTACGATGCGGACGGGGATGGCATCCAGGATGTGGGGGAGCCGGGCATCCCCAATGTGCGGGTGGAGCTGTACAAGGGTGCCACGAAGGTGGCCAGCACGGTCACCGATGCCGATGGTGGCTACCTGTTCACCAACCTGGTGCCTGGCAACTACACGGTGGATGTGGCCGATGCGGAGAACCCCAATGGGCCGCTGGATGGGATGGTCCACACCCTGGGGTCGCAGAGCCAGCCTGACCCGACGGGTGTGATCTCCCTGGGCCCGGGGCAGGTGTACAAGGATGCCGACTTCGGCTACCGGCGGGTGCCGGGTGGCGGCAAGGCGGTGATCGGGGACACGGTGTGGTACGACGACAATGGGGATGGCGTGCAGCAGCCGGGTGAGCCGGGCATC
>DAOTZS010000110.1:0-11871 GCA_034434335.1 Anaerolineae bacterium
TCGTGGTCGAGGTGCCCGCCATCGTCAACCAAAAGGGGATCCAGCCACTGCGCGTGGGCAGCTTGCCGCCGAAGATCATGCTGGAGTGCATCCTGCCCGACTGGCTGGCCATAGAGCGTGAGCTGCTGGCCTTCAAGACCGGCGACCAGTCCATACTGCTATTCGAAACCCTGAGCGACCACCAGACGCGCAACTACGGCGTGGCGGTGGCCTTGCCGGACGATTTGCTGGACATGCCCGAAGTGGTGGAAGTGGAAGACTGGGAGAAAATGGAGTGCATCCAGGACTATTACAGGTACCCTATGCCGCTATGAGACTACGCGCTTTGCTGTTCGATCTTGGTGACACCATCATGGTCGAGGAAACGGAAGTCAAGGATGCCGGGGGGACGACGTTGCGGGCCGAGCTGGTGCCAGGCATGGCCGAGGTGTTACGCGAGTTCAAGGCTGCCGGCTATCCCCTGGCGCTGGTGGCCGACAGCCGGCCTCGCACCCCCGAGAACGTACTGCGCCAACACGGGCTCTATGAGTTGTTCGACGTGCTGGCCATCTCCGATGTGGTGGGCTTTTCCAAGCCCGATCCACGCCTATTCCGGGTTGCGCTGGATGCCCTGGGCATCCCGGAGGCCGACTACGGGCGAGTCGTTATGGTGGGCAACAACCTGGAACGGGACATCGTTGGGGCTAACCGGCTGGGGCTGATCTCGGTCTTCTTCCACCTCAATGACCGCCGGCGCACACAGCCCCTCACCGCCGATGAGGTCCCGCGTCATATCGTGACTTCCGCAGCGGAGCTGCGCGACCTCATCGCGCGGCTGGAAGAGCAGGAGGCTTGATAATGCTATCCACGACACCCATGGCCTCTAAGGTAGATGACAAGATACGGGTGGCGGTGGTGGGGTGCGGCATTGGCCGGTCGCATCTGGCTGCCTACCGCGCTTTGCCCGACATGTTTGACGTAGTTGCCGTCTGCGATATTGACCTGGCACGGGGCAGGGCCATGGCCGAGGCATTTGGTGTGCCCTGCGTGGTCGGCTCGCTGGACGAACTCTGTCGCATGGACGGGCTGGATGTGATTGACATCTGCACGCCCTCGCATCTTCACGAGGAGCACACGCTGCAGGTGTTGGCGGCCGGCAAACACGCGGTGTGCGAAAAGCCGGTTGCCGGTTCCCTGGCTGCGCTGGACCGGCTGGCTGCCGCTGAGGCCCGCTCAGGCCGGCGGGTGATGCCCATCTTTAACTACCGATTTGGCGCGGGGGTGCAGAAGCTGTGCCATCTCATCGGCCAGGGGATTGCTGGCCGGCCTTACCTGGCCACCATCGAGGTGGCCTGGCGCCGGCGCGCCGACTACTATGCTGTGCTATGGCGCGGCCATTGGAGGACCGAACTGGGCGGCAGCCTGACCACCCACGCCATTCACTTCCTGGACCTGCTGCTGGTCGTCCTTGGCCCTGTACGCAGCGCCTTCGCGCGCACGGCCACCCTGGTCAACCCCATCGAGACCGAAGACTGCGCGTCGGTATCGCTGGAGATGGCCAGCGGTGCCCTGGCGTCGGTCTCCGTGACCCTCGGCTCCAGCGTGGAGATCTCCAGACAGCGCTACTGCTTTGCCAACCTGGTGGCCGAAAGCAACCTGGCGCCGTACGACAAGAACACCAGCGAGCCCTGGCAGTTCGTGGCTGACACACCAGAAGCGCAGGCGCGCATGGAGGCTGCGCTGGCATCCTTCGTGCCCGGCCCCGAGGGCTTCGTCGGCCAGTTCGCGCGCTACGGCCAGGCCCTGGCTGCGGGCAGCGAACCACCGGTGACCCTGGCCGACGCACGGCGAGCGATCGAACTGCTCACCGCCCTCTATGCCTCAGCGCGCACCCGCGCGCCGGTGGATCTGCCCATCGGGCCTGAGCATCCCTTCTATGGGGGTTGGCTTCCCTGAGGTGCACGGCCGTGCGCCCCAACGGGAAAGCGGAGGGTTCATTCCATGACTCAGCACACGAAGGTATCAACGGATCGCGCGCAGCGCTATTCGTTGGCCATGGAATTCGCCGGCCAACAGCTCCGCCACCTGATCGAGGCTTACCCCGACTCCTTCCCGATGTATACCCTGGCCGGCAAATGGGTGATCGGCGGCGAAACATGGACTAACTGGTGTGAAGGTTTCCTGGGCGGCCAACTCTGGCTGCTCTACGGCTATACCGGTGATCTCTATTGGCGCGATCAGGCGAAACACTATTCGCGCCTGATCGAGCACCGCAAGACCGACCGCAGCGTGCACGACCTGGGCTTTCTGTTCTGGCCTACCTGGAAGCGCTGGTACGATCTGACGCGTGACCAGGCGATCAACGCTGTGGTGATCGAGGCAGGCCGGACGTTGGCACTGCGCTTCAAGGAACGGGGTGGCTACTTGTGCTCTTTCGTCGCCGATGAAAGCTTATTCATTGACATCATGATGAATGTGGGCCTCATCTTCTACGCCGCCCAGCAGACCGGCGATGCGGAGTTAATGCGTATTGCAGAACGACACTGCCTGACCACCCGGCGCTATCTGGTCCGTGGGGACGGCAGCACCGCGCACGAAGGCATCTTTGACACCACCACTGGCGAGTTCCTGCGCCAGAGCACCCACCAGGGCTGGCGAGGCGACTCATCCTGGGCGCGCGGCCAGGCCTGGGCGCTCTATGGCTTCGCTACAGCTTATACCTTCACCGGGGATCAGCGCTTCCTGCGCACTGCCGAGGCGTGCGCCGATTACTATATCGAGCGCACTCCTCTCTCGGGCGTCCCACCAAACGACTGGGACGAGCCGAATCCGGCGCTGCCCTACGAAAGCTCAGCCGCGGCGATAGCGGCCAGCGGCATGCTCGATCTGGCAAGGCTCACGCCAGACCCGGGCAGCAGCCTGCGGTATCGGGATTACGCTCTACGCATCCTCGATACCCTTACCGGGCCCGAATTCCTGGCCATTGAAACACCAGGCTGGGAGGGAATCCTGTATCCTGGCGGCACAGGTTCCTGGTCGGCTGGATTGGCCAATAGGGCCAATATTGTCGGCAGGCGCTGTAGGGGCAGGGCTTGTCCCTGCCCGATTGGGCGACCACCAGGGTTGCCTCTATCCGCCGGCACACCCCTGCCGGTAAACCTGAGCCACACCCGTGCAGGGTGGCAATTGCCCCTTACAGACCCACATGCTATAATACATCCGGCTCAAGTTCGTTGAGCCTGGTCCCCAGCCGCCCGTCTGTGGAGGACGGCATGGATCCCCCTGCTTCTATCAACGAACTGATCTCACAAAGCCGGGCTAAAGAGATGGTTGGCGACCTGGCAGCGGCGCTGGAGCTGGCAGAGCAAGCCCTGGCTGCAGCGCGCGTGGCGGGCGCCGCCGAGGGGATAGCAGCCTCGCTGGTGTGTCTGGCCACCGTTCACTTCCGCCTGGGCCACTACGATCGAGCACGCGAGCAAGCCACAGAAGCGCTAGCCCACGTTGGCGAGACCCCTCTGCGCGCACAGGCGTTGCTCCTATTGGGCATGTGTGCTACCGAGACTGATAATCTGGCAAGGGGGGAGGATTACTATCGCCAGGCCATAGACCTCAGCCGGCAGGTTGGCGATGTGCGAACCCTGGTGCGCGCGCTGCATGATATGGCGGCGGGGCTCTACATGCCCCGGGGGCAGTTCGACCTCAGCCTTTCAGCCGATCAGGAGGCCCTCCATCTTGCCAGACAGCATAAGATGTCCGAGCTGTTGCAATTTCCTTTAGTTACGATGGCTTGGGTGTTGTGGCGTACCGGCCGGCGCACACAAGCCTGGGCTGTGCTGGACGAACTGTCTCGGGAACTGGTGCCGGGGTCTGCCACCGAAGGTTATTACTACTGTATCCGTGGAGACCTGACCCAGGATGAAGGGGCGTTGCAGGAGGCATTGGGCTACTATGAGCGCGCCCGTTTGCTCGCCGAGACAACCGGCGATCCTGGCCTCAATGTCCTCGTGCGGCTGGGGCTCAGCCGTTGCCGATATGCGGTTGGTGATCTGGCGGCCGCGCGCGATTGGGCTGGTGATGCTCTGGCTGTGGCTACCCGGTTGGGATATCGTCATGCTCAGATTATGGCGCTGATCGAGCGGGGCCGGACCTCAGCACACCTATCTTTATCAGGGGATCTGTCCTCGCAAGAGAACCTGTCGCGGTCAGCAGAGGGTCCGGCCTATACAGCCGCAGATACAGCGGGGCTCACCGCGGCCGAAGCCGACCTTCTGGCCGCCGTTGAGTTGGCCCGCACGCTGGGCGCAACTTTCGACCTGGCGCGCGCTCAGCTCTTGCTGGCCTCAGTGCTTCGCGGGCAGGGCCGGCCTGGCGCTGATCAGGCCTGGCGTGAGGCGAGCCGCCTGATCCGGGAGAACGGCTACGCTTTTCTGCTTGACCAGGAACGTTGGGCCGCCTTTGCTTTGCTGGAGGCTTACCTCAATCACCCTGACCCAACGCTGGCAGAGGGATGCACAGTGCTCCTGGAGCAGATGTGTTCCGTGCCGCCAGCGCCGCTGCGCATCCTGGCCTTGGGCCGTTTTGAAGTGTGGTGCGGGGCGCGACGTGTGGAGCCGTCAGCCTTGCGCCGTCGGCAGGCTGACCGCCTGCTGGGGCTCCTGTTGCTGACCCCTTCCCACAGCCTGGCCTTCGACGAGGTTGCTGAGGCGCTGTGGCCCGACAAGAGCCTGGCCGCGGCCCAAACGGCTTTCCACCATGCCACCTCGGCCTTGCGTCGCGCTCTGGAGCCTGACCTTCCGGACAAGTTCCCCTCCCGCTACCTGAAGGTCGAAGAAGGCCGCATCTCCCTCCAACTTCCCCCAGGTTCCTCCGTGGATTTCGAAGAGTTCAGTGCTCACTGCCGACGCCGCGCATGGTCGAGCGCCCTTTCCCTCTATGGCGGTGACCTGTTTCCCGATTTCATCTACGACGATTGGACCATTATGGCCCGGCAACAGCTCTTGCTGCGTTACCAGGCGGCACTTCTGGCGGCTGCCGAGGAACACCTGGAGCACGGCCGTGCTCACGAAGCACTGGACGCCTGTCTCAGGCTTCTGGCCCTGGAACCATGGCATGAACAGGCGGTGCTGGTTGGTATGCATGCCTGCCTGGCACTGCATGACCGGACAGGAGCCCTACGCCTGTATCGCAACCTGGAACAGGCTCTTCGCACAGAGTTGGGTATCGCGCCCCAGGCAGAGGTCCAGGCCCTTTATCACTCCTTGATCAGGCCAGACAGCAACGCGTAGCTCGGTCGCGGGCCAACCCCCTCTCCCGCCGCCGAAGGCGAATGGAAGGCGGAATACCTGATTGCGCCCAACCGGTATTGGCTGCTACTCCGTGGCAGTCTTGTGGCAGTCGCTTCTGCTATGCTCCTCGCAGTATCTCCCCATATGGTTGTACGCAAGGGAGGATTACCCGGCTGAGGCGGCAGTGCGCTACGTCAAAGTCTTGATCCTACGCCTGTTGGTGGAGCCGGCTTCGCCTGATGTGCTGCGAGGCTCTGTTCAGGTTGTGGGAGAGAACGAGCAACATCCTTTTACCGATGGCGCTGCCTTGCTGGCCTTGCTGCGCGAGCTGGCTTTGGCTGGCCCGGAAAGGCCTGATTCCACTCTGCCGGGAGCCGACAGTTAGCACCCGGAGTGCGCAGCCACAGGCATCCCCGACTGCCCGCGCTGGCACATCCGGTGGAGCAGGAACCGTGCTTCATTCTGACAAGGAGGTGGTTGCCATGAGCCAAGTGGTCTGTTGTGTGTGCGAAAAGCCTATCGTGGGTAGTGAAGTCATCCAGATGGGCGGCCGGCCCTACTGCGCCTCTTGCCATGCCAAAGTGACGGGGGACCGCCGCGGGACATGGTGGGCCAGCCTGGTCGGCACCGGGGTGTTAGTGCTCTTCGTGCTGCTGGTCGCCCTGATCGCCAGCGCGGCCAAACCCCAACTGGAGGGCGTGGCCTTGCTGGTGGTGGGGATCGTCCTGGCGCTGGTGCCGGCCATCATCTGGCTGGCCATCTTCTACGCCCAGGACGTGCGGGAACCCGAGCCCAAGCGGCTGGTACTGGGCGTCTTCGTGCTGGGCGCGCTGCTGGCACAGGCGGTCGGCAAGCCCGTGACGGAGGACCTTTTCCAGGTCTCACAGTGGATGGCAACTGCCGGCGCGCTGTTCCACATCCTGGCGGCCATTCTGATCATCGGCTTCGTCGAGATGTTCCTGGTCTATGCGGCTGTCCGCTACAGCGTTTACGGTTCGCCGGAGTTCGACGAGCGGGTGGACGGCGTCATCTACGGCACCGCGGCAGCCCTGGGCTACGCCACTGCGCTGAATGTGGGGTTCGTGGTGCAGAGCGGCGGGGTGAACCTGGTAGCCGGCGTCATCCGCATCGCCGTGACTGCCCTGGCCCTGGCCAGCTTCGGGGGGCTGGTGGGCTACTTCCTGGGGCGGTGTAAGTTCGAGGATGAGCCGCTGTGGTGGATGCCGGCTGGCCTGGCCCTGGCGGCGATCCTTGACGGCCTGTTCATCTATGTGCGGGGCGAGATCACGACCACGGCCGTGGGCCTGCGCGGGGGCGGCTACAACCCCTGGCCAGGGCTGATCCTGGGCGCCGTCGTGGCTGGGGTTACTTTTGGTGTGCTGTTCTATCTTATGAGCAGGCTGCGGGCGCGGGCCTCCGCCGGAGCAGCCTGAGGCTGGAGACGAAAGGAGACAAACCATGGTTGCAGAGATCCGTGCCCGGGCACAGCAACGGGATCGCCTGGTGGATTGGATCGTTGTTGCCCTGGTCGTGGCCGCGCTCCTGGTCGGTTGGGGCATCAAGGCGGCGGCCGAAGGGCGCACGGTGGCAGTGGAGGCCGAGGGCCTGCAACTGCGCTACCCTGCGGGGTGGGTGAGGGCAAACGTTGAGCCGCCTGTTCTGCTGCGGGCTGAGGAGTGGCTGGGTCCTGCCCGCAGCACGATCACTGTGGAGCGCCGGCCCCTGCCCCCAGTGCAGAACCCCCTGCGCGCCGTTCAGCAGACCTTAACCCTGGAGCGGGCGCGCACCTGGACAGCCTATCGCACCCTGGAAACTGAGGAGGGCGCCAGCGTGGCCGGCCGGCCGGCTACACGCGTTGCCTTCACCTATGTCGAGACCAACCCAAACCCATACCTGGCAACCATGCCCGTCGTGATGTACGGCGAGGACTATCTGATCCAGGTCGGCAACGATGTGTATGTGGTCACCTTGACGGCTGCCGAAGCCTACTATGGCCGGGCTCAAAGGGCCCTGGCGGGCGTGGTGCGCTCGCTGCCGCGGTGAGCGCGGGCGAGTTGCAGCTCCTTATGTGGGGTGGTCTTCAGACCGCCCAACATGCCGTGGGCGAGCTAAAGCTCGCCGTACAAGTACAAGACAAGGCTCACCAGGAGGATGAAATGAGGACAAGAGGATATCTTCTTGTGGCTATCTTGCTTGTGGGACTGCTCCTTTTCCCAGCCCTGGCGACGGCTCACCCTGGTGCCTATGACAACAACCTGGGGCCAGGCCAGCGACCCAAGGCCACGGCAAAGGTGGAGCAGTCGGTGGTGCAGATCATCGCCGCGGATGAAGGCCGGGGTGGCCGGCTCATCGCCAAGTGGAGTGGCACAGGGACCATCATCTCCGCCGACGGCCTGATCCTGACCAATTGTCAGGTCGCCATGCCACGGCTCATCTGGGACGACCCCAATTTTGACTACGACTTGCTGATCGTGGCGCTGGCGGCCAGCCCGGACGAACCGCCCGAAGCCATCTATCTGGCTGAGGTGGCCCAGTACGACGCCGGCCTGGACCTGGCCGTGCTGCAGATCTCCCAGACCCTCGATGGCAGCCCGGTGGACACCAAGAAGCTAAAGCTGCCTGCCCTTGCCCTGGGCGATTCCGACGCGGTGGCCACCGGTGACGAGCTGAAGATCTTCGGCTATGCCGGGCCGGCAGGAGAACCCGTCAGCTCGGTGAGCGGCACGGTCACCGGCTTCTCTACCGGGCGAGGGATCAAGGGCCGGGCGTGGATCAGGACCAACGCGGAGGTCGAAGGGGGATTTAGCGGTGGACCGGCGGTCAGCCAGGACGGGAAGGTAGTGGGAGTGATCGCGGCCGGCGCGGCTACCAGCGCCGACGAGGTGCTGCAATGTCGTTATGACCAGGACACCAATGGAGACGGCGTGGTGGACCAGAACGATACCTGCAGCGCCACTGGTGGGACCATCGGCACCTTGAGGCCGATCAACCTGGCCCTGCCCCTGATCAAAGCGGCGTCCAGCGCTGTGGCCCCAGAGCCTCCCCCTGCGCCCCAGCCGAAGCCGACGCCGAAGGTACCAGCCAACGAACCCAGCGTCAGCCGGCTGATCTTCGCGCCGGAGATTGACGAATACGAGCAGCCGGTGACGGTGGTGGAGGCGCTCCCTTCCGGAGTCGAGGCGGTCTACCTCTTCTTCGATTACCAGAACTTCGAGGACGGCGCCTCCTGGCAGCCCCTGCTGGCCATTGATGGGGAGCCTCAGGAGGACGTCTGGCCCGCCGAGCAGTGGGAAGGTGGGCCGCAGGGGACATGGTGGATAGTTATCGAGAGCGAGGAAGGCCTGGAAGACGGCACCTATGAGGTGACGATCACCTATGATGGGGAGACGCTGGGATCGGCTGCCATTGAGGTGGGTGGGCCTGAGGAGCAGTACCCTGCCTTCAGCCATATCGTCTTCTCCGGCGCTGGGGAAGAGGGCTACCTGTTGCCGGCCAGCGCCAAAGAGGTGCAGGCGGCCTTCAGGTACAGTGGCATGACCCGCACCACCCCCTGGTCCTACATCTGGTATTTCCAGGGCGAGGAGCTCGAGTCTGGCGATGGCCGGCCCCTCTCACGCGCTTCTGGGACCACCTCGCTGACCCTGGCCAGCGATCAGGGCTTCGAGGCGGGCACCTACCGCCTGGAGCTTTACATTGATAAGCGGCTGGCTGCCACAGCGGACTTTGTGCTCAGCGGCGGAGCCGAGGGGCCGTCTCTAGGGCCGATCATCTTTGCCGAGGGAGTGGACCACAATGACAATCCGATCAGGCCCGGCACGACCTTCAAGAGCGGCATCAAAGAGCTATATGGCTTCTTCGACTACCAGGGGATGGAAGATGGCTTGAAGTTTAGCGCGCAGTGGTCCCGGGACGGCGAGCGAGGGCGGCCTAATGATTTCCTCTGGGAAGGGGGGGAGAGCGGCAATTGGTGGGTCGGCCTTAGGTCTAAAGTAGGGAGTCTTCCCGAAGGCGAATATCAGTTGGAACTGTTCGTAGAGGACGAGTTGTTGCAGAGCGGCACCTGCACGATTGGTGGAAAAGGGCCACGACCTACTCCCAGACCTACACCACCAGCGGAGGGGGTCGAAGTAATCGGTCGCATTACCGATGCAACAACCGGGCGTGGCATCGCGGGGGCATACTTTGTGGTCCTGCAGCCGGGAGTGAGCCTGGAAGAGTTTGAAAACAAGGAACAGATCTATACTGCAGCCAATACAGACCGCCAGGGCTACTTCAAGTTGCCTGACCCGTTAGCGCGTGGGGAGTCCTACAGTATGTTTGCTACAGCCGAGGGTTATCGGCCAGTCGGTGGAGACGATATACTCGTGCCCGAGGATGCAGAATCGCCCCTCGAATTCAACCTCGAGTTGGAGAAAGTCAAGTAAGCTGTCCGGTGATGGTCAGAGAAGATCTCCCTGACCATCACCCTTTCTCAAGCGGAGCTAATGGTCTGCTGTGAGGAGGATAAGGGATGGACGCGAAGTGGCGCCTTGTGGTGGCAGGCCTGGCCCTGATCCTGCTTCTGACGCCGGCCATGGCAGTAGCGCGCGATCGGCCAGAGGTAGAGCTCTCAGTGGTGCAACTGATCGCAGCCGACGAGGGGCGGGGTGGCCGGCTCATCCCCAGGTGGAGCGGCACGGGGACCATTATCTCTCCCGATGGCCTGATCCTGACCAACTGCCACGTGGCCATGCCTCAGGCCGTCTGGGACGATCCGCAGTTCCGCTACGACCTGCTCATTGTGGCTCTCGCCCCAGGCTCCACCGAGCCCCCGCAGCCAACTTATGTGGCTGAGGTGGCCCAGTATGATGCCAGGTTGGATCTGGCAGTGGTGAAGGTGAGCCAGACGCTTGACGGCAGGCAGGTGGAGCCGGGCACACTAGATCTGTCAGCCCTGCCTCTGGGCAAGCCGGAACGG
Source organism: Anaerolineae bacterium (assembly GCA_034434335.1). Classification (GTDB taxonomy): domain Bacteria; phylum Chloroflexota; class Anaerolineae; order CG2-30-64-16; family CG2-30-64-16; genus DAOTZS01. Next base: position 10,222 of record DAOTZS010000110.1, read on the forward strand.
CTCAAAGCCGGTGATGCCATCCAGATCTTCGGCTATACCGGCAGTGCAGGAGAAACAGTGGTGCCTGTGAGTGGGACCGTCACTGCTCTTCCTCGCAGCCAGGAACAGGGATGGATCGAGACGGACATTGGGGTGGAGGGAGGCTACAGCGGCAGCCCGCTGGTCAACGAAGCCGGAGAGCTGGTAGGGGTGGTCGGGGCCGGGCCTGTGGAGAGCGCCGAGGCGGTCGCGCATTGCCGTTACTCTGACGATACCAACGCGGATGGCCTCATTGACCTGAACGATTCCTGCACCGCCACAGGTGGCACGCTCTACACGGCGCGGCCGATAGACCAGGCGGCCAGGCTTATTAGAGCGGCCGGCTACGGCGTGGCTCCTGAGCCAACGGCCACCCCAAAACCCCGGCCAAGGCGCCAACCGTCCCCTACTCCGCAACCCCGGCCGCGGCGCCAGGAGACCCCACCTGTGACGGCGGAACCAGCCTTCAGCCCCATCACCTTTGCGGAAGGGGTGGACCGCGAGGGGAACCCCGTCAGGCCGGGCACGACCTTCGAGAGTGGGATCAGGGAGCTGTATGCCTTCTTTGACTATCAAGGGATGCAAGACGGCTGGCAGTTCACGACTCGCTGGTCCCTGGACGGCAAAGTGTTCATGGATAGGGACCATACCTGGGAAGGCGGGGAAAGCGGAGAGAACTGTTCGGTCAATATCTACGCCAAAAGCGGGGCTTTGCCGGAGGGGGAATACGAGTTGGAGCTGCTCGTAGAAGGTGAGCTGGTGCAAAGGGGAACCTGCAAGATCGGCGAGGGCCGCCCTCCTGCGCCCACCCCTACCCCTACCCCTAAACCTGCAGAAGGGGTGATATTCTACGGCCGCATCACTGACGCGGATACCGGCCGGGGCATTCGCAGGGCGGTATTCATGGTGCTGCAGCCGGGTATCCTGGTGCGCAATGTTGCCTCTGAAGACGACATCTACACCATGGCCGAGACTAACAGCAACGGCGAATACAGGCTACCTAAGCCGCTGCAGCGGGGCGAAACCTACAGCGTGATCATTGGGGCTCTGGGCCACCGCATTGTTTCTCAAGATGGCATTTACATCCCGGAGGATCTTGAGTCCCCCCACGAAGTGAACGTTGTGCTCTATAGAAGATAAGGTGTGGATCATGAAGGCAAGACAGATTCTGTCTCGTATCGGCCTGGGGCTGATCCTGTTTCTGTTCCTCGGGGTCCAGCCAGCACCAGCCCTCGACCGGCCGACGACTCAGCGGGTGATGAAATCAGTGGTGCAACTGGTGGCAGCGCGCGAGAGGCGGTCTGGCGTGGTCGTTCCCCAATGGAGCGGTTCGGGCACCATCATCTCCGCCGACGGCCTGATACTCACCAACTGCCACGTTGCATTCCCGCGGGCAATGTGGGACGATCCTGAGTTTGACTACGACCTGCTGATCGTAGCCCTGACCATCCGGTCCGACGAAGCGCCTCAACCGACGTACCTGGCCGAGGTAATGCAGTACGACCCCGACCTGGACCTGGCTGTCATCCGCGTGAGCCAGATGCTGGACGGCAGCCCTGTGAACCGGGAGGAGCTGAGCCTGCCGGCCCTGGCGCTGGGGGATTCAGATGCCATCGAGCTGGGGGACCGCCT
>DAOTZS010000111.1:0-12974 GCA_034434335.1 Anaerolineae bacterium
GAGCCAACCAGCTAACTGTCGCCGAGCGAGATGCGCGTTTGCGCCAGATCGCGGCAGATTATGCGCGCGATAACGACCTGGCACGGGCGCAGGCTGCCCTGGACGAACTGGGCCTGGCCAATCCGGCTCAATTGCTGATTACTATGGCCGAGCAGGACCTCGACGCTGGCCAGCCGGCGGAGGAGATTGCCGCGTTGGCGCGCCTGGCAGAGGCCCTTGGCACCCGCAGCCCCAGGCTGAGCGCTTACCTGACGCCTACTTATACCCCGAGCTCTATGCCGGCTACTGTGCCGGCCAGCCCTGCCTATGCGGCCACCCCTACCACCGAATTGCCTGTCTCCACCCATACTCCCACACTGGCCCCCACTGCCACGGCCACACCACTGCCCCTATCGCCGCGCGTGCGTGCCGATAAGACCGTGAACCTGCGCAGCGGCCCAGGCCTGGCCTATCCGGTGATCGCGCAACTGCGCGCTGGCCAGGAAGCCGAGATCATTGCCCGCAACGAGAGCGGCGACTGGTGGCAGGTGGCCTGGGATAAGCCCGGACAGGCCTGGGTGGCCGGCATGGTAGTCAAGGTGAGTGGCCCTATTGATACCGTGCCGGTGGCCACGGAGATTCCCCCTCCTCCGCCTACTGCCACGCCCGCCCCACCCAAACCCACATCGCCCCCACAACCTGCTGGCCCCGATTTTCGCCTGGTCAGCGTGCGCCTGTGGACCGTGCAGGAGAACGGTGGCTGGTTCGACGGCCCCTCGCTGCACTGCGGCGAGAAGCGCGAGTTGCGGGTGTACGTCCTCGACGCCGCGGGCAACCCCCTGAACGGCGTCACGGTCAAGGCTGTTTATGGCAACCAGGAAGAGGTGGTGACAGGTAGCAAAGGACCGGGCATGGCCGAGTTTGTGCTGGGCGGCGGCCAGGATGTCTATGTGGTGCGCGATGTGGATGGCCGGCCAGTCACCAGCGATTACGCGCGCGGCATGAGCACCGACCCTCGCGCCATCCCGTATGAGACCCTGATGGGGGCCGGATTCTGCAACAGCACGGCAGACTGCGACCATTTCGTGTCTCAGCGCGGCTGTAAAGGACATTATTCATGGGACGTTGTCTTTCAGAGGGCCTATTGAGCCCGCTTCACCTGTCAGAGGAGCACTTCCGTCGTGAGAGAATTGCTTGAGAATGCACCACTCTTTGCCGAGCTGAACAGTCAGCAGCGCGAGCTAATCGCGCAGCGGATGGTGCTGGAAACCTACCGGGCTGGCGACATCCTCTATGCGCAAGGGAGGCCGGCCCATGCCATGTATCTTATCAAGTCGGGCCGGGTGCGCCTGATCAACGAGCAACTGGCTGTGCTGGCCAACCTCACCCAGGGCAGCACGCTGGGGGACGCCGACTTGCTTATGGGCCGGCCCTATGCCGCCACCGCGGAGGCAGCCACCGATGTGGCGGTATGGGCCTTGGCCGCTGACGACCTGGCTGAGCTGGTGGCCGCTCACCCGGAGATCGGCCGGCAGCTCAAAGCGGCTGCCGGCATCAGCGAGGACCAGTTCACCGAGCGCCAGCTACGCCGGTTGGAGTTGCTCAGCGGGCTGAGCCACGAGCAGATCCGGGAAATAGCCCGCTATCTGCGGCCAGTGTATTTTGTGGCCGGCCAGTTCCTCTACCGCCAGGGCATGCCCGGCGACGCACTCTACCTGATCGAAGAGGGACAGGTTGCAGTGCAAGCGCGCGGCCCCGATGGAGAGGCTCAGCCCCTGGCCTCCCTGGGAGCGGGCCAGTTCGTGGGCGAGACCGCCTTGCTCACCGGGGAGCCACACGCGTCTGATGCGGTGGCTCTGACCAATGTACAGGCCTGGGCCCTGGCGCGGCCCGACTTTGAAGCCCTGCTCTTGCGCTTTCCCATCCTGGCCCTGAACCTGAGCCGTGTCATGGGCCAGCGCCTGCGCCAGAGTTCGGCAAGGGCTGCCACCGCGACTCGGGTGGCCCCAGCAGCGCCTGTTTCCCTGCCGGCCGAGATGCCGGGGCCGCGCCAGGTGAGCCGGGCTGCGGGCACGACGGCCGGGCTGGGAGGGGCCGGCGAAAGCTTCGCCAGTTGGTTCGGGGCGCGCAGCACCGGCGCCAAATTGCGCCTGATAGCCCTGATCCTGTTGCTGATCTGGTTGCTGGGAGTGGCTGCCCCTGCCACCATTATCACCCTGTTATCAAATGCCAGCTCAAATGGCGAGCCGGTGGCCGGGGCTGGATTCCAGCACCGGGCAGTGCTTCTGGCTATGGCCGTAACCGATCCCATACAGGCCACGCCTACCTACACGCCTTGGCCGACCAACACGCCCATCCCAACGCCGACCTTCACCCCTACGGCCACACCGACCGATACACCTGTGCCGACGCCGACCTTTACACCGACGGAGACCCCCGTCCCGCCGACCAACACGCCTATCCCGCCCAGGCCGACTGCGCCTCCTGTCGCGCGGCAGGAGGCCGTAGCTGCCGCGGCACCCACTCCAGCGGTGCAGTTTGCCCTGGTCGAGATGCGCCGGCTGACCCCCTGCGAGAACCGCGGCAACCACCATATCTTTATCAAGGTGGTGGATGCGGCCGGCAATCCTGTGGACGGCGTGACGTTGGTACAGACGCCAGCCGGCCAGATCGGGAACGTGTTGGACAAGACAACCTCCGGCACCAAGGGGCCTGGCAAGGCTGAATTCATCATGTGGAAAGGTGCCGAATACGCGGTGTATGTTAGTGCAGATGGCGTGAATCCGACGAGCAGCGATATTGCCCAGCCTCTGCATTCTAACTTCACGGACGAGGCCATCTGCGAAGATGGCGCGGGCGGCAACACTCTGTTCCACAACTCGTTCAGTGTCATTTTCAAGAAGATGTTTTAGAGCTACCTGATTAGAGTTTCAGCGGCAGCTAGTGCTTTGTTAGCCCGGATTCTACACTTTCCGGATTGACCGCCACCCCTACCCCGGGCCCGTGCTTACCTCCCGCGCAGCAGGACACCCCCTATCAGGGGGCGGGGAGATAGGCATTTAGGGGTTTTTGGGGCGGCTTCGCCGCCCCAAAAACCCCTACACTTGCCCCTTTCCCCCGCTCTCCCCTACGAGGGGAGAGCGGGGGAAAGGGGGTGAGAGGGGTTATGCACTAGCTACAAAACGCCGGAATCTACTTTACTTAACGAGCCACTAGGCCGCGGATGATAAGTCTCTCTGGCGACGCTCTCTCGGTGCCTGAGAGGCTTTATGTTCCTAAGGAAAGGAGGTTTTACAATGGCTCTGCTGAACGAACAGATCCGCCAGGAAGTGCGCAAGATGCTGGCAGACCTCAAGAACCCGGTGACGTTCAAGGTCTTCACCCAGGAATTCGAATGCGAGTACTGCAAGGAGACCCGGGAGCTGATCGAGGAGGTGGCCGGCCTTTCGGACCGGCTTTCCGTCGAGGTCTACGACTTCGTCCGGGACAAAGGTGTGGCCGACAGCCTGGGAATAGACAAGATCCCGGCTGTAGCGGTCGTCGGGGCTAAGGACTATGGTATCCGACTTTACGGCATCCCTTCGGGTTATGAGTTTGGCACTCTGATTGAGGACGTGAGGCTGGTCTCGGAAGGGGATTCTGGGCTGGCGCCGGCCAGCCGTGAACTGGTGGCCAAACTCAAGGACCCTGTGCACATCCAGGTTTTCGTCACCCCCACCTGACCTTACTGCCCGCGAGCCGTGATGCTCGCCCACCAACTGGCTGTGGAGAGTGACCTCATCCGGGCCGACATGGTCGAGGTGATCGAGTTTCCCCACCTGGCCACCAAGTATCAAGTAATGGGTGTGCCGCGCACCGTCATTAACGAGACCATCCATATCGAGGGGGCTGTGCCCGAGCCAATGTTGATGCGGGAGCTTGGCCGGCTTCTGAAGAAGTAGGAAAACCGGACACCGGCGATTTTCTTCGTCGTAACGACTTTAGTCGCAGGACGCGCTGAAAGCGACTAAAGTCGCTACTACGAAGCCTACATCTTGTTCTTCTCAGGTTGCCGAGCCCAAGATGTGGGTGTCCCCAGAATTCGCCAGGGTCCAGGCAGGAAGATACCGGGCTGTGCTGTCTTCGCTAGCTCAATCCCACATTGGATTGTACCATACTTGACCCATCTTTGCCCCTGGTTTATATTGCCCCTGTGCAGGCTGGTTGAGCCCCATTCTGCAAAGTTGCCCGGGAATGGGCTGGAGCCCGCGGGGGCAGAAGGGTAAAGCTGCAGGGCAAGGAGAAGATGTGGTGAGCGACAAGACGGCGCAGAACACTATCCGTTCCGGCCTGGCTGGGGTCGTGGTGGCAGACAGCTCGATCAGTTACGTGGATGGCAATGCCGGCATCCTTGAATACCGCGGCTATGACATCCGCGACCTGGCTGCCTACAGCCATTTTGAAGAGGTAGCATTCCTGTTGTGGAATGGCCACCTGCCCACCCTGCAAGAGCTGCAGGAGATGAAGGCTCAGTCTCGGTCATGTCGGTCCATGCCTGTAGAGATCGTGGTGGCCCTGCGCAACCTGCCGGCGAATGCAAACCCTATGGCAGTTATGCGCAGTGCGGTCTCGCTGCTCGCCCACTACGATCCCGAGTCTGAGGACAACACGCCCATTGCCCACCAGCACAAGGCGTGTCGCCTTCTGGCGCAAATCTCGGAGGTGGTGGCTGCCTTCGCGCGCATCCGCCAGGGAAAGGACCCGATTGAGCCGCGCGCGGACCTGGATCATGCGGCCAATTTCCTGTGGATGCTGACCGGTGAAGAGCCCCAACCGCTGGCAGCCAAGGCCCTGGACCAGTATCTGTTGCTCCTGGCCGAGCACGAGTTCAACGCCTCTACCTTTGCTGCCCGGGTGACTGCCTCTACCGGCGCTGACCTGCATTCGGCGATCACATCGGCACTGGGCACCCTCAAGGGCCCACTGCATGGTGCTGCTGTGCAGGAAGCCATGGTGCAGTTCATAGAGATAGGGAGTGTGGAAAACGTGGAGCCATGGTTCCGCAAGGCGCGCGCGGAGGGCCGGCGCATCATGGGCCTGGGGCATCGGGTCTACAAGGTGCGTGACCCCCGTGCTGCACCGTTGATGGCCAATGTCGAGAAAATGGTAGAGGCCACTGGTGAGCGCCGATGGTATGACATCGCGCGCAAGTTGGAGCTCACAGCCATGCAAGACCCCTACTTCCAGGAGCGCAATCTGAGTGCCAACGTGGATTTCTACTCAGCCCCTCTCCTCTACTCCCTGGGCATCCCGGTTGATACTTTCACCTGTATGTTCGCGATGAGCCGCATCGTAGGGTGGACTGCCCACGTTTACGAGCAACAAGCCAATAACCGGCTGATCAGGCCGCTGGCAAACTATGTTGGGGAACATCAGCGGCCCTATATCCCCATTGAACAGCGCCAGTAGCCATTGGGCGTCGCCAGCCCCGAAAGTGGTGTGCCACCAGCAAGCGCCAGGGCCTCCACCCGACTCCGGGTGGAGGCCCTGGCATCTTGTTTCACCTTCTACCTACTGTGGTGGCCGGCTGTCACACGCTGCGATATTCCCCTTCGACCACATCCTCGCCCCCATCCCCTTTGGGCCCTCCCGAAGGCGGGGGTTCCCCGTAAGAGGTCCGGGCTTGCTGATACATGCGTGTGCCCACTTGCTGCCAGGCGTCGTTGAGCTCATTCGTCAACCGCTCTAGCTCGCTCATGCCTGCGTTGCGATCGAGTGCCGCCTTGAGCGCGTCCATGCGCTCCTGCAACAACTTCTTGTCGCTGTCGGAGATCTTATCGCGGTTGTCCTGGAGGAACTTCTGCACCTGATAGTGGGCATTGTCGGCCCGGTTGCGTGCCTCGATCTCGGCCTTGCGCCGGCGGTCCTCCTCGGCATGCCGCTCGGCCTCTTTGATCATCTTGTCAATCTCTTCTTTGGAGAGGCCGCTGGAGGCCGTGATCTTGATGCTTTGCTCGCGGCCGGTGGCCTTGTCCTTGGCACTGACATGCAGGATGCCGTCGGCGTCAATGTCAAAGGTGACCTCGATTTGCGGGATGCCGCGCGGGGCGGGCGGGATGCCGGTCAGGCGGAAGTTGCCCAGCAGCTTGTTGTCGCGCGCCATGGGGCGTTCGCCCTGCACAACCACGATCTCGACCTCGGTCTGCATATCAGACGCGGTAGAGAAGATCTGCGTCTTCTTGGTGGGAATGGTGGTATTGCGCTCGATCATCGGCGTGGCGATGCCACCCAGGGTCTCGATCGAGAGGGTCAGTGGCGTGACATCCAGCAGCAGGATGTCTTTGACCTGCCCACCCAACACGCCGGCCTGGATGGCGGCGCCAATGGCCACCACCTCATCGGGGTTCACACCCTTATGCGGCTCGCGGCCGAAGAAGCGACGCACGGCCTCCTGCACCGCTGGCATGCGGGTCATGCCGCCCACCAACACCACCTCGGCGATATCGCTGGTCCTGAGCTTGGCGTCGGCCAGCGCCTGCTTGCACGGCTCGATGGTGCGCTCGATCAGGTCGGCGGTGAGCTGTTCCAGCTTGGCCCGGGTCAGGGTCATCTGCAGGTGCTTGGGCCCGCTGGCGTCAGCGGTGATGAACGGCAGGTTGATCTCCGTCTGCAGCACCGTGGACAGTTCGATCTTGGCCTTTTCGGCGGCTTCCTTCAGGCGCTGCAGAGCCATGCGATCGCTGCGCAGGTCGATCCCGTGCTCCTTCTTAAACTCGTCGGCGACCCAGTTAATGATGCGTTGGTCGAAGTCGTCACCGCCCAGGAAGGTATCGCCATTGGTGCTGAGCACCTGGAAGACCCCTTCGCCCACGTCCAGGATGGAGATATCAAAGGTGCCACCGCCCAGGTCGTAGACTGCGATCTTCTGGTCCACCTTCTTGTCCAGGCCGTAGGCCAGGGCGCTGGCAGTGGGCTCGTTGATAATACGCAACACTTCCAGGCCGGCGATCCTGCCTGCATCCTTGGTCGCCTGGCGCTGGCTGTCATTGAAGTAGGCCGGGACGGTAATAACTGCCTGAGTCACCGGCTCGCCGAGATATGCTTCTGCATCGGCCTTGATCTTCTGCAAAATCATGGCCGAGATCTCGGGTGGTGAATACTCCCTGCCGCCAAGCACGACCCAGGCGTCGCCATTGGAATGTTCGATGATCTTGTAGGGCAGCACTTTGCGCGCCTTGACCACTTCCGGATCGTTGAAGCGACGCCCCATCAGGCGTTTGACCGAAAAGATGGTGTTGTCGGGGTTGGTGATCGCCTGGCGTCGGGCCACCTGACCGATCATCCGCTCGCCGGTCTTGGGGTTGACGGCCACCACCGAAGGGAAAAGGCGCGAACCTTCAGCGCTGGGGATGACTACCGGTTCGCCGCCCTCCATAACGGCCACCACCGAGTTGGTGGTGCCCAGGTCAATACCGACGATTCTACCCATAGGAAGATACTCCTTTTGATACGAGAATAGCCTATCTGTGCCGTTGCCAGGTCACGACTCCCTGTCCTGGTCTTTGGCGACGCGTACCATGCTGGGGCGCAAGACCCTGTCACCCAGCCTGTAGCCACGCGCGGCCTCCGCAATGATCTGCCCCTCTCGAAAGCCTTCGCACACCTCATGGCTGATGGCGTGGTGCAGCAGGGGGTCGAACATCTGGCCCTCAGCCGGGATAGGGGTAACCCCTTCGCTTTCGAGGAGGGCTTGCAGCTTGTGCTGGATCAGCCGAAAGCCATTCACCCACTCGCTGTTAGCGTGTTCTGGGGGCAGGGCCTGGAAAGCCCTTTCCACATCGTCTATAATCGGTAGCAGCTTCTCCATCACCCGGGCGGTGGCGGCCAGGTTCATCTCGGCCTGCTCGCGCAGCATCCGTTTGCGGGCGTTGCTCAGTTCGGCTGCTGTGCGGCGCCAGTTGTCCAGGTATTCGGATGCCTGGGCTTGAGCCCGGGCCAGTTCTTCGGCCAACTGCTCGACCGTAAGCTGAGGAGCCGCGCTTTCGGCCTCCTGTCCCTCTGCGCCTGGAGCTTCAGAGGTCGCCACTTCTTCAGTGATTTCTTGCTCGTTGCCGCCCATGATGCCCTTGATCCCTCCTGAAGCTATGATCTCATCCATACTCAGTCATTGGGGAGATCTCTCCCCTGGCCAATGCCTTCGCCAACATCATACCAGTCGCTCACCAGGTCACTCATCAGGCGCGAAACATAGCGCACCGCGCCTATAGTCCGGTCGTACATCATGCGGATAGGCCCGATCACCCCTAACAGGCCGCTGGCACCACCTTCTACCCCATAGCGGGAGAGCACCAGGCTGAGGTCGGTGAACTCATGCCAGCGCCCCTCGCTGCCGATGAGGACCTGCACCCCGCCGATCTCCAGTGGCTGCGCGGCTGTAGTAACCACGTCCACCAGCACCGGCCCTTCCAGCGCCAGCACCATCTGCCGCACCTGTTCCCCTTCGGCGAACTCCGGCTCCGAGAGGATATGCAACAACCCTTCGCGGTAGACCGTGCCGTTGGCGTAGTTGTCCACTGCCCGCAGCACCTGGCAGACGATCTGGCCCACCTGCTGTCCCAGGGGCGAGAGGGACGCCAGCCGCGCCTCGATCTGGTTGCTGGTCAAGCCGCTAAAGAGATCGTTGAGCTGATTGGACAGGCGGCTCAGTGCTCCCTGGTCCATGGGATGGTCCAGGGTGAGCATCTGTTGCTTAACCGTGCCCCCCTGCAGGACCAGCACCAACAGCACCAGGGTTTCGCGCAGGCTGATCAGCTCCAGGTGTTTGAACCGGCTTTCAGGGGCGCGGGGTGGGGTGGCCACGGCGGCCTTGCGCGTGGTATGGGCCAGCACTGCCACCGCCAGGCGCACCCACTGATCGAGCTCCTGCCGCACTTGATGGAACTGATGGCGGATCATCAACTGCTCGGCTGGTGGCAGTTCGGTCTCGCCCAGCAGGTGCTGCACGAAATAGCGGTAGCCCTGCTCGGTAGGCACCCGGCCGGCCGAGGTGTGAGGGTGGGTGAGATAACCCATCTCCTCCAGGGCGGCCATTTCATTGCGGATGGTCGCCGGGCTGATGTCGAGCCCGTAGGTCTCCACAAAGGCCTTGGAGCCGACAGGAACCCCTTTTTCGATATAGGAACGGATCACCAGGCCCAGGATCGCCTGGCGACGCGGCGTCATCTCCGTCATACCATCCTCGTTTTAGCACTCTCGCTCAGAGAGTGCTAATCATGCGGGGCCAATGATACCACGAAGGGGCATGGGTGTCAAAATGGCAGGGGGTCAGTCTAGAATACGGTAGACACGGATGATGAGACCCGGTATGGGGGATGGTTCAGTTTGCCAGGAAAATTGGTTTACACTTTTTGCGGTCATTAGAATTGCCTCCCAGGGCCCTCCCCTCTCCCGTTCGCCTTCGGCGGCGGGAGAGGGGAGGGAGTGGCAAAGGGGGGTGAGGGGCTGTGAAGGCCCGAGGGGGCAGAAAGTGTTAACCAATTTTGAACCATCCCTGCCTGACCCATGCTAAAGGCAGCTAATATGCCGAACGATCGCTGAAGATCTTGAATATGGTGCGCAGCATGATCTTGAAGTCCAGCCACAACGACCAGTTCTCAATATACCAGAGATCGTACTTGGTGCGCTCGGCGATCGAGGTGTCACCGCGCAGGCCGTTGATCTGGGCCCACCCCGTCATGCCGGCCTTCTCGCGATGGCGCTCCATGTAGCGTGGGATGCTCTGGCGAAACTGCTCCACATAAGCCGGCTGTTCGGGCCGAGGTCCCACCAGGCTCATGTCGCCCATCAGCACATTGATGAACTGCGGCAGTTCGTCAATGGAGATGCGCCGGATGAAGGCGCCCAGGCGGGTGCGCCGGGGATCATCTCGGGTTGTCCAGCCCGGGCCATTCACCTCGGCATCCTGGCGCATGGAACGGAACTTGAGCATGGGGAAGGGGCGGGCGTCTAGCCCCATGCGCTCCTGCACGAAGAAAACCGGCCCTGGCGACTCCAGCTTGATCAGCAGCGCGGTGAGCATCATCAGGGGCGAGAGCAGGAGGAGCGCGATACTGCTGCCCACCACGTCCACCATCCGTTTGAGGGTTAACTTCCACCCTCGCAAGGCCACATCCCGAATGGTCAGCAACGGCAACCCCCCCAGATCGCTGATCGTAACCTCTGCCGCCATGATCTGAAACACATCCGGGAAGACACGGATGCTAACCTTCTCGCGCTCACATTGGGAGATGATGTCCACCAATTCCTGATGTGTGGCCTCGGGCAGCCCAATGATCACTTCATTGACCTGGTGCGCTTCGATAATCTGCGGCAGATCATTGACGGTGCCCAGCACCGGCAGGCCCATCACCCGGGCCGGACCATGGTTGACATCGGCAAACCCCACCACCTGGTAGCCCAGCCCAGGCGTGTGCTGGATTTTCTGCAAGATCATGCGTCCCACCTCGCCGGTGCCTACAATCAACACCCGCTCTGCACCGATGCCCAGGCGCTGCAGCCGGCGCTGAACCCGGCTGTGCACGAAGCGGCCAAATGTCACCGTCACCAGGCTGCCAGCCCATGTCAGCAGCAGTACCGAGCGCTGGTTGTCCAGCGTATCGCGCAGCACGAATCCGATGAAAGCCACCGTTAACAACGTGGCCACCGAGAGGGCACCGAAGATGCGATATAGCTCATCGAAGAGGTGGGCCGCATGCCGCCGGTGGTAGAACTTGTAAACGAAAAATACCACCAGCACGTTGACTAACTGGATGATGCCCAGGGGCAGATAGGCCTGGAGCGGCCCGCCGGCCTCGCGCTGGATCAGGCCCCGCAGGCGGTAGGCCAGATAGAAGGCCAGCAGGCTCATCGCTGCGTCCGTCAGGACCAGGGTCAGGGTGAAGAACAGCCGCGAGCGTTTCATCAAGACCCCCCTCCTTCTCTCCCACGGGCATCCCGAAACTGGCCACGCAGCCTTCGGGCCAACAAGTCCAGGCCGCCGAAGAAGACGATGCCGCCCCGGATCAGCCAGTCCAGCCAGAAGGGAGTGGTTGCCCGATAATGCTTCTGGTAGAAGATAACGAGCGCCCGGTAGAATTCCACACGCGCCCGATAGGAATGTCGGCTGGCCGCCTCCTTGACATGGGTGACTGTCACAGCAGGATTATACCATACCTGCCATCCCGCGTCGGTGATCCGCTTTGCCCAGTCCAGGTCTTCCCCATACATGAAGAAGGTCTCATCCAGCAAGCCTACTTGCAGGATCGCCTCGCGGCGCACCAGCATGAAGGCCCCCACCACCGCGTCTACCTGGGTCACCACGTCGGGGTCCAGGTAGGAAAGGTCATAACGGGCAAAGCGGGGACTGTGGGGAAAGAGCCTGTCCAGCCTGGTGAGGTGCCATAATGAGCTCGCGGGGGTGGGAAAAGAGCGCCGACAGGCGCGGTCCAGGGAGCCGTCCAGCCGCACCAGTTTTGGCCCCGCCACCCCTGCCCGGGGATGGGCCTCCATGAAGGCGATCATCTCGGCCAGGGCAGTAGGGGGCAGCACGGTGTCAGGGTTGAGCAACAACACAAAGCGAGGCAGGGTCTGGTCAACGCCAACAACAGGCGTGTCGTGGAAACCGAAATAGCGCAGGCCCTGGTTATTGGCCTGAGGATAGCCAGCATTGCGGGTATTGGCGATCAGGTGGACCTGGGGGAAGAGAGTCCGCACCATCTCCACGCTATCATCCGAGGAAGCATTGTCCACCACACAGACGGCGAATTTCCCTACTCCGCGGCTGGCGTAAACTGAACGCAGGCAATCGCGCAGCAGGGCAGAGGTGTTGTAGTTGACAATGACGATCGCAAGGTCCAGCAAGTCCGTAGCCATCCGCTCCATAATGGTGCTGCTTTCGATCTACCCGTGCCAGCCGTAACCCACTTACGGCGCGACATCGTGGCCCGGTCAGCCCGTTTGGGGATGCACCAGTTCACTAATCCAACTGCCAGGTCTATTATACACACGGAAATAAGCAGGGTCAATTGCCCTCGCGGAAGGTTTCATGATAGAATACTTCTCAGGGTGGGCCGGCAGTTGCAAGACCCAACCTGCCGCGGTTGGGCACTACCCTGCAGAGCTCAGACTCGCGATGGCGTCCGCGACTTCAGTCGTCCAGTGTGGCCTGGCAACTGCCACAGGGAGGAAAGGGCAACTATGAAAGCCTCCTGGCGCGCTTTGGGTGGGTTATACCTGATATTGGCCCTGATCTTGGGTGGCTGGCTGGCCTGGTCTGCTTCGTCTGCACAGGCCCAGGATGGCTGCACTGAGCTGTTGCGCGACGGCGGCTTTGAAGAGGGAGGGGTATGGCAGCTAGGCATTACGCCCTTGACCCCCAAGTATGTCACCTATGCCCGGCACAGCGGAGAGAAGTCCCTGGCGCTGGGCATCACCAAAGGTGGCAACCAACGGAGTTTCTCGTCCGCGCGCCAGACGGTGACCATCCCGGCTTCTGCCAGCAGTGTGAAGCTCTCGTTCTGGTTCTATGCCCTGATCGAGGGCGCGGCCACTACAGACTACATGGAACTGGTCTTGCTCAACCCCCTGGACAACACAATTCTGGACAAGCCATGGTACTCGCGCAACGACAGCCGGGTTTGGAACCAGATGACTTTCGATCTGTCGCCGTGGCGGGGACACACAGTGCAAATCTACTTCAACGTCTATAACGATGGCCTGGGTGGCACGGCCGGCATGTTCCTGGACGACGTCTCTCTGCTCGCCTGCCCGGGTGCTCCGGCCACAACCAGCCCGCCAGCCCCGACCGCCACCCCGACCCCGCCGCTGACAGCCACTCCTGTCACGCCCAGCAGCACGCCCACCATCACACCGATCGTGGTTACCGCGACCTTCACTCCCTGGGTGGTGACAGCTACTTTTACCCCTTGGATGGTGACTGCTACCTTTACCCCCTGGGTGGTGACTGCCACCTTCACCCC
>DAOTZS010000112.1:0-4079 GCA_034434335.1 Anaerolineae bacterium
GGCACGAAGTGCCCAGGGAGGGCGATTTCAATCGGCCTGAATAGTGCTTATCCTCAGCGGCCGCGCACGCGCAGGCGGAACCCGTCGTACCCCGTGATGATCACCCGCTCGCCCACGGCCACCGGCCCCGCCTCTGACTCAGCCTGCCACAGCTCCCCTTCGACCAGCACCGTGCCCACCGGATCCAGCGCCCGGCGCACCACTCCCACCCGGCCGATCATCCCTTCCATCCCGGTGGCCGGCTGCAGGCGTTGGGCAGAAAGTGCCTTGCCAATGGCAAAGGCAAAGAAGCCAGCGGTGGCCAAGGCCAGGGCGATGATGGTGGCCCAGGGCACCTCCAGCTCTGAGGTGTTGAAGAGCAGAAATGCTCCCAGCACAAAACTGATAATGCCCCCCAGGGTCAGCACGCCGTGGGTAGGTGCCTTGATGTCCAGCACAAACAGTACGAAGGCCAGCAAGATGAACCCCAGCCCCACCCAGTTAGCGTTCAGGGTGCCCAGGGCGTAGAAGGCCAGCAACAGGCAGATGACCCCGATGATCCCGGCCAGGTAGCCGCCTGGGTTGGAGAGCTCGAAGAGGATGGCGTTCAGCCCAATGGTGAGCAAGATAGCCGCCAGCGCCGGGTTAGTCAGGGTGTTGAGGAAGTTCTCGATGGGGGTGAGGGGGACCGGCTCGACCGGCAGGCCGCTGAGGTGCAAGGTGATCTGCTGGCCGGCTACCTCGACCGGGCGGCCTTCCAACTGGCGCAACAGGTCGGGCAGGTCTTCGGCCACGATGTCTACCACACCCAGTTTGAGCGCTTCATCAGCGGTGGCCGCGGCTGCTTCCAGCACCGCTTTCTCGGCCCAGGCCACCGCCTTCTCGCCTCGGCGGCCGGCCAGGTTCTTGATCTCTGCTACCAGCAGGTTGGTTGCCTTGGCCTTCATGGTTTCGGGCAGGTCGGCCCCCTCGACGCCTACCGGGCTGGCCGCGCCGATAGAGCTGCCCGGGGCCATAGCAGCCACGTGGGCAGCCAGGGTAATAAAGGTGCCAGCAGAGCCGGCACGCGCACCGCGCGGGGCCACATAGACGATAATCGGCACGCGCGCCGCGGCCATACGCTGGGTAATCGTCTTGGTGATGTCCACCGAGCCACCCGGAGTATCCAGCTCGATCACCAGGGCAGCCGCGCCAGCAGCTTCAGCCTGGCCAATCACCCGGTCCAGATACTCCGCCAGCACCGGCGTCACCGGTCCCTGAAAAGTGGCCAGCTTGACCACCGGCGTGCCCTGCGCGGCGACCTGGGCTGCTATCAGCACCAGGGCAACGCTCAGCAACCACCAGAAGGTGAGCCTGACCCGGGCCCGTTTTCCTCTCATCTCGCACCCCCATAGGACGAGGGATGAACACTCCCTTGTCCTGTATCCTCTCCTACTGCCGCTTGTAGCGCCCCATTAGCTGCGCCTCGGCCAACACATGCCCTTTCATGGCTGCCTGGACATCTTTGGCCGTGGCGCTGCTGTCCAGCTTCAACGTGGTGTCCAGAGCATACAACTTGAAGAAATAGCGATGGGTGCCACTGGGCGGGCAGGGGCCACCGTAGCCGATGCGCCGCCAGCTATTGGTCCCGTGCGTGGCACCGCCCTCCACTGTCTTCTGGGCAGGGACCCCTTCGGGCAGTCCGCTGAGAGTTGGGGGCAGGTTGAACAGCACCCAGTGCACCCATGTGCCGGCCGGTGCGTCTGGATCATCGCAGATGAGGGCCAGGGCCTTGGCGCCGGCTGGCACTTCGCTCCACGCGAGCGGGGGCGAGATATCCTGCCCGTCGCAGGTATACTTGCTGGGGATCATGCCCCCTTCGACGAACGCGGAACTGGTGAGTTTCATTGCCACACCTCCTGTCTCTGGGCTTGGAATGGGCTCCCCTGCCCCGGCACATGCGGTCAGCAGAGCCAGCCCGCTTATCAAAATAATCAAACGCCACATCGCTGACACCTCCATCTAGGCCCCAGCGCGGCCCAAGCGTACGCCACGCGCTATTATACTACACTGTGGCCCAAACCCGAAGGCCCTGGCATGGGTAGGCGACGGCTGCCGTCGCCTACCCATGCCCTGCTGCGCAGGCTCACAGGCCCCGTCCGCATTTGACATGGGGCTTCAGGCCGGACTAATATGGAGATGTACCATCTTCTCACAACGAGGCAGCGGATGGGCCGAGGCACTTACGAGCACAACTATACTTGCCTGAACCTGCCCGAACTGGCCAGCGATGCCACCGACCATGAACCGGTGGTGGTGCCCCTGCCTCCAGCCCTGGCCGGCAGCGGCCCCGCACGTATTGACCTCTACTGTGCCGAGAACCTGGCCCTGCTGGAAAAGGTGGCAGACCAGTGGCACGGGCGCTTCCAACTGCTCTACCTGGACCCTCCCTTTGGCAGCGGCAAGATCTATACCGCCCGCGTGGACGGCAGCCGCCATCAGCCGGCGCGCGCTGTGCCTGCTTATCTTGATCAGCAGGATTTCGACACTTACCTGGCCTGGCTGTACCGGCGCCTGGCCTTCGCCCGTGATCTGCTCTGCGAGTCGGGCACTCTCTACGTTCACCTTGACTGGCACTCAGTCCACTATGTCAAAGTGGAGCTGGACCGCCTCTTCGGCCGCGAGCGCTTCCTCAACGAGATCATCTGGTGTTACCATGGCCCATCGCCTATCCGCTCGGCCTTTAAGCGCAAGCACGACAACATCCTGGTTTATACCCGCTCGGCCAATTACTACTTCAATGCCGATGCGGTGCGGATACCGTACGATGAGTCCACGCTCAAGACTTTTGCTTCCAGCCGCAAGGCCGGCTTTGGCAAGGTGCCCGACCTGGCACGGGGCAAGGTGCCGGAAGACTGGTGGTATTTCCCGGTGGTAGCGCGCGTTCACTCCGAACGGGTAGGCTATGAGACTCAGAAGCCCGAAGCGTTGCTCGAACGTATCATCAAAGCTTCGAGCCGCCCGGGTGACCTGGTAGGCGATTTCTTTGCCGGCTCGGGCACCACCGGGGTTGTGGCCGCGCGGCTGGGCCGAGATGCGATCCTGGTCGAGCGCCATCCAATCGCCGTCGAAAAGACCCTGCTCCGCCTGGCCCGTCTGGACCCTGCCCCGCGCGTCACCTTGTGGCGCTATTTTCCCAAGGGCGGGGCGTCATAAACTGGAATTAGCCCGTAGGGCTTTGCTCTTTCAGCCCAGAGCTTCAGCTCGGAGCAGCTTGAAATCACTCGCAAGCCCCAAACTGCCTGTTGACATCACCGGCACAGCAGGGATATAATCTGCCTGGAAGCCGCCCTCTCGGCATCCGGCTAGCCTCTGGCGAACACACTCAGATTCTAAGCGACCGCCTCCTCTCCAGGCTGCTCGCGGTCAGCCCAGGCCCTGTGCGAAAGGAGAGCTATGGCCCGCCTGTACGTGCTTCTACCTGCCGCCTTGACCTTCCTGTTTGGCACGCTTTCCGCAACGCTCACGCCGACTACGACATCCACGCCGACGGCCACTGCTACGCCGACCCTCTCTCCCACCCCCACGGCCACGCCGACTCCCCTTCCGCGCGTGCGTCTGAACGAGGTGCTACCCAGGCCCTATGCTGTGGATTGGGATAGAGACGGGGATGCAGATGCTTATGATGAGTGGATAGAGATCTTCAACCTGGAGGACTTTGCCGTAGACCTCGGTGGGTGGGGTTTGGACGACATCGCCGGAGGGGGTAGCTCGCCTTATCGTTTTCCGGCTGGCACGCTGGTGGGGCCTGGCGGGTTCCTGGTGAGCTTTCGCTCGGGCACGAAGGTGGCGCTGAACGACGACGGGGATACGGTTCGTTTGTTGGGTCCCGATGGTTCTGAGGTGGATGTCTTTGCGTACAGCGATCCTGGCCGGGATATGAGCTACAGTCGGGTGGTGGATGGGGTAGGGGAGTGGACGGACAGCTATCCGCCTTCTCCGGGCCTGTCCAATCGGCCGGCCACCCCTACCCTCACGGCAACCCCCACGCCCACGGCGACGGCGACCCTGACGCCGTCGCCGACCGCGACACTCACATCTACGGCGACTGAGGCTCCCAC
>DAOTZS010000113.1:0-4877 GCA_034434335.1 Anaerolineae bacterium
TGACCTCGGCGCCGGTGACGGCGGCGGTGGAAGGGGCTTACGGCTACGTGGACCAGGGCGTGGTGGCCGGGCAGAGCTACTGGTACTGGCTGGAGGATGTGGCCAGTGGCCAGCGCTATGGCCCGCGCGAGGTGACCGTGCCGTTGGCGGCCCGGCGCACCTTCCTGCCTCTGGCCACCGGACGCTGAGCTGAATCTGACCTGGCCCTCATCGGACATGAGATAGTGGCTGCCCACCCCATATGGGGTGGGCAGCCACGTGTTTCAGCCCGACTGTCAATCGTCCAGCACCACCGTTACCAGCTCCCCCTCGGCCAGCCCGCTGCTGTTGAGCGGCACCTCGACCACGCCCACACTGCGCACTAGAGTATAGATCAGGTTGGACTTGCCGAACACCGGCACAGCCCATACTTCACCATCCCGTTCTTCCAGGCGGACACGCACGAAGTCAGCCCGGCCGCTGGCCGCAGGGATGTTGCGCGCCAGGCGGGCCTGGACGGTATGAACGGGCAGCGGGCCGGCGCCCAAGAGCAGCCGCAACGTGGGGATGACGAAGCGCCGGAAGATATTGATACAGGAGACCGGATTGCCGGGCAGGCCAAAGACAGCCTTTCCATCGCAGACAGCCAGGATCGTCGGCTTGCCGGGCCGGATGGCCACACCGTGCACCAGCACCCCGGGCTTGCCCAGCGTATTGATCGCCTTGGCAGTCAGGTCCCGATAGCTCACCGAGCTGCCTGCGGTGATGACTACCACGTCGGCCTCGGCAAAGGCCCGCTGGACGGCCTGGTTCAAAGCCTCTTGTTGATCGGGCACGATGGGGTAGTTGAGCGGGATAGCGCCGGCCTGGCGTGCCAGCCCCGCCAGGGTGTAGCTGTTGATATCGCGCACCTGGCCGGGCGCCGGCTCCTGGGTGGGCGGCACGACCTCATCGCCCTGGCTCAGGATCGCCACTCTGGGCTGCCGCGCCACCTCCACCTCCATGATCCCCACTGCCACCAGTCCTCCGATATCCTGTGGCCGCAGGGTATGCCCCGGCCCAAGCAGCAGTTCGCCCGCGCGCACGTCCTCACCTGGTTGGATGCAGTTCTCCCCCACTGCCACCGGCCGATAGACCTCGATGCTGAAGGGGCTGAAGGCCGGCTGTAAAGGCCGGTTGGTGAACATCGGCTCTGTGGACCGGCTGGTATATTCCACCATCACCACCGCGTCGGCCCCTGGCGGCACCATGCCCCCCGTGTGCACCAGCGCGGCCTGGCCCGGGCCCAGGGTGAAGTCGGCGCGTGTCCCCATGGCCACCTCGGCCACCACATCCAGGTAGGCCGGCAGGCCCGGGCTGGCGCCATAGGTATCGGCTGCCTGAACCGCGTAGCCGTCAACGCTGCTGCGCACAAAGGTCGGCAAATCGTGAGGCGCCCTCACCTCTTGGGCCAGGACGCGGCCCAGAGCCGCGGTCACCGGGCAGCGTTCTTTCTGAACCTGAGGCCTGAAGTGCTTGACGAAAACCTCCCAGGCCTCCTCGGGCGTAAGCAGTTTGAGAAATTCGGCCATACGTCGCTATCTCTCGATGCGCTCTCACCGCGTGAGCAGGATGAGTACAACAGTGCCAGCAATACCCATGGCGATCACGGCCACCAGGAAAGCCACGATGAGGAGCGGCAGTAATGCCGCCAGGACAGCTCGCCCAGTGCCCAGCTCATGGCTCACCGCGGTGGCCTTGACATAGATCCCGACTCCCCACAGGAAGGCGATGAAGCTGAACACACTCCCAACGTACGGCACGCGCGCCAGTATCTGGAGGAGGTGTGGCACGGCAAAGAGGGAAGTCATGCCGAAAAAGGTGGCCAGGCTGGCGCGGCCGCCGAGCAGCCTGGCCATCAGCATGACCCAAATGCCATAGCCAAGCCAGGTGCCCAGGCTGGCTGTTGCCAGCGGGAAACGCGCGCCAGCCAGTGGACGGGATGCCCAGCGCCCCACTGCCTCTAGCAGCAGGGCCAGCCGGCGGGGAAAGATCGTTGGCAACTGGGCAACCTGCCCGCCAATCTGCGCCGCCAGCTCAAAGCCCTGGCGCGCCTGGAGCAGGATCTGGTCACGCACATCGGAGGGCAGGCTCTGCAGGAGCGGCTCCACCTGAGCCAGTCCTTGCTCGATCTCGGCCGTGACATCTGCCGCCTCCACGACCGCATCGGTGCTCAGGCCCCGAACGATGGCGATCCCCAGGTCGGGCAGGCCCGAGATCAACCCCAGGAGGAAGACGAGCAGAAAACCCAGGAAGAACAGGTCGCCGCGCTCGCGCAGGCGGGCATAGGCCGCACCATCGAAGAGAACGACGCCGCGCAGAGTTTGCATCCACTCCTTCATAGCCTACCTCCTGGCGACCACAGCGATCAGAACTACAGCCAGACCCCCAATCACGAGCCAGAATAGCAGATAGACAACAAACGGAAGCAGAGTGGCCCAAAATGCTCGCGTCCACGGCAGGCGGTGAGCACTGCGGATCGCTTTGTAACGGCAGATCAGTTGCCAGGTGTTGACGGCCCCACCCAGCGTCAGGAACGGGATGATCCCGAGCCCGCGCAGCAGGAGCGGCGAAAAGGCGAGGGCCGTGGTGCCCAGGGTTTGGTTCAGTGAGCCCTGGCCGCCTAACAGCCGCGCGAACAGATGCCCTAGCGTACCGTAGATCAGCCACCCCAACAGGGAGAGAAGGGGCCAGATGACAATCCGGAGGGCCCCTGTGAGAGGACTTGGGGACAACGCGGAGATGATGCGCCAGCTCCACTCCCAGCCCAACCGGAACCCCTCAAGGGCGGCCGGATCGCGCGTGACCTCCGACCACCAGGGAGCGCGCTGGTAGGCGTCCCAGACCACCTGTTTGATGGCATTCAGGTCGGGGATGCTGGCCCACGCGAGCACCTGGCCGATCAGGCTCAGCAGCGCCGTGCCAAAGCCAATGGCGATGACCAGGAAAAGCCCCTCAATAAAGGGGTTGTCGTCATCGCGCAGGCGGTCATAGGCGTCACCGTCCAGGAACAGGGCACGTAGTACCAGGTTCCACGACAGGGTACGGGTTCCCATGCTGGCCTCCTTTTGGACAAGGTGGCTGTCACCTGCAAGATGACGGTCATCCAGGTCACTGGGTGACCGTCATGTCAGGGACTCTCTGCTCAGCGACTATCTGCCTGACCAGGGCCTCTTCCTCGGCGCGGGTGCTGATCTCTCCATCCAGGCGGGCCGCCAGCAGCCGATCGAGCAGGACACGATAGATGCGGCCAGGCTGTATGCCCATGCGCCGCAAGTCATCCCCGCTCAGGGCCGGCCGGATGTGGCGCAGACGGCGCTGATAGAGATCAAGCCGCTGGCGGACGAGCCAGGAATCGTGGACGACGCGCATCAGCAGCCGGGCCTCATCGCTTGTCTCATCCAACACCGCTACGATCTCGCTGGGGCGCACATCGTTTTCGGCCAGCCTGCCTATCCTCTGTTGTAAGGCCGACACCTCCAGCAAGAGGGCACGATACTCCTTGCGGATGCGGAGTCTCTCGATAAAGCGGGCCAGCGACTCGGGTGAGAGCCGGCAGGTCAACAGGGCCAGATGGAGGCGGGGGCCGGCGTCGGCGCCCAATGTCATGGGGGGCGGTGTGGCATCAGGGCCGGCGGCAGCCTGGACCAGGGCCATCTGGCTGCGCAGTTCACGGGCTTTGTTTTCTAGCCAGGCATCGCACTGCAGGTCAGGATGCAGCCGTGCCAGAACCCCCAGCTCCCCCAGACGGCACAGCACCTTCTCGGGCTCGGCTTCGGCCATGATCAGCTCCAGCTCATGGCGGATGCGGTCGGCGCTGACCCGGTCGAGCAGGTCGAGGGCATCGGCGATCAACTGCTCGGTACGTGGCTCGATCTGGAACCTGAAGCGCTGCTCGAAGCGGGCAGCGCGCAGGATGCGCGTAGGGTCTTCGACGAAGCTGAGGCTGTGCAGCACACGGATGACCCCATTCTCCAGGTCCTTACGGCCGCCGTAGAAATCCAGCAGTTCTCCCCAGCGGTCGGGGGTCAGACGGATGCAGAGGGTATTGATGGTGAAATCGCGGCGGTGCAGGTCTTGCTTGATGCTGCTGCGCTCCACAGTGGGCAGGGCGGTAGGATGTTCGTAGAATTCCATGCGCGCGGTGACGAAGTCCAGGGCCTCAGGGAAGGGCTGGCCGGCCGGCAGCTCTTCCTCCCCTTCGGGTTCTTCCACCTCCTCAGCCCAGGTTTGGCTGCCGGTGGCGGCCTCGGGAAGTTCAGGGAGTGAACCCTCGCCGGCCAGTGCCTGTCGCCAGCTCTCAGGGAGGATCCACTTGGCGGTGCCAAAGCGACGATGGCTGCGCACGCGTCCGCCGAAGCGCCGGGCCAGTTGGTGGGCCAGGTTGATCGCATCCCCTTCCACCACCAGGTCTATGTCGTAAGTGGGCTGGCCCAACAAAAGATCGCGCACAAAGCCACCTACAGCATAAAGCGGATATCCCATCTCCCAGGCCGTAGACCCGGCCTGCTTGAGAAGGTCCAGCAACGGCCTGGGCAGGGCAGCTTCCATTTGGCGTGCCAGCGTCTCAACCTGGGCCGGCGTTGATGTTGCCCACTGCTTGATCAAATCGGTTCGGGTGACGATCCCTAACAAGGCCCCGGTCTTGGGGTCGAGCACAGGCACCTGGCCCCATTCGTGTTCGGTCATCACCTTGCGCAGGGTTTCCACCGAGTCGCCTGGGGTGACATACACCTCGCCTGGCCGCATATAGCGCCTTACCGGGTGATGGTTCAGCCCATGGTGGATGGCGCGGTCGATCTCGCGGCGGGTGAGCATGCCCACGATGCGCCCGTTCTCCACAACAGGGAATCCCTCGA
>DAOTZS010000114.1:0-17543 GCA_034434335.1 Anaerolineae bacterium
TGGGCTACTCGTGGCCCGTATGGGCTACTCGTGGCCCGTATGGGCTACTCGTGGCCCGTATGGGCTACTCAAGGTCTTAGCCACAGCCGTGGCGGCCTCTGGTTAGCCCTGAGGAGAGTGGCCGAAGCCTGCGCCGTTCTTACACCACCCATGATGAGCCTGGCACGGTTACCGAGCGCGCCCACGCGTGGCCTCTTTCAACGGTGCTCCTCAGGCATAACGCCCTCAGGGCAAGGAGGTAAAGAAATGGCAGAAAAGAAATCCAGCGGCAATCAGCCGCGTAAACCTTCAACAGCAGGACAAGGGGCTGAAGGTAAGCCGTCGCGGGCCGAGACCCCATCGGGCCCTGACGAGCGACATGGATTGGGAAATAACCCATCCGCGCGGCCAGAGAAGCGCACAAAGCCCAAGGAGGCGCAGCCGGGCCCCGTTGCAAGCCGCGAAAGGCCCAAAGACCAACCCAAGGGTCCTGCTCCGGCGCGCGAGAAGGCCAAGGGGCAACAGAAGGCCAATCCTGCCTTGCGGCCCGTGAGCATGGCCAAGCCGGGTGCTCACCTGAACGAGGAGCACCTCAACGCCAACAACGGGAACAATGCCAAAGAGGCCGGGCACGCCAGGCGTGGCCAGCAAAAGCCGGCCATCGCCAAAGGACATGGTACCGGCTCTGGGGCCAATGGACCACAGGTGGCCCGCCCCGCTAAAACAGCCCCCAAAGGCCGTGCTCCTGAGGCACCCCTGGCTCCGGCAAAGGGAGTTAGCCTGGCTCCGGCAAAGGGGGTTAGCCCGGCTCCGCGCGCTGGCCGCGCCGAGGCCGAGCCGCCCGTCACAGAAATTATAATTCCAGAGCAGATCACAGTGCGCGAGCTGGCCGAAAAGATGCGCCGCAGCCCCATCGAGGTGATTAAGACCTTGATGAACTACGGCATCATGGTGCCGATCACCCAGTCCATTGACTTCGATACCGCCAGCGTGGTCGGCGAGGAAATGGGCATCACCGTCAAACGCGAGGTCCCTCCAGAACCGGAGGCAAAGGAGGAGCCACCTCAGGAGGCTCCGCGCACATTGCGCCAGCGCATCCTGGCCACCGAAAAGCCCGACGAGCTGGTTGTGCGCCCGCCGATTGTCACCGTGCTCGGCCACGTTGACCACGGCAAGACCACCCTGCTTGATGCCATTCGCCAGACCCGGGTGGTGGAAGGGGAAGCCGGTGGCATCACCCAGCATATCGGTGCCTATCAGGTTGAGTGCAAGGGACGGAAGATCACCTTCCTGGATACCCCCGGCCATGAAGCGTTCACGGCCATGCGCGCGCGGGGGGCCATGGTTACCGACATCGCCGTGCTGGTGGTAGCGGCCGACGATGGAGTCATGCCGCAGACCAAAGAGGCGATTGCCCATGCCCGCGCGGCTCAGGTTCCCATTGTGGTAGCGCTCAACAAGATAGACAAACCGAACGCCAACCCAGAGCGGGTCAAACAAGAGCTGGCCGACAATGGCCTCCTGATTGAAGAATACGGTGGTGACGTGATCTGCGTGCCGGTTTCCGCCAAACTGCGCCGCGGGATAGATGATCTCCTGGAAAGCATTCTGCTGGTGGCCGATATTGAACCGCTCAAGGCCAATCCCAAGGGGAAGTGCGTTGGCACCGTTATCGAAAGCCGGCTCGACAAGAGCCGCGGCCCTACCGCCACTTTGCTGGTCCAAAACGGCACCCTGAGGGTGGGCGACAGCCTGGTCATCGGAGAGATCTATGGCAAGGTGCGCGCCATGTACGATGACAAAGGCCAGCCGATCAATGAAGCACCGCCCTCAACGCCTGTGGTGGTCCTCGGCCTGGCCGATGTGCCAAGAGCGGGCGACACCTTCTCGGTGGAGGCTGACGAGCGCACCGCACGCGCCATCGCTGCCGAACGGCAAGCACAAAAACGCGCGGAGAGCGCAGCCGCGGTCGTGCCCAAAGCCCTTTCCCTGGAGACGATCTTTGCCCAGGCCGAGGCCGGCCAGGTCAAAGAACTCAACATTATCCTCAAGGCCGACGTGCAGGGCTCGATTGAACCGATTGTTAGCTCCCTCGAAAAGCTGGGGGACGAGAAGTTGCGCGTCCGCATCCTGCATCAGGCGCCGGGCAACATCACTGAATCGGACGTCATGCTGGCTGCCGCCTCCAAGGCCATCATCCTGGGCTTCTCAGTAGATGTGGACCCGGCAGCCCAGCGCGCGGCCGACGCCGAAGGGGTGGACATCCGCGTTTACGATGTCATCTATAATCTGATTGAAGATGTGCGCAAGGCCCTGAGCGGCCTGCTGGAACCTGTATACCAGGAGGTGATCACGGGCCACGCGGAGGTGCGAGCTATCTTCCGCATTTCCAAGGTGGGCAAGGTTGCCGGCTGCTATGTCACCGACGGCGCAGTAACGCGCAATGCGTTGGTGCGTGTCAAGCGTGGGGATGCGGTATTGCAGGAGGACCGTATCGCCTCCCTCAAGCGGTTCCAGGAAGATGTCACCGAGGTGAGGGCTGGCTTCGAATGCGGGGTCAGCTTGGCCAACTTCAGTGACTTTGAAGTCGGCGACATCTTCGAAGTCTACCAGAAAGAACGCGTGAGCTGAGAGGCCTATCTCACCTTGTATCTGAAGAACTATGACCAGCCGTCGCCAACAGCGTATCTCAGAGCTGCTCCAAGAAGAATTGAGCATTCTGATTAGCACGGAACTGACCGATCCGCGCCTGGCCGATGCCATGGTCAGCGTGACCGACGTAACGGTATCGCCGGACCTGCGCAGTGCTCGTGTTTATGTCGAGCATATGTTGCCAGCCGAGCAGTCCAGACAGGTCCTGGCTATCCTGGAACGGGCCAGCGGCTTCTTGCGCCGCGCTCTGGCCGAGAACGTGAACCTGCGCTATGTGCCCGAGCTGACCTTTCACCTGGATACCACCAGCCAGCGAGCCCGGCGCATAGAGGAGCTCCTACAGGCTATCGCCAGCGAGCCTGCCCCCCTTGCCGGGGGGCAGGCAGCGCAACCGCTGGCCGCTGCTGAAGCACCCCAGGGATCCGACGCGGAGCGCTCCTGACTCTAGATATGCATCAACCCCACATTAACACGCCGCTCTCTGAAATCGGCACCGTGTTGAGGCGTAGCCAGGAGGTCCTGGTTATCACCCACGTCTCGCCCGATGGCGATGCCATTGGGTCCCTTTTGGGGCTGCATTGGCTCCTGCTCAGTCCCGGACGAAAAGCGGCGCGGCGGGTGACCCTGGCCTGCGCCGACCGTGTGCCGGCCCAATTTGGCTTTCTGCCAGGAGCCGACGAGATCGTGCAGGATCCACCGGCCAGGCCATGGGACGTTATCGTGGCCCTGGATGCCAGCGATACCCATCGGCTGGGCAGCCCGTTTCAGCCTGCTACCTACGGCTCCGCGCCAGTGGTGAATCTTGACCACCATATCACCAACCTCTACTTCGGCCAGCTAAACTATGTTGACCCAAACGCGGCAGCCACAGCGCAGATTGTGGTGAGGCTGGCCGGGGAAATGGGCCTGAAGATCGGAAAGGAGGCCGCGCTCTGCTTGCTGACTGGCCTGGTGAGCGACACGTTGGGCTTCCGCACCAGCAATGTCACTCCCGAGGTGATGGCCACTGCCATGCGCCTGATGAAGGCTGGCGCCAACCTGGCCGAGATCACCGAGCGTATTCTCAACCATATGCCTCTCAGCCTGATGCGGCTTTGGGGCCTGGCCCTGGCCGAGCTACGGGTCGAGGGGCAGCTTGTCTGGACTCATATCACAAAGGAGATGCGGGCGCAGGCCGGCGCACCGGAAGAGAGCGATGGGGGCCTGGTGAGCTACCTCATCAAGGCGCCCGAGGCGCGGGTGGCGGCTGTATTCGCGGAGAAGGCGAACGGCGAAGTAGAAGTGGGTTTGCGGGCCCGGCCAGGGTACGACGTCTCGGACGTGGCGCTCAGTCTGGGCGGAGGTGGTCATCCGCAGGCTGCCGGCTGCACGATCCCTGGGCCCCTGGCCGAGGCCGAAGCGCGGGTGCTGCCGCTGCTCCTAAGCCTAAGCGGCTAGAAAACAGATGCCCTCCATGGCTGCGCTGCATGGCATCCTGAACCTCAATAAGCCGGCCGGTTGGACCTCTCACGACGTGGTGGCCCGGGTGCGACGTATCCTGGGCCAGCGCCGCGCGGGCCACGCGGGCACGTTGGACCCACTGGCCACCGGCGTGCTGCTGGTAGGGGTCGGCCAAGGCACGCGCGTGCTGGAATACCTGATGAAGGGCCAGAAGGTTTATCGCGCCGTGGCCCGCCTGGGCATAGTCACCAACACCTACGACATCCAGGGCCAGATCATCGCCACCGCCGAGGTGCCAGACCTGACCAGAACGGAGCTAGAGACGGCCTTGCGGCCTTTCTGTGGCGAGATTCAGCAGACCCCACCCGCTTACTCAGCCGTCAAACAGCAAGGCGAGCCTGCTTACCGCAGGGCCCGGCGCGGGGCAGAACTCCAGCTCACTCCTCGCCTGGTGACCATTGAGCGGATCGAACTACAAGCCTGGCAGCCTCCCCTGCTCACCCTTGAGGTGCACTGCAGCCCAGGCACTTACATCCGCAGCCTGATCCATGACCTGGGCCAGGCATTAGGCTGTGGAGCAACCCTGGTTGAACTAACCCGGTTGCGCAGTGGCCACTTTACCCTGGAAGAGGCCATCAGCCTGGAGACCCTGGCCGCGGCCGCGACCAAAGGAGACCTCGACCGGTACCTGCATCCCCTCCAGGCCGCGCTGGCAGATCTGCTCCCCGTGCATGTCACTGCCGAGGAAATCGCCTGTCTCGTCCATGGCCAAGCCATCCCTTGTCCCTATCACCCTCCGGCAGCCACCGGCTATGCCCTGGCGCCAGATGGGGCAGTGGTAGCCATCCTGGCCTACAGCGCCAGGACCGGCCAATGGCTTCCGCACAAGGTGCTCTGGCCCACGGCCAACCATCCATAGTGTGCTGGCAAGACACAGTACATATCCGCGGATCTATGTTGATCTACCATGGCTTTCCCGAACAACCATTAGAGCAACCTGTCTACCTGACCATTGGCAACTTCGACGGGGTTCATCGCGGGCATCAGCATCTGATCGCAAGGCTGGTTGCAGCAGCTCACAACCAGGGCTGTCTGGCCGGGCTGCTTACCTTTGATCCACACCCTCTGGCGGTGTTGCAGCCCGACATCCCCCTCCAGCACCTTACCACCCTGGCTGAACGCAGCGAAATCCTGGAAACCCTGGGGCTGGACTTCCTGCTGATCCTGCCCTTCACAGGTGAGGTGGCTGCCACATCGGCGGCGGACTTCATGGCCAGCCTGGTGGCGAGGTTGCGCCTGGTCTCGCTATGGATTGGCCCCGATTTTGCCTTAGGCCGCGGCCGGGAAGGCGATGCCGATTACCTGCAACGCCTGGGCGCGGATTTGGGCTATACTCTGCAGGTTGTGCCTCCTTTCAACTGGCAGGGGGAGCCAGTGCGCAGCAGCCGCATCCGGACATTGTTGGGAGGAGAGGGCGCGGTCGCCCGGGCGAGCGAACTGTTAGGACGGCCCTATCAGGTGTGGGGGCGGGTGGATACAGGCGTGGGGCGCGGCCGACAACTTGGCTTTCCCACCGCCAACCTTACTCTGCCGGCGGGTCGGCTAATGCCGGCCTTCGGGGTCTATGCCTGTTGGGCCTGGCACGAGGAACGAGGTTATCCCGCGGTGGTCAATGTGGGGGTGCGGCCCAGCTTCGAGCCGGGCCCACCTATTGTGGAAGCATACCTGCTGGATTTCGAGGGTGACCTGTATGGCGAAACAGTCGGGCTGAGTTTTATCCAGCGGCTGCGCGCGGAAAAGCGCTTCCCCAACCCAGCTATGCTGGCCGACCAGATCCGTGCCGACAGCCAGGCCGCCCGGCAGATCCTGGCCAACCCACCTGATCATGCCGCGGCAATGGGGGAACGATTCTGGGAAGAGATCAGGCACACTGCTGACTGTGCCATGCGCGTCACGGGCGCTGATCAGCGCCAGCTCTTTGCGCGCGCCGCGGCAGGGATGTTCCGCCTCCAAGACGCTAACCCATGCCGGCCGATCAGCATCGCCCGCTCGGTGCGCGCCCTGGCCGACAACCCTGCCGAGCTGCTGGTGGCCTGGCTCAATGCTCTGCTGCTGGCCCAGGACGTGGCCGGCGAGCTCTATACGCGCTTTGAGATTTACGAGATCTCAGCCCGAGGGATACGCGGTGTGGCCTACGGTTACCCCGGCAGCCCCACACACACCATGATCAAAGCAGCTACTTACTACGATCTCAACGTAGAGGAGACCCCGGCCGGATGGTCCGCAACGGTTACTTTTGACATCTAACCCCTTCTGTCACCCTCAAACTGCCACCGGAGCCGGTATGTGGGGATGCGGATCGTACCCCTCCAGCGTGAAATCCTCATAGGTGAAATCAAAGATCGAGCGCACAGCCGGGTTGATCTTCATCCTGGGTAACGGCCTGGGCTGACGGGTCAACTGTAAGCGCGCCTGTTCCAGGTGATTGATGTAAAGGTGTGCATCTCCTGAGGTGTGGATGAACTCCCCAGGTTGCAGATCACACACCTGCGCCACCATCATGGTCAGCAGCGCATAGGAGGCAATGTTAAACGGCAGGCCCAGGAAGATATCCACCGACCTCTGGTAAAGCTGGCAGGATAACTTCCCGTTGGCCACATAGAACTGGAACAGGACGTGGCAGGGCGGCAGGCGCATCTTCTCTATCTCGCCCACGTTCCAGGCGCTGACGATCAGCCGGCGCGAATTCGGATCAGAGCGGATCTGCTCCACCACCTGCGCGATTTGATCAATGGTGCGGCCGTCGGCCGTTCGCCAGGAGCGCCATTGCGCGCCGTACACAGGGCCCAGGTCGCCGTCGGCATCGGCCCACTCATCCCAGATGTGGACCCCGTGCTCCTGGAGATACCGGATGTTGGTATCGCCCCGCAGAAACCAAAGCAGCTCGTAGATGATTGAACGCAGATGCAGTTTCTTGGTCGTCAGCAGGGGGAACCCAGCAGCCAGGTCAAAGCGCATCTGGTAGCCGAACACCGAGCGCGTGCCAACACCAGTGCGATCCGCTTTGAATACGCCATGCTCAAGCACATGGCGCATCAGGTCCAGGTATTGCTGCATCTATGTTGCGCGGAAGTCAATGATCCGCAGGTTGAGTTTTTCGAGCGCGTGCCGCAGCACCTCAGGCTGCACGTCATTGACCTTGACGGTGATCAGCCGCTCATCCTCCCGCTCGCCCCTGGAGGTGACCAGGCTGACAATATTGGCACCCACTCCGCTTAGGGCCTGGGTCAGGCCAGCCAGAACCCCTTTCCCTTCATGCACTGCCAGGGTCACCCGGATGCCGGGTACCCGGGCGCCCAGTACATCGAGCAGCACCTTGAAGATGTCCGTCTCAGTGATGATCCCCACCAGTCTGCCATCTTCTATCACCGGCAGGCCACCGATCTTGTTATCGGCCATAATGCGCGCCGCCTCTTCCAGCGGCGTGTTGGGACCGACCGTGATCACCGGGCTGGACATGACCTTCTTGATCGTCAGCTTGGAGAGCAGATAGTGGAGCTCATAAATACTGAGCGAGGTGGCAGGGGAGGGCGCGGCGTGCAACAAGTCCTTGTCGGAGACGATGCCGACCATCCGGCCGGCATGATCGAGCACTGGCAGGCGGCGAATCCTGCGTTCGCGCATCAACTGCAGGCCGTCATCTATGCTGGCGTCTTCGTTGATCGTAACTGGATTGCGGGTCATCCACTCACCCACGAGCATGGTACACCTCCACGGCTTAGAACCTGACTCCTCCTAAACTCGCCCCTGGCGGGAGCGAGGAAGACCGGGAAAGGGTTTACGGGCAGCAAAGCTGCCCGTAAACCCTGTTGCGAGATTGCTTCCGTCCTACCCTGGCAAGGTGGGCGGACGTCAGGACAAGACTACTGTCTCAGGGCGCCGGTGACGGCCGCGCCGATCCCCAAGGCGCCGCCGACCAGCAACGAGATTACAAATACGATGATGAATACTACGACGGCCGAGACAATAACTGTCAGGGCCGCATTGGTGTTGTCCTGGTCTAACGATTGGCGGATCGCCACGAAGCCAGTGGCGATCGACCAGACCCAGGCCACGATACCGATGACGACATTCAGGCAAGGGATGAAACTGAGCACGTTGAGCACTTGCGGCGCGTAAGCAAACCCAAACGCGCGGCGTACTTCGCCCACATCACCGGTGCCCTTGAACCACTTGGTGCCAACCCAGTGCGCGATAAACACCCACAGGTAGTAACCTGCCACCCCCAACACCGCCTGTACGATAGCCATGCCAATCGCGGCCAACAGCCGGCCGGCGATCAGTTGGCCGATCAACGCGCCAAGCGCGCCAGCTACTGCGGCGATGATCACCACCATCAACGCGTCCTGATCGTAGCTGGTGTCGCGCTCGACTTCCTCATAGAAGTCCTTGTCAAGCCGGGCGGCGCGAATCATACCACTGAAGATACGATTGAAGTCCATGATGTACCTCCTCCTGCAAGGGATATAGCTGAGAGAGCACAATAAGCTCCGACATGCAGTTTATCCTTTCCTCCGTTGCCGCTGATCACCCCCTTTCCCTGACTTGCCCTTGGGAGGCGCGTAGCCCAGCCGGCGTAGTGCCTGTTCATCCTTGCGCCACTTAGGGCGCACCTTTACCCACAGGTCAAGGTACACTCGTGTGCCCAGGAGCTTTTCGATCTCCTGCCGGGCTGCCTGGCCGATTGCTTTCAACATCATGCCATCCCTGCCCAGCACAATCGGCTTATGGCTCTCGCGTTCAACATAAATGGTGGCTGAAATGTAAGTCAGAGGCGTGGCAGGCGCTTCGGAGTCCCCTGCCCTGGCCTGTTCCCGTTCCTTGAACTCCTCCACAACCACGGCCAGGGCATAGGGCACCTCATCACGCAGGTGATACAACGCCTGCTCGCGTACCAGCTCGGCTGCCATGAAGCGCAACGGCTGGTCGGTAATCTCGTCCTCTGGATAATAACGCGGGCCTGGAGGCAAGGACGCGATGAGCCTGGCGAGCAATACGTCCAGGTTATCACCCCGGGTGGCTGAGATCGGAAGCCATTCGGCCTGGGGGGCCAGTTCCCGGTAAGCAGCCACGCGCTCCTCGAGCTGCTCTGGCGGCACCAGGTCAACCTTGTTCAGCCCCAGGATGACGGTTGATGCCTGTTCCACCGCGCGCGCCACCTGGCGATCCTCGTCCGTCGGTGGCACACTTACATCCACCAGCCACAGCACCACATCCGCATCGAGCAGGGCAGCCAGCGCGGTATCCACCATGATCTCACCCAGACGATGGAGCGGCCTGTGGATGCCGGGCGTGTCTACGAAGATAATCTGCGCGTCGTCGCGTGTAAGGATCCCGCGTAGCCGGTTGCGCGTGGTCTGCGGCTTAGGCGACACGATGGCGATCTTCTCGCCCACCAGGGCGTTGATCAACGTGGACTTGCCCACATTGGGCCGGCCGACTACGGCAACAAAGCCGGAACGGTGTTGGGGGTATTCTTGGGGTGGCTCGATCCCGCTATCTGGATACATGTGGAAGCCTGGCAAGCTGGTCACCGGCAAGAGAGCTATCCTGCGCGCATCAGGTTCTATCTGCCAACCTATGCTGCTATCCTGAACGGGTTGAAATCAGTGTTCACATCGTAGTAATCTTCTTGCTCCGCCTTCTTCAGAGCGCTTACGATACGATACGTAATGGGTGTGAAGAGCACTTCGATGCCCACCTTGAAGATATAGTTGGCGACAATAATGCTCAGCGCGGTCTCCCACGGGAAGACGCCGAACATGCTGGCAATCACCACAAACAGAGCGCTATCCACTCCCTCGCCCACCAGCGTCGAGCCGATGGTGCGTGACCAGAGGAAACGGCCGCGGGTGAGCACCTTCATGCGGGCCAGCACGTAGGAGTTGCTGAACTCGCCTGCGAAGTAAGCCATCAGGCTGGCTACGATGATGCCTCCGCTGCTCACTCCGCCCAGGATGGCGTCGTAGGCCCTCTGGCCCACGGTGGCCTGCCAGGTGGCCTCACCAGGCATCCGCCCTACCAGGGCCAGGGTCACGCTCATCAGGCCGGCCATGGCGAAGCCGGTCCAGATCACACGGCGGCTACGGCTGTAGCCATACACCTCAGTCAGCACATCCCCGAAGATATAACTGATGGGAAAGAGCAGGGTGCCGCCGTCAAACGCCAGTGGGAGATTGACCAGGGGCAGGCTCACGCCCCAGTCCACGATCTTGGCCGACGACGCGATGTTGCTGATCAGCAACACAGCCACAAAGAGGGCCATGATAAGATCATAATAACGGTAGGTCCGGTTCATCTGGCGAGGCGTGTCCCCAAGGCATTTATTTGATACCGCAATCGCGGGGGCAGACGATTCCCAAACTGGGCCAGGTGGCGCTCAATATCGGGCAGCTCAGCCTGCCACGCCGCGATATCTACCCGCAGCAGCTCGCGTATGTCCTCGGCCGGGATGTCAAGGCCGCTCAGGTCGAGGTCCTCTTCCCTGGGCAGATACCCAATAGGAGTAGTCTGAGCCCCAGCCAGGCCATCCACCCGTTCACACATCCACTTGAGGACCCGGCTGTTCTCTCCGTAGCCCGGCCACAGCCACCTGCCGTCGGCCGTTTTGCGGAACCAGTTGACGTAGAAGATGCGCGGAGCACGGCTGCCGAGCCGGTCTCCCATCGCCAGCCAATAGCTAAAGTAATCGGCCATATTATAACCGCAAAACGGCAGCATGGCGAACGGGTCACGGCGCAGCGCGCCCACCGCGCCGATGTTGGCGGCCGTCGTCTCCGATGAAGCCGTGGCAGCCAGGAACACACCATGATCCCAATCAAACGCCTCGGTTACCAGCGGCACCACACCTGCACGCCGGCCCCCGAACACGAAAATGTCGATCGGCACCCCTTCTGGCTTCTCCCAGTCAGGGCTGATGACCGGGCACTGGCTGGCCGGCGCGGTGAAGCGCGCGTTAGGATGCGCGGCCGGCTCAGGGCTGCCGGGAGCCCAATCCCGGCCCTGCCAGTCCACCAGGTGGGAAGGCGCGGGAGTGCCAATCCCTTCCCACCAGATATCGCCATCGTCGGTTAGCGCGCAGTTGGTAAAGATGACATTGCCCCACAGAGTATCCATGGCAGCCGGGTTCGTCTGATACGAGGTCCCCGGCGCGACACCGAAGAAGCCACGCTCAGGATTGATGGCGTAAAGCCGGCCATCGGGGCCGATCCTCATCCAGGCGATGTCGTCCCCCAGGCACTCGGCTCGCCAACCAGGTAGCGTGGGTTGGATCATGGCCAGGTTGGTCTTGCCACACGCCGAGGGGAAGGCCGCAGCGATGTGGTATTGTCGGCCCGTGGGGCTGATCAGGCGCAGAATCAACATGTGTTCAGCCATCCATCCTTCGCGCCGCGCCATGGCCGAGGCAATGCGGAGGGCAAAACACTTCTTGCCCAACAGGGCATTGCCACCGTAGCCAGAACCGTACGACCAGATCAGGTTCTCCTCAGGGAAATGGCTGATGTATTTCTGCTCCATCGGCGCGCAAGGCCATGGGACGTCGGGCTGCCCCTCGGCCAGCGGCGCGCCAACCGAGTGCAGACAGGGCACGAACTCGCCGTCCTCGCCCAACGCTTCTACCACCCGGGTCCCCACGCGCGTCATGATATGCATATTGCACACCACGTATGGGCTATCGGTGATCTCCACCCCGATCTTGGCCATGGGCGAGTCCAGCGGGCCCATGGAAAACGGGATAACATACATTGTACGCCCCTGCATACAACCGCGATAAAGACCAAGCATCGTACGCTTCAGCTCATCGGGCGCGATCCAGTTGTTGGTGGGGCCGGCGTCATCCCGATTGGCTGTGCTGATAAAGGTGCGCGCCTCTACACGCGCCACATCGCTGGGATGGGAGCGAAACAGAAAGCTGTTTGGTCGCCGTGCCAGTGGTATCGCGCTGCCGACGGCCACCATTTGCGCCATCAGCCTGTCGTACTCCTCCTGGCTGCCATCGCACCAGTATACTCTCTCAGGCTGGCACAGCTCTGCCACCTCACGGACCCACTGCGCCAGGCGTTGGTTCTTGACTTTGTACCTTGACATAGCTCTCCTCAATCTGTGCTTCACCCGTCATACCCATTGGGGTTCCATGGCTTCAGATAAACATCGCTGTGGAGCAGTACATGGACGGAAACAGCATGCGGATCCGCAGCCACCCGATGCCCCAGTACGCGTCATAGGATTGCCTGACGGCAAAGGAGCACCATCAGACCGCTCCCATTGTGTGTCACGAATTGCGGTGCACTATACGTGTGCCTAGACGGGTCAGGCGCTGACCGTTATCGGCTCTGATTGAGAGGCGCCCGGTGTCGGCAGCTCCTTGCCATCCGCTGCCAGTACAGGTTTGAGAGCCGCGATGGCACATTCCAGCATGGCTGGCTCCGGCTCGCGCGTAGTCAGGCGCTGCAACAGCAACCCTGGCGCGATCAAGACGCGCACCCAAGGCCGACTGGCGCGGTCGGCAGCGAACCGCATCAACTCATAGGCCAGAGCAGCCACTACCGGGATCAGGAACAGCCGCGAGGCGAGACGTAGAATCAGGTTCTCGAAGTGAAAAGGAGCGAACACGAGGATGGCGATCACCATTACTGAGAGCAGGAAGCTGGTGCCACACCGGGTGTGCGCCGTAGGATAGCGGGCCACCACGGCCGGAGTGAGGGGTTCCCCAGCCTCATAAGCGTTGATCGCCTTATGCTCGGCGCCGTGATAGGCAAATACCCGCCGGATATCGGGCATGAAGCCAATGCCCCACAGATAAGTCAGAAAAAGGGCCAGCCTGATCACCCCCTCCACCAGGCTGGTCAGCAGGCCACCGGCTGTAGAGGGCGAAGCCCATTTGGCAGCTATTGTGGGAAGCATGAAGAAGAGCAACACGGCCACAGCCAGGGAGGCCGCTACCGTGGTCCATGCTAGCGGCCCGGTAAACTTCACCTCCTCGTTCCCATCTTCGCGCAGCGCCACATCGGCCGACCATAACAGGGCACGCATGCCGAGGCCCAGGGCATCCCACAACATGCCGATCCCACGTACAAAGGGCCACTGGCCCCAGCGCTTTGCATAAATAGCCGCTGTCAGAGGTTCCTGATGCACGACGATTTCACCGTTGGGGGCACGCACAGCAACCGCCATCTGCCTGCGGCCACGCATCATCACCCCTTCGATTACGGCCTGACCTCCATAGTAGAACTTTGCCAAAGGTCGACTCCCACACAGGAGAAGATAACCGGCTACTAACCCGAGAATGACGGCAGACGTGCCAATTGTAGACGACCCCTGCTCTCACGTCAAAAGGGAGAACATCAGACATCACTCTGAACCGCGTTTGATGCGAATCTCCGATTCGCTATCCGTGAGCCCTATTGATTGTATGTTGACAGACCTGATCGCTCTGTAGGCCAGAACACGTTCACGGTGGTCCTGATCATAAAGTATACAGGACCTTCAGCAAATTGGTAAAGGCTAAACCTTATGCTACACTTTACCCCGTGACCAAGCT
Source organism: Anaerolineae bacterium (assembly GCA_034434335.1). Taxonomy (GTDB): domain Bacteria; phylum Chloroflexota; class Anaerolineae; order CG2-30-64-16; family CG2-30-64-16; genus DAOTZS01. The sequence goes on from DAOTZS010000114.1 coordinate 13,673, forward strand.
CTATGACCAGATCGCCCGTTTCTTCACCGCTGAATACGCCAACTTCCTGGACGACCTGCCCATGATCCAGGCCTATGCCCAGAGGACTGGGGGCCCGTTGCTCGAACTTGGCTGCGGCAGCGGCCGGCTCCTGATCCCCCTGGCCAGGGCCGGCTATGCCGTGACCGGAGTTGACAGCAGTCAGGAGATGCTACGCATCGCCGAAACCAGGGCCAGAGAGGCAGGTGTGGCCGACCGGGTGACCCTTATCCACGGCGACTTTGCCACAGCTCCACTGGCGGGCCCCTATCGTTTCGCCTTTGTTGCCATGGATACCTTCACACATTTGCTGACCCAGGCAGCCCAACTGCGCGCCCTGCGCCACTGGCACCGCTACCTGCACCCTGACGGCCTGCTCCTGATCGACGTTTTCCACCCCGATGTGGCTCAGCTCGCCGCCCTGGACGGCCGCCTGGAAGTGGACAAGTCCTGGTCCGATCCCGAAACAGGCCACACGGTGCTCAAGCAACTCTCTCGCACCGTCGAGCTGGCCAGGCAAATCATGCACGTCGTGCTGCTATACGATGAAATCGCCGCCGACGGACTCGTGCGCCGCACCCTGGTCTCCTTCGACCTGCGCTATCTGTGGCGATATGAAGCGGAACTCCTGCTGAAAATGGCAGGATTCACCCTCGAAGCTATCTTCGGGGACTGGCAGTTAGGCCCGTTCCAGGATGCCAGCGACCGCATGATCTTGGTCGCACGTCCTGGCACCTGAACAAGGGAACACGGGACGGCGCAGCAGCGCAGGAGGCTGGCCATCCATTCCTTCCCGGCTACCTGCCATGGTGCGTGTTGCCGCCGGGAACACAAGAGAACCGGAGGAAGGACGATGTTTGTAAAGACCTTACGCAAAACCCTGGTCGTCCTCGTACTTTTGGCCTTGGCCACCGGACTGGGTGGCTGTCGCAAGAAGCAAGTGACCCCCACCCCTACCCCACACGGGCAAACCATGCCTTCCAGGCAATCTCTACCGCTGGCAGGCGAAGGCAACTCGCCGCTACCCACGCCCGCCATCCAATCATCGCCGGTTGGCCCTTGAGGCCGCGCGCTCGGCCACTGGCAGCCCATATCCTGGAAAGCCAGAGGATTGCCTATCGCCCTCCACCGAGACGGACCATGACCGGCCCGAATGGCCTCAGAGGGTAATCTTCTCCAGGGCGCAGTCGTGGTCAGACAAGCCTGGCCCGCTGCAGGCGCTCGCGCAACGCCGGCCGGTTGGTGTAGCGCTCCTGCAAGCCCGCGACCCGCGCCTGGAACTCGGCCAGCCGGCCCTGGTACTCAGCTAGGTCATGCAGCTTGCGGAGCAGCGCGACCGCTTTATCGTAAGAGGCGGTCTTCTTCTCCTCGATGAACGCCACGACCTCACGCCAGGCTTCAGCTTCGCGCGGCGCGAAAGCCTGTAGTTCTGCGACGCGTTTGGCCTCGGCTGCTTCGGCCGCGCGGCGCTCTGCTTCACGGCGCAGCCGATCGGCGGTTGTTCGCAACTGGCCCCATGTGCGCCGGGCCGCGGCCGGAGGTGAGCCGGACATGCCAGCCAGCTCCTGCAGCCGGCGGTTAAGGATCAGCGACAGGTGCGGCTCTCCGCGTGCCAGCCGCACCAGGAAGGCATCCCGTTCCGCCGGCGCAAGGCGGGCGATAGCCTCTTCGGGCGAGATGGCCGGCGCCACTTGCCGCCGTGGGCTGGCAGCGGCCGCAGCTTCGAGAAGGTACTCGTCCACGTCGAAGAGCTCGACAAAACTCGCCAGGGGTGGAGATAGGGACGGACTGCCGTCCACCCCTGTCAGGCCGGGCGGGACGGGCGGCTCAAGCTCCTCGTCCTCGGCATCCTCAAGCTCAGCGGCGCGCAGCCAGGCCAGGTACAGCGCCCGGTAGTCCCCTTCCAGGATGTCGTCGCGCAGCCGGTTCAACGAGGAAAGCCAGCTCTCACCCTCGATCCAGTCACTTCCCTCCTCTTCGTTCAGCGAGATATCCAGGATCAGATAATCGCCGACCGGCTTCAGTTCAATACAATACTCCCACAGGTACGGCTCTATCTGTTTGGGGTCGAGCAGGCCCTTGGGGAAGCGGAAGGCCAGCCGCTTGCTGCCCCAGTTAGCCAGGTAGAGGAAGGCATCAAAGTAGCGGGCCAACACCTGGATGGGGTCATGCTTAAAGCTGCCCCAACTGTAGGTGACCACCGCCTGCGACGAGGTGACCTCGATATGGCTGGACAGCCTGTTCACCGCTGCGCGCTCTTCGGGCGTGAGCGGCCGGTCAAGAGTTTGCCATTCGTAGTACTGGTATTCGCTCACAGGTAGTGTCCTCCTACAGACTCTATCATGCCCCACAGAAATTGCTCACGACTTCGTACAGCACCCGAACGCCGAAGACCAGGCCATCCACCGGCACCCGTTCGTCGTGGCCGTGAATTATCTGCAAGAAGCTCATCTGCGGTGGCAATCGCAGCGGCGAAAAGCCGTAGCAGGGAATGCCCGCCCGCGCCAGGTGCTTGGCATCTGTCCCCCCCGTCATCATCATCGGGACGACGGCTGCTGCCTCCGGGTCGTGTCGCCGTAACCCCTCGGCCATCGCCGCAAAGAGCGGTGTCCGGTGGGAGGTTTCCACCGGTGGCGCCACCGAGAGGGGCTCAAACTCGTATCCATCCCCCACCACTGCGCGCACTTCAGCCAGGAAAGAATCCAGCTCCTGTCCGGGGAGAATCCTACCATCCAAGTCCGCCTCTGCCTCCGATGGAATGACGTTCGTCTTGCTCCCGGCTCGCAGGACGGTGGGTGAGACAGTGTTGTGCAGGAGTGCATGGAAATAAAACACCTGCTGGGGGTCTCGGAGGAAGCGGAGCAGGATGAACGGGCTGAGGGCCGGGTTGAGCAACCCCCGGAAAACCAGCCCACGGATTCCGCCCAGCGCGGCCGCCATCCCCTCCACCATGCCGGCGACCGCATCGGTGCGGTGGAAGGGTAAGGAGGCCTGCCCCAGCTTCGCCACCGCCTCCGCCAGTTTGACCACCGCGTTGTCCTGATGGGGGACAGAGCCATGTCCGGGTGTGCCGTGCGCCCGCATCCGCACCCAGCAGATACCCTTCTCTGCCACCTGGCACAGATATAGCCTCTTCCCGCCCACGGTGATGGGGAACCCGCCGAACTCGGTCAGCGCGTATTCAGCCCTGATAAGGTCCAGGTGATGGTCGATCAGGTAACCGATGCCATAAAGGCCACCGGCCTCCTCGTCGGCGGTCGCAGCGAAGATGACATCCCGCGCCAGGCGGGGCTTCTGGCGGGCTAGCAGAAGCATCGTGATCAATTGCATGGCCGTGGTGGATTTCATATCCAGTGCGCCGCGTCCCCAGACCATCCCGTCTACTATCTCGCCGCCGAAGGGGTCGCGGGTCCACTTTTGTGGCTCCACTGGTACCACGTCCAGATGGGAGAGGAGCAGCAGCGGCGGGGCTACCCCACTTCCCCGATAGCGGGCGACCACGTTCCCCCGCCCCGGCGCCGACTCCAGCACCACGGGGTCATACCCCTCGGCGGAGAGCACCTCCGCCAGGTAATCGGCTGCCGGCCTCTCGTTCCCCGGCGGGTTGACTGTGGGGATGCGAATCAAAGCCTGCAGGTGGCGGACGGCCTCCTCAGTTGCTGAGTCCCAGTTGATGTTCATTTTGGCCTCCTGGTCTCCATGGCGAAGATGAAATTGTTAGCAAATCCCCCGAGGAGAGTCAGCCCTGACAGTGTTGCGGCCGTGTTTGCAGCGATCCCGATAAAGACTCAAGATCAGGACAACGACCAGCGGAATTCGAACAGAACGCGCTTCAGTATGGCCTATCCCTCGA
>DAOTZS010000115.1:0-6353 GCA_034434335.1 Anaerolineae bacterium
CCGGGCCCGCGCTGCGCCTGATGCTGGTCGGGGTGGGGCTGGCGTTTGGCCTGGGCGTGATATTGTGGGTGGTGCCCAACCTGGTGACCTCCAGCGCAGCCAGCCGGCTGGCGATCAACATCATGATGGTGGCCATCGCCCTCTTGCCGTTCTTTTACGTCTACGCCCTCTACAAGCACCGGCTGGGGGCGGTGGAGTTCCGTGCCAACCGCATCCTGAGCCTGATCAGCTTCCTGACCCTCTACATTACGATCTTCCTCTTCGTCTTCGTGCTTGGCACGCGCTGGGTGCACCTGACCAGCGCGGCCCTGGCATTCTCCCTGGTCACCTCGGTGATCTTCGTGACCATAGGGGTGTTCCTGCGGGCGCCGTTGCAGCGCTGGATCGATCGCCTGGCCTACGGTACTGTCCACAATCCGAACGATATCATCCGCACCTTTGCCAACGAGATCCCCCGCGCCCTGAGCCGTGAGGCGTTGGTCAAGCTCATTACCGGGCAGGTGATGCCCAGCCTCCTCATAAGGCAGTCGGCCCTGTACCAGCTAGGCGGGGAGGGGGTCTCGCTCTTGTATGCCGAGAAGGTGGAGCTGGATCCCAAAGCTGATGTGGAGGCCGAAGTCCGGCAGTTGTTGGAACAGTCGGGACGCTACCGGCCCCCTGAGCCGGAGGACCGCTCAACCTTCGCCTGGGTGCGCCTGCCGGTGGCGATTGAGGTGGGGGGCAAGCGCACAGGTGTGTGGCTATTGGGCCAGCGCGACCCCGACGACTTCTATCCCCAGCCCGACATTGAACTGTTGGCAGTCCTTGCCAATCAGGTGGGCGTGGCACTAGACAACGCGCGCCTGTTTGAGAACCTGCGGCTGCGGGCTGCTGAACTGCAGCAGGCTTATGACGAACTCCAGGAATTGGACAGGTTGAAGGACGAATTCGTCCAGAACGTCTCGCACGAACTGCGCACTCCCCTCACCATCATAAACGGGTACATAAGCCTCCTGCTGGAGGGGACGCTGGGAGACCTGTCGGCGGAACAGCGTGAGGCCGTGGACATCATTGCTGACCGCACCGGTGGTATCATTCGCCTGGTGAATGACATCATCAGTATCCAACAGAACGCTCTGGAGGCCCTGGAACGGGAGCCGGTGAACCTGGTGGTGCTGGCGCAGTCGAGTCTGCGCACCGCCGAGGTCATGGCCGGGAAGCAGCGGCCCGAGGTTCACTACGAATTCGTGCTCGATGCGGCGGATGATGTGCCGCCCGTATGGGCGGATCGGCGCCGGCTGGGCCAGGTGTTCGACAACCTGTTGAGCAACGCCGTGAAATTCAGCCCCGATGGCGGCAGGATCACCGTGACCATCCAGGCAGTTCGCCACTGCTTTGAAGTGCCGGGCAGCGACGGCTCACCTCAGGCCGCGGTGCAGGTCAGCATCAGCGACCAGGGCATCGGCATTCCTGCCGACAAGATCGGCCGCATCTGGGAGCGTTTCTTCCAACTGGATGGTTCCAGCCGTCGGCGCTTCGGGGGCCTGGGATTGGGCCTGGCTATCGTGCGCAATATTATCGAGGCTCACAGCGGCGTGGTGTGGGCCGAGAGCACGGTGGGGGTGGGGTCCACCTTCCATTTCGTCCTGCCCACGGTGGAGACTGCCATGCAGATCCTGGGCGACCTGGACGAGTAGGTTACGGCACGAGCCATCTGGGGCTACCCGGGTGAGTGGCGTCCGTCGCCTGGCAGGGCTGAGTCCACTGTCAGCGCCGATGCCTGAAGCTTGCTACGAAGGCTGCGCTCTCTCGAGGGTGGAGGCCCTAACCCTGTCCTGGGCAAGCCCCCAAGGGGCCGGTTTGACAATTGAAGGGCGTTATGCTAGACTGACCCCTGAAAGGCGATGATGGAAACGAGTAAGCAGGTGTTCTGATGGGCAGCGAGTCCGGGTTGGTGGAAGCCGGATGCATCGGGCCTGCTGAAAATCCTTCCGGAGCCGCGACCCGAACGGCCTCAGGGCCCAGTAGACGTCGCCGGGTTTGCGCCCCGTTATCTGGCGCAGAGGCGTGATGGCGCCTCACTGAGGGAACAGCCCTTCGGAGCACCAGGGCAGGGTTGCTGACCTGGAGGGCTGTTAAGCGGGGTGGTACCGCGGGAGCAGCGCTCTCGTCCCCACAGGGCGAGAGCGTTTCTGTTTATGGAGGCCAGGCGTGACCGAGTTACTTTACCAGACCGACAGTTACCTGCGCGAATTCGATGCCACTGTGATCGCCGTGGACCCTGCCAATAGCCGCGTTGCTCTTGACCGCACTGCTTTCTACCCAGGCGGAGGGGGCCAGCCGCACGACCTGGGGACTTTGACCTTTGCCGGGCAGACGTGTGAGGTAAAACAGGTGAAGAAGGAAGGGGAGCTGGTGTGGCATACCCTGGCCCCTCCTCCGCCTACCTGGCCGGCAGAGGGTGCGGGGGTGAAGGTGCACGGCGTGTTGGATTGGGCCCGCCGCTACGCGCTGATGCGCACTCATACCGCCCTCCACATCCTGTGCGGGGTAGTCTGGCGAGACTACGGTGCCCTGGTCACCGGCGGGAACATGGAGCCGGGCCAGGGGCGCATGGACTTCGAGTTCGCCACCCTGCGCGGAGAGCTGGTGGCCGAGATCGAAGCCCGGTGCAATGCCGAGGTCGCCGCAGCACGGCCCGTGCGTGTGAAGATCCTGCCGCGCGCCGAGGCTTTCCAGATACCCGACCTGATCCGCACCAAGGTCAACCTGCTGCCCGAAGGGATCCAGGAGGTCCGGGTCGTGGAGATTGTCGGGTTGGACCTCCAGGCCGACGGTGGAACGCACGTGGCGAACACGCGCGAAGTGGGGCAGATCCGGGTTACGGATTACAAGTCCAAGGGCGCCATCAATAAGCGCATCTACATCGAGGTGGGGGACCTGTTGTCGGCCCCAGGTGCGCAGAGCACCCTGTAGCACTCATCCGAGGTGATGATTATGCCCAAGTTCCATAATGTATCTCCTCAGGTTGACCTGCCGACGATGGAGCAGGAGGTCCTGCGCTTCTGGAAGGAAGCGGATATCTTCGCCAAGACACTGGAGCAGACCGCCAATGGGCCGCGCTATGTGTTCTATGAAGGACCCCCTACGGCGAATGGCCGGCCTGGCATCCATCATGTGCTGGCGCGCGTTTTCAAAGACATCTTTCCCCGCTATAAGACGATGCGCGGCTATTATGTGCTGCGCAAGGGTGGCTGGGATACCCATGGCCTGCCCGTAGAGCTGGAGATCGAGCGCAAACTGGGCTTCTCGGGCAAGAAGGCGATCGAAGACTACGGCATCGCGGCCTTCAACCAGCAGTGCCGGGAAAGCGTCTTCGAATACGTGGAAGAGTGGGAGCGCATGACCGAGCGCATTGGCTACTGGGTGGACCTGCCAAGCGCGTACATTACCCTGACCAACGATTACATCGAGTCGCTGTGGTGGATCCTCAAGCAACTCTGGGACCGGGGGTTGATCTACCAGGGTTACAAGGTCGTGCCCTACTGCCCGCGCTGCGGCACCCCTCTGAGCAGCCATGAGCTGGCCCTGGGCTACAAAGAAGGGACGCAGGACCCAAGCATCTACGTGAAGTTTCCCCTGCGCGATCAGCCAGGGACCTACTTCCTGGTGTGGACGACCACCCCGTGGACCCTGCCGGGCAATGTGGCGGTGGCCGTGGGCCAGGACATTGACTACGTGCTGGTGGAGTACAACGAGGACCGGCTATGGCTGGCTCAGGCGCGGCTGGAGGCGGTCTTCGGCTCGCGGCTGGATCAGGCGCGTGTGCTACGCCATGCTAAGGGAAGCGACCTGCTTGGCTGGCACTACAGGCCACTCTACACCTTCCTCCCTGTCACCCAAGATTACTGCTACGCTATCCCGGGAGACTTCGTCAGCACCGAAGACGGCACCGGCATCGTGCACATCGCGCCGGCCTTCGGCGCCGACGACCTGGCCGTCGGCCAGAAATATAATTTGCCCACCCTGATGACCGTGGACCCACAGGGCCGCTTCGTGGATGCCGTGACCCCCTGGCGTGGCATCTTCGTCAAGGACGCCGACCCGCTGATCCAGCGCGAGCTGACCGAGCGTGGGCTGATGTTTGACCAGGGCATCTACGAGCACACCTATCCATTCTGCTGGCGCTGCGACACGCCGCTGCTCTACTATGCCCGCACCACCTGGTACATCCGCACCACTGCCCTGCGGGATCGGCTGCTGGCCAACAACGAACTCATCAACTGGGTGCCAGAGCATATCAAGCACGGGCGTTTTGGCAACTGGCTGGAGAACAACGTGGACTGGGGCCTGGCCCGCGAGCGCTATTGGGGCACCCCGCTGCCCTTCTGGGTCTGCAGCAACCCGTCGTGCGGATATCAGGAATGCATCGGGTCGGTGGCCGAGCTGAGCCAGAAAACCGGCCGCAAGTTCATGAACCCCCGCTATCTGGCCCAGCAGCAAGGGAAGTGGCCCGACCCCACCCAGGATGGCGAACCGCTCGACCTGCACCGGCCGGCGGTTGATGCGCTGACCTGGCCCTGCCCGCGCTGCGGTGCCACCATGCGCCGCGTCCCGGAAGTGGCCGATGCCTGGTTCGACTCTGGCTCCATGCCGGTGGCTCAGTGGCACTATCCCTTTGAAAACCGCGAGCTGTTCAATGAACAGTACCCGGCCGACTTCATCTGCGAAGCTGTGGACCAGACCCGCGGCTGGTTCTATACCCTGCATGCTGTCAGCACCTTGCTCTTCGACCGCCCCTGCTTCCAGAACGTCATCTGCCTGGGGCATGTGGTGGCCGAAGATGGCAGCAAGATGTCCAAGAGCCGGGGCAACGTGGTGGATCCCTGGTCGGTGCTCGACGTCCATGGCGCGGATGCCACGCGCTGGTATATGCTGACAGCCAGCCCACCCGGTAACGCCCGCCGCTTCAGCGCCAACCTGGTCAAAGAGGTGGTGAGCAAGTTCCTGCTGACCCTGTGGAACACCTACAGCTTCTTCGTGACCTATGCCAACCTGAACGGCTTTGACCCAGGCGCACCAGCCATTCCTGTGGCCGAGCGCGGGGTACTGGACCGCTGGGTCCTGGCTCGCCTCAACACCTTGATCAGCGATGTCACCCAGGGGCTGGAGACATATGACGTGCCTGGTGCCACCCGCCCCATCTCGGAGTTCGTGGAGGAGTTGAGCAACTGGTATGTGCGGCTCAGCCGCAGGAGGTTCTGGAATACGGCCGAGGGGGTAACGGGCCCCGCAGCTCTCTCTGGCCAGGCAGGCGCCCTGTCGGGGGATAGCCTGGCTGCGCACCAGACGCTGTACGAAGTATTGGTAACCCTGAGCAAACTCCTGGCTCCCTTTACCCCCTTTATCGCCGAGGAGATCTACCGCAATCTGGTCGTGGGCGTAGATGCCACGGCACCTATCAGCGTGCATCTCGCCCGCTGGCCGGAGCCACGGCCCGAACTTGCCGACGAAGCGCTGGTGTCCGATATGGCCCTGGCCCAGCGGGTGGTCAGCCTGGGCCGCGCGGCACGCGAAAGTGCGGGGATCAAGCTGCGCCAGCCGCTGGCCGAGGCCATTGTGGGCCTCCCCAGCGCCCGCGAGGGTGAACGGTTGCAACGCCTGGCGGCTGAGGTGATGGACGAACTCAACGTCAAGTCCCTCAGGACCGTGACCGCCACCAGCGACCTGGTGGATGTGATCGTTCACCCGCTGCCCAAGCAGTTGGGCAGCAAGTACGGCCGGCGCTTCCCCCTCATCCGGCAGGCCCTGCTGGCCATGGACCCGCTGGCCGTCGCCACGGCCGTGGAATCTGGCCGCTCAATAACAGTAGAGGTAGAGGGCCAAACCGTGGAGGTGCTGCCGGAAGAGGTTGAGATCCGCAAGACGCCGAAGCCTGGCCTGGCTGTGGCTGAAGAGGGCGGATACCTGGTGGCTGTGACGACGGAGATCTCTGACGCGCTGCGCTGGGAGGGCTACGCGCGCGAGATCAGCAGACATATCCAGGAGTTACGCAAGCAGTCGGGTTTGGAGATCAGTGACCGCATCCATACGACGGTGCAGGCCAGCGAGGCTCTGGCGCCCGTGTGGGCTCACTTCGGCGCGGCCATCGCAGCCGATACGTTGTCACTGCGCTTCGAACAACGCCCACCATTGGAGGGCGCCTTTACCACCTCGGTAAAGCTGGATGGGGAGGAAGTGATCATCGGTATTCAAAAGTTGGCATTAGGGGCGATCTGAGGTACAATAGAAGTGGAAATAAAGTATGCTTTTTTGGGCGTGTTTCTTGGCCCTGCAGCTTTCTGGCGATGGAGGTTCTCTCTCGAAAGTAGGGC